>CAYHRV010000001.1:0-93086 GCA_964359165.1 uncultured Elusimicrobia bacterium
GATGATCGCCTCCTTGAGCGTCTTGTACTTCACCTCTTCCGCGTGCTGCGTCGACACGACGACCGTCTCGATGCGCGCGGGCGTGACGCCGTCATCGCCGTACTCGACGGTGACCTGGCTCTTGCCGTCGGGGCCGAGATAAGGGAGCGTCTTGGACCGGCGCGCCTCGGCGAGCCGGCGCGTGAGCTTGTGGGCGAGCATGATGGGCAGGGGCATGAGCTCCGGGGTCTCGCGGACGGCGTAGCCGAACATCATGCCCTGATCGCCCGCGCCGCCGGTGTCGACACCCTGCGCGATGTCCGGGGACTGGCGCCCGATGTTATTGAAGACGGCAAGGAGCTGGGCGGCGAAGCCGTACTTGAGGTCGTCGTAGCCGATCTCGGTGATGACTCTGCGCACGAGATTGTCGACGTCGACGAAGGTCTTGGTGGTGATCTCGCCGCCCACGATGACCACTCCGCGGCTGCAGAAGGTCTCGCAGGCCACGCGGCCCATGGGGTCGTCCTGGAGCACCGAGTCGAGAACCGCGTCCGAGACCTGGTCGCAGACCTTGTCCGGGTGTCCTTCGGTCACGGATTCTGAGGTGAAATAGTAGCGTCCTTGCCTATTCATAGATGGGCTCCCTCCGGGGGTTCTATACACAGCGACGAAAGTCGCTGCACGCTAAGAATGGATGCACCCATGGGGCGCGACCATGAAAACGCGCAGCGCACTTCGTGCGCCGCGGGTAATATACCAATTTTATATATGTGCGTTGACCCATTTCGCGGCGGCCTCCAGCAGGGTCTGCGTTTTTTGGGCCGAATCCGACTCGGCGTAGGTGCGGATGAGGGGTTCGGTCCCCGAGGGGCGCATGAGCAGCCAATGGTCGTCCTGCAGGATGACCTTGATGCCGTCGAGGCTCAGCACGGTCTTGATCGGCGTGCCGGCGAGCTTCTGGGGGAGCTTCTTCTGGATCTTGGCCGTGAAGACGGCCTTGTCGGCCACGGGCTTGGAGACGTGGAAATCCACCCGCCGGAAGGAGGATTTGCCGTACTTCTTCTCGATGGCCTCCCAGAGCTGGGAGGGGGTCTTCTTGAGCTTGGCGCAGATCTCGAGCATGAGCAGGCCGGTGAGCAGGCCGTCGCGCTCGGGCAGGCCGCCTTTCCAGGCGTAGCCGCCGGACTCCTCGCCGCCCATGGCCGCCTCTCCCAGGGCGATCTGCTCGCCCACGTGCTTGAATCCTACCGGGAGCTCCTCGAAGGGGAGCCCATAGGCTTGCGCGATGCGTCCGGAGAGGTAGCCCATGGAGACCGACTGCACGATCTTCCCCTTGAGCCCCCGGGTCCCGATGAGATAGTCCAGGAGGATGGGGAAGACCTGGCAGGGGGTGAGGTAGCGGCCCTTATCGTCGACGACCGCGACGCGGTCCGCGTCGCCGTCGAGCGCGATGCCGATGAGGGCCTTCTCGGCCAGGACGCGCTCCTTGAGCGCCTTGAGGTTGGCATCCACGGGCTCGGGGTTGACGCCGCCGAAGAGGGGATCGTGCTCCGAGCGCATCTCGATGAGGTTGCGGCCCCCGCAGAGCTCTCCCATGAGCCCGCTTGCGGCGCCATGCATGTAGTCGATGAGCGCGGGGCGGGGGAGCTTCCCCATGAAGCGCGAGGGGTCTATCTGCGAGCGCAGATAGGCCAGATATTCCTTCTTGTAGGATTTCCGGGCCACGGGCCCGTCGCGCAAGGGAACGGCCCGTCCGAGGAAGGTCTCGACCTCGGCGGTCACCGATTCCGGGGCGGCCCGTCCTTCCAGCTTGATCTTCACGCCGTTATAAGCGGGGGGATTGTGGCTCGCGGTCACGACCACGCCGACGGCCTTGAGCTTGGCCGTCATGAGGCTGATGGCGGGCGTCGGCAGCGTCTCGGCGAGGAGATAGGTGGTGTGTCCGTTGGCTTGCAGGACGCGGGAGATCTCCTCGGCGAAGCTCTCCGATTGGAAGCGACGGTCGTAGCCGACCACCACCGTATGATGCGCCTTGGTCTTGTGCGGTTTGGTCTTAAGATAATCCGCGATCGCTTGAGCCACCCGGCGCACGTTGTCGAAGGTGAAATCCCGCGCCATCACTCCGCGCCAGCCGTCGGTCCCGAATTTTATCTCCATGGTGGTCTCCTAGAAGACGCTCAGCGCACTTCGTGCGCCGCGTATCATAGTCTCGAAAAATCCGACACGGACGATCCCGCGCCGAGGGCCGTCCCTGGCCCTACCGTGCAATCAGCGCCCACGCGGGACCCCCGGCCAATGATGCAGCGCTCAAGGCGCGCGCCTTCCCCGACCGTCGCTCCCTCGAGGATGACGCAGTCCCGGAGGAGGGCTCCGCGCCCGATGCGGCTGTGCGCGCCCACGCAGACCGAGCCCAAAAAGCGCACTCCCTCGCCGATCTTGCAGCCCGCGCCCAGGAGCGTCCGCCCTCCTTCCTCATGCGTCACGCCCTTGCCCAGGCGCGCGCCCTTCTCCAGGAGCAGGGCGCCCCTCTGCCCGGCCTTGGGAAGGGCGAGGGGGGAAGCCCCGGAGAGGGCGTCGAGGTTGACCTGGAGGTATTTGTCCACCGTCCCGATGTCCGTCCAATAACCGTCCAAAAGGAAGCCGTGCATCCTGCGCCCCTCCTGCAGGAGGCGGGGGAAGAGCCCTCGTTCCAGGGAATAGGGGACGCCCGCGGGGATGAGGTCCAGCGCGGAGGGCTCGAAGAGATAGGCCCCGGCGTTGATCGTGTCGCAGGTGATCTCATCCTGGGAGGGTTTTTCCAGGAAGCGGCGTATGCGGCCGCTCCCGTCGGTATCCACCAGGCCGTAGAGGGTGGGGTCCTGCACCCGGGTCAGGGCGATGGAGGCTTCGGCATGGGCGTTGCGGTGGCGAGCGAGGAAGGCGCGCAGATCGAGATCGTGGAGCACGTCCCCGTTGAGCACGAGCAGGGTCCCGGCCGGCGTCCCGACGGCGTTGCGGACCGCTCCCCCGGTGCCCAGGGGAGTCTTCTCCCGGGCATAGCGCAGGTCGAGGCCGACCCGGGCTCCACCGGCGAACATCCGCCGGAAAGTCTCGGGCCGATAGGCCGTGGCCAAGGTCACCTTCCGTATACCGTGGCGGCGCAGGAGGTCGAATTGATGGAGCAGGAAAGGCCGGTTGGCCACCGGAAGCAGGGGCTTGGGGGTGTCGAGGGTGAACGGGCGCAAACGCGTGCCCAGGCCGCCGGTCAGGATGAGGGCTTGCACGGGGAAATGCTAGCAAAAACGCGGCGCCCAAGTGCGCCGCGCGTCTTTATACACAGCGACGAAAGTCGCTGTGCGATGAGAATGGAGGCGCCCGCCGGGCGCTGCCTTGAAAATGCGCAGCGCACTTTGTGCGCCGCGTATAAGGGGTATAATGCACATCCCTATCATGGCTGACCAGGACGCCCTTTCCACTTTCCCCGCGAGCTTGCTCGTTCTGGCCGGGCTCCTGGCTTTCCACGCCTTCCAGCTCCGGGACTTCAACCGTCGCGAGACGCGGCCGCCGGCTTGGGACCAGTCGATACAACTGGAGACGGCCATCGACCTCCGCGCGGCTCTCTCCCGGGGGGACTATCCGGGCGCGCTCCTGGCCAACGCGCCCAAACCGGGGATGCCGCCCTTCCCTCCCCTCTACGGCCTCTCCTTGCTGCCCTTCGGAGGGGGCGTGGACGCGCGCCTGGCCCTCTGGTCGAACTGGCTCCACTTGGCGCTCCTCTGTCTGGCCCTTTGGGGCCTCGGGCGCCGCGTCGGCGGGCAATGGGTGGGCGTGGCCGCGGCCGCCATCTTCTCCTGCGTACCCGAGGTCCGCTCGCTCTTGCGCGATCAATTGGTGGACTTGGCGCTCACGGCTTGGGTCGCCGCCGCGTATTGGGCCTTGATGTCCTCGGAGGGCTTCCGACGCAGAGCCCCGTCGCTGATCTTCGGAGCGCTCTTCGCCGCCTCGATGCTCGCCAAATGGAGCGCTTTCTCCTATTTCTTCCCCGCTCTTTTCTTCTTCGGCGGGGCTCTGCGCGATCCCAAGCGGAGGGGGAACGTCCTTGGGGCGGTCGTTGTGAGCGTTATTCTTTGCGGGCCCTGGTATCTCTCGCAGTTGGCCATCCTTCTGCCGAGGTTGGTGGAGGCCTCGGCGGACCAAGCCACGGCCGTTTGGAGGGGCACTGCCGCGTTGTCCTATTTCCGCCAGATGGGCACGGGATTGGAATTCCCTCTCTGGGCGCTCGGCATCGCGTCCCTGTTCCTTCCCGGGGGAAGAGGGGACGCGCAGGACCGCAGGCTGCTCAAGGTCTGGACGATCTCCTCCTTCATCTTCTGGACCATCGTGCCCAACCGCCAACTGCGCTATCTGCTCCCCGGCTTGCCCCCTCTGGCCCTGCTCTGCGCGGCCTGGCGCCCCGGGGTCCTGACCTGGGTGCTCTGCGCCTATCAGCTCGTTTCCGCCGCCAACTCGACTCAGGGGTGGATATCCCGCGTCTCCATCGGGCCTCTTCCTTCGGCGCTGTTCATCTCCGACGCTCCCAGAGCCGAGGATTGGAAGCTTGCCGACATCCTGCGAGAAGCCGACGCGCGGCGCGACCGCTCGGCGCCGTTTAGCAACCTGACCCTGGTCGCCAACCATCCGCAGTTCAACCCCACCAATCTCCATTGGACGCGACTGTGCCTCGGGTTGGAGACCCTGCGCGTGCGGGGCGTCAACCGCCGCATCTGCGAGTTCTCCGAGTTCCTGGCGGTGAAGACCCTTTCCCTCGGCCCGGCGTCCGTGGTCAACCAATTGCCCGGGGTTCAAGCCCTGGTCCTGGACCCGGCCGGCTGGTTTCAGCGGGGTTACAAGGAGGTTCGACGCTTCCCCTTGCCGGATGGGAGCGAAGCGGTGCTGTTCCAACGCAAGGCCCCGGCCAAAGCGCCCTTCCCGGTCCCCACCTTCCGGTTCCCGGCCTATACGGAAGGAAATTTCTCCGCCGACGACCTGCGCGTCGACTTCGGAGCTTACGACCCCAGGCGTGGAGTCTATCCCAAGGTGAGAATCAGAGCCAAGACCGTGCGCATCCGCGGCTTGGCCGTGGCCGCGCCCGACATCCTGATGGAAGACCTCTCCTTGGTCCCTACCCAGCAAGCCGCGGGGCTTCAGGACGTCCGTTTCTTGGGGATGAAGCGCCTGAGCCTGGCTTCCGGGTCCGTGAACGAGAAAGCACTCGCCGCGTTCCTAGAAGACCGGGTCAACGGCCTCAAGGAAGTCTCCGTTTCCTTCTCCGAAGGTGAAGCGGCGGCCTTCGGGCGTTTGCGGGGAGTGCGCGTCGCCGCCCGGGTCGCCCTCGCCCTGGCCGAGGACCGCGGATCTCTGACCATCACGGCCAAGGGCCTTAAGATCGCGGGAGTCCCCATCCCGCTCGGACTGCTCGGCCGCCGCGCGAGCTTCACCCGGGACTTCCGGCCCGACGCGGAGCTCCCCTTCGAGATCGCCGTGCCCTCGATAACCCTTTCGGACGGTTACCTGACCATTAAGTAGCTGGCCCAGGCCAGCAGGGCGCCGAGCGCGAGGCGGACCGCCACGACGGGCCCCAGGGGGAATCGGCGCCAGCCGAGACCCGGGAGAGCGATGCTCGGCGTGTCGCCGAACCAATCATCGAAGACGATGCGCCCGAAGATCATATCCCACTGGACCAGGCAAAGAACCGCGAGATAGGCCAGGACATATTTGAGTCCGCCGATGGCCCAGGCGGTCAGGCAGGGGAAGACGACGGGCAGGAACACCAAGTGCACCGCGCCGATGACTCCCCATTCGGGCAGGGCATAGATGGGTTCCTTGGCCGGGCTCTCGTAGGGGAGTTTCCGGACTTCCCGGAAGACGAGCCGATTGAAGAAGCCGTCCACGACCGCCAGCGCGGCGACATACGCGGCGGACGCCGCGACGAAAAGCGTCATTTCTCCGCCAAGACCTCGAGATCGTAGCCGAAGGAGCAATCCTTGAAGCGCCACCACCGGTTCCAGGTCCGCTGGAGCCGGTAGGCGGTCCAGCTCGGTTCGGGGCCGATGAGCGCGCGCAGGGAGTCGAGGTCCTCCGGCGGGGCTTCGGGGTCCTTCGGGCCGGGCGCCGTCGCCGGCGCGCTCAGGAAAGGCCGGTAGGAGCCGGGGAGCCAGCCGCGCGCCTTCATGCCGAGCTTCAGGTGGAAGCCGCGCATGCTCAGGACGCGGAGTCTCGCCCGTTCAAAGAGCTTCTCCAGGGCTTTTGGGGGAAGGAAGAAGAGATGGCCGCCGTGCCGTGTCGGCACCGCCCGTCCAAGCCGCCGGTAGAGCGTCAGATTGGGCCTCAAATCCACGGGCCCGTTGGGGACGGTGAGGAGCAGGCGGCCGCCCGGGCGCAGGAGCCGCGCGGCGCAAGCCAGGGCTTGGGCGGGGTCGCGCTCGTGCTCCAGGACGTTGTTGATGTGGATGCAGTCAAAGGATGCATCGGGCCACGGCGCCTGGGCCAATCCCGCGCGGACGATCTCGATCTTGTTGAGCTCGCGTCCCAGGCCCGCGGCCGAGGGGGAGAATTCCAAGCCGCGCGCGGACCAGCCGCCATGGTCGCGCAATCCGGCGGCCAGCGTTCCCAACGCGCAGCCCACGTCGAGGAAATCCCCCGAGCGCTTCCAGGAGGCGAGGTCGAGCGCCAGCGCCCGCCCCTTATAGTAGTCCTTCCAGTATTGCTTGAAGAAATCCGTGTGATAGACCGGAGGATAACAGCGCGAGACCTCCTCGGTCTCCGGGACCGGTTGGTAGAAGGAGGCTCCACAGGAGGGGCAGGAGGATATCGTCTTCTCGCAACCGGGATAGAGGATGGCCTTGCAGGCGAAAGCCGGACTGCCTTCGAGACAGACCGGGCAGGAGGTCTCCCGTGGGGGCATTTAAGGTGACTCTCTCTCGATCCAGCGCTCCAGGGCTCGGCCTCCCTTCCATGCCGTGCCGGCCGCGGCCGCTAAGACGAGCAGGCGCAGGGCCCAGGGCAGGGCGCGGAGGTTCCCCGAGGCCGATAGGAGTTCGAGCGGGGGATAGAGCGTCCAATCCCACACCGCGGCCTTCTGCTCGATGATGGCGTAGGAGCCGGGCCAGCCCAGGTAGGCGCCCAGGGCATGCACCAGGATGGACCAGCACACGCTCAAGGACCAGGCACGGCGCAGGAAGGGGGAGCGGCCGAGCTCCGGTCCCGACTGCGCGGCGAAGAGAGCCAGGAGTATGGCCGAGGTGGCGAAGTAGCGCGTGCCGAAGGTCTGCCCTCCGGTCCAATTCCCATAGAAGGAGTAGAAGACCAGCAAAGCCGGAAGAGGGAGGGCCAAGGGAAGCGCCCAGGGGAGCGCGTTCTCGCGCACCCGCCGCCACATCCCCCATAAGCCGAAGAACGCGGCCGGCATGAAGGGCAAAAGCCCCCGGGTCGGGCTTAGGAGTATGCCGGGGAGCACTTCCGGCTGGAAGGCGGCCATGATGCTGCTTTGCACGCCGGAATCCGGAGGAGCGATCTTGCCTGTGTAGTGGTGCCAGTAGGCGGCCAGGAGCAGGAGAGGGGGCGCGGCCCCGGCGAGAAAGGCGGCCAGTAGCCGCGGCCTGCGCCAGAGGAAGAAGAGCCCCGCGGCGGCCAGGAAGAAAAGACTGTCCGGCCGGCAGCAGAAGGCGCAGGCGAAGCCCAGCCCGGCGAGAGCCGCGTGTCTTGGGGCCGCTTCCTCCTCAAGCAATCCCCAAAGGCCCAGGATGAGGAAAAGCTGGGCCGGGCCGTGCTGGTAGAGGGCCTGGCTGCTCACGCTGAAGCTCCAGCTTCCCAAGGCGTAGAGCAGGAAGGCGCTCACCGCCCACGGCTTAGCCGCTCGGCGGCGCAGGAGCAGGAAGAAGAGCGCGGCCGAGAGCGCCGTGATGGCGGAGGCCGAGACCTTGGAGAGATGGTGCAGGAGGAGTTCATCAGGCGGCGCTCCGGAGAGCACCGGGAGCAGGTAGAGAGGCAAAGCGAGCAATCCGGGCGCCACCGGGAAGATGGAGACCCATATCCCGCGGTGGATCACCGTGAAATCCGGGGACATCCCGTGTTCCGCGAACCAGGCCCGGAAGGGCTCCATGGTCAGGGTCCCATGCCGCAGGATGGCGAAGGGCAGGAGGCTGTTGGGGATGTCGTCTCCTCCGTGCCAGCGGAAGCTGGAGAGGTAGAAGGTGAAGGCCAGGAGGAAGGGGAAGAGCGCCGGGTGCGCGTCAAAAGGGTCCTTGTCCTCCCTGCGCGCCTGGAACCAGAGCCGAAGCGTGAGCGCGAGCGAGAGCGCGAAGAAAGCGGTCCAAGGCGGGATCGGAAACCCCCGGTGGGGGAAGCCCGTCAAGGACCCCAGGCACGCCAAGGACAGAAGCCCGATGAGGATGTTCATGTCAATGCAACGCGGGTGCCCCGCGTTCGTTCAATAGGACATCCCTATCAGCCCTCAGCATTGCGTCGCTTCGCAATATCTCACACGCTATGGTCGCCGTGTCGGATAGATGTGGAGAAACGTTTTCTTTTTCAGTATTTTCCAGACACGACAGTCCCCGGGGACTGTTGATGATAAAAAGCGCATAAAAAATAACATTATTCATCAGTCGACCTGACCGGGTGTGTGGTCGGGACAAGTGAATGCTTCACCGCTTGCGAAGACGTAGTTTTTCCAGCGATTCATTAATGATTGCTGAATGCTTCTCCCGGAACCCTTTTCACAACTCCCCACGTGGCGAGTCGGTGCCACGCGGTCGGGTCCGGCGTCACTTCTTAACGGCATACGCCTCGATGGTGCCGCCGCGCTGGAAGGCGGCTTCCAGGACGGTGAGCAGGATGGAGAGGGGGAGGAACACGGGGAGAAGGAGCAGGATGGCCAAGGCTTGGGCCGGGTGGCGAAGGATGGGAGTGCTCCTGGAGGAGCGGTCCTTGATGATGGAGTAGAGGAAATTGAACTCGAAGCCCGCCGCGTTGTAGAGGCTCTGGAGCCAGCCGTAGGGGTTCTGCTCGAAGCTGAAATGGTCCATGCGGACGAGTCCGAAGCCCTCGCGCGAGAGGGCCTGCTCCAGGGACTTGAGCCCGAAATGGGCGTAGTGGCGCGGGACGTCGAGGTGGAACCAGTTGCGCCCGGTCAGGCGCGCCTGCCAGCTCTCCGAATTGGGCACCGCCACCACGAGCAAGCCTCCCCGGCGCAGGAGCGTGCGCGCCCGGCGCAGGGCCTTGAGCGGTTCCTTCAGGTGCTCGAGCGAATGCCAGAACACCACGGCGGTGAAATGCTCCTCGGGGAGCGGCAGGGTCAGGAAATCTCCGGTGCGCACCTCCAGCTTCAGGCGGTGGCGCGCGTGCCAAGCCGCCTGGTCGGATATCTCGACTCCCAGCGGTTCGTACCCCGACCGGCGCAGGGAGGAGAGGAGTATGCCGCGTCCGCAGCCCATGTCCAGGACGGGACCGGGCTCGCAGAGCCGGGAGATGAGCCAAGCCCTGCGCAGACGGAAGAGCCTCACCAAGGCCTCGATGCTCCAATGGAAGCGCACGTTGTCCCGTCCGTAGTACGCGGGGGGGTAGTAGGCCCCGATATCCGAGGCGGGGAGGGCCGGCGAGGTGAGGCCCAATCCGCAGGAAGGGCAGCGGCGCACCTCAAAACGCGGGTCGTCGGGAGAAAGGCCCTTGGCGAAGAAAGTCCACGCGGGTTGCGACCCGCCGCACAGAGGGCAGCGTTCCTCCTGCGGGCCCTGAAGGGTCATCCGATGCCGAGGACCTTGGAGTAGGCGGCCTCGTACGCGCCGATCATGTCCCGCGTGAGGAAGTTCTCGCCGACGACCTGCGCCGCGCCCTCGCCGAGCCTGCGCCGCTGGACCGGGTCCGAGGCCAGGTCGCGGACGGCGTTGGCCAGCCCTTGCGCGTCCTTGGGGGCGCAGAGCAGCCCGGAGACCTCGTGGCGGACGACCTCGGGCATGCCGTCGACCCGGGTCGCGACCACGGGAAGGCCGATGGCCATGGCTTCCAGGAGGGAATTGGGCAGTCCTTCCCAGAGCGAGGGCTGGACGAACACGTCGAAGGCGGAGAGCCAGTCCCGGACGTCGGGCCGCTCGCCCAGGAGCAGGACATGATTGGCCGCGCCGAGGCTCGCGATGAGCCCCTGGAGTTTCGAGCGCAGGGGACCCTCGCCCAGGATGACGCAGCGCACGGGGTTGGAGGCTCTCAGCTGCGCCACGGCCTCGATGAGGAAGGCGTGGCCTTTCTGCTCGTCGAGACGGCCCACGGCGCCGACTAGGATGTCGTCGGGTTTCACCCGTATGCGGCCGCGCAGGCGGGCGCGCTCGTTCTTGGACACAGACCAGCCGGAGATGTCCACCCCGTTGTAGATGCGCTGGACTTTCTCCGGCTTGTACTTCATCTTCTTGACCAGGTAGTCGCGGCTGGCGTCCGACTCGGTGATGAGGAGGTCGTCGGCGCCCTTGAGCCGGCCGTCGATGAGGAGGGACCAGTCGCCGCGCGTGCGGTAGTTTACGCGCGGGGAGCTCACCAGCTTGAACTGCGCGTAGCCCAGCATGCGCGCGGCCCGGCAGACCTGGATGGCCTGGTACATGAGGGCGTGCACCAGGTCGGGGCGCGTCTCGTGGATGAACATGCCCAGTTTCTGGAGTTCGCCCAGCCCGGGGACGCCGGCGAGGTCGAAGGAGCGGACCACGACTCCGGCCTCCTCGAGCTTCTTGGCGTACTCCCCCTTGTGCTTTAGGCTGAGCACGCCCGCCACCTGGAACTTCTTGGGGTCGAGGAGGGTGGCGAGGGTGTAGAGCGTCTTCTCCGCCCCGCCGACCGTCGTCGAGGTGCTGACGAACAGGATCCGCTTCACCGGGGCGCTCATCCTTGCCGCTTCCCGAAGAAGCGCCGGACCTCGCGGCAGACCCGCCGCGCGCCGCGGGCTCCTAGCCCGGGGAACATGGGCAAAGCGAGGACCTCGCGGCTGGCCCGCTCGCTGACCGGGAAATCGCCCGGACCGTGGCCCCAGGACGCGAAGGCGGGCTGAAGGTGGAGGGGGACGGGGTAATAGACCCCGGTGCCGATGCCGGCTCCCCTGAGATGCGCGGCCAGCGCGTCCCGCTCGGGGGAGCGCACGGTGAAAACGTGGTAGACCTGGCGCGAGCCGGCCCGGTCGCGGGGGGCAGGCGGAGGGGGAGGCCCTCCAGGCCTTCGCGGTACGCCTCCGCGGCCTCGGCGCGCGAGGCGTTGGCTTTAGCCAAGCCCTCGAGCTTCACGCGCAGGAGGGCCGCCTGCATCTCATCGAGCCGGGCGTTGCGTCCGGGAGCGTCGTGGAGATAGCGCTTGCCCGGCGCGCGTCCGGCGTCCCGCAGGCTCACGCAGGCCGCGTGAAGCTTCTCATCGGCGGTGAGCAGCGCTCCCGCGTCGCCCAGGGCGCCCAGGTTCTTGGTCGGATAGAAGCTGAAGGTCCCCGCGTGGCCGAGCGTCCCCACGAAGCGGCCGTGATAGCGCGCCAAGTGCGCCTGGGCGCAGTCCTCGATGACTTTCAGCCGTGCCTTGCGGGCGACGCGCAGGAGGGCGTCCATGTCCGCCGGATGGCCGTAGAGGTGCACCGGGACCACGGCCTTGGTCAACCGCGAAAGGGCGCGGCCCAGCGCCTTGGGGTCCAGGCAGAGCGAGTCCTCCTCCACGTCTGCGAAGACGGGCTTGGCGCCGACCGCGCAGACCGCCGAGCCGGTGGCGATGAAGGTGAAGGCGGGCACGACGACCTCCGCGCCCGGACCCACGCCGCAGGCCTTGAGCGCGAGCTCGAGGGCGTCCGTGCCGTTGGAGAGGCCGGCGCAATGGCGGGCCCGGTGCGCCTTGGCGAACTCCGCCTCGAAGGCGGCCACCTCGGGTCCGTTGATGAAGGCGCCGGAGTCGAGCACCCGCGCGAGCGCCCGCAGGAGGCGGGGGCGCAGGGCGGCGTGCTCCCGGGCGATGTCGAGGAGGGGGATCAATAGGCCCCCTTCGTCGAGAGCATGGCCGGAAGCGTCCGGAGGATGATCTCGAGGTCCAGGCCCAGGGACCAGCGCTCGATGTAGAACATGTCGAGGGCGAAGCGCTGTTCGGCGCTGATGTCCGAACGCCCGGATACCTGCCAGAGTCCGGTGATGCCCGGGAGTATGTTGAGGCGCTTCTTCGCCGTGGGGCCGAAGGCCTTCATGAGTTCCTCCATCTCGCCGGTGGCCATGGCGAGGGGCCGGGGCCCGACCACGCTCATCTCGCCCTTGAGCACGTTGAGGAACTGCGGGAACTCGTCTATGGAGAAGCGCCTGAGCCAGCGGCCGACTCGCGTGACGCGGGGGTCCTCCTTGGCCTTGAAGAACCCCCCCGACTGCACGTTCTTGTCCCGGACCTCTCCCAGGACCCTTTCCGCGTCGCGGCGCATGGTCCTGAACTTGTAGGCCTCGAAAGGGCGGCCTTTGAAGCCGATGCGCTTCTGCTTGTAGAGCGCGGGACCCTCCGAGTCCAGGCGTATGATCCAGGCCAGGAGCAGGAAGGGAAGGGCGCTCACGGCCAAGACCGCGAGGCTGAAGGCCGCGTCGAAGCCGCGCTTGGCGAGGAAGTTGGCGCGCGTCAGGGAGGTGTGCTGCAGGCGGTAGGCCGGCAAGCCGAGGGAATCGTCGAACTGGACTTCACCGAGCCTGAGCTCGAGGAGGTCGGGGATCATCTTGAACGCGAGGCCCGCGGACTCGCAGGCTTCGGCGAAGTCGAGCAGGCCCGCGTGCGCGATGTCGCTTCGCACCAGCACGGCCTCCCGCACCCCCCGCTCGGAGGCCAGGAGCGCGAGCTCTGGGGCGCCGGGCAGGTCTTCGCGCTCGATGATCTCCAGGCTGGGGTGGGCCGAACGGAGGTTGCCGCGCACCAGCTCGGAGACCCTTCCCCCGCCCAGCAGGAGGAGGGGGCGGGTGGCCTCAAAACGGGCGAGGGCGGCGTCGACGCGAAGGACCAGGAATTGGGAGACGCTCACCAAGAGGGCGGCGGCGGGCCCGGCCATCAAGGTCATCATGCGCGAGTATTCGAGGCGGCCGTAGATGTAGGTCGCGGCGAGGGTGGCGAGCGTCCCTATGAACGCGCCCTTGAGTATCTGAAGGAATCGGTCCGGCGCGCCGATGCTCCTGCGGTCATAGAGGCGAGAGGAATACCAGAACACCGCGAGCCAGATGGGGACCACGGCGTAGAGGAGCCGCGAATAGAGAGCCCAGCCTGGGTCCTCTCCCGCGACGGGAAAAAGAGCGGCCCACCGGGAGGAATGAAAGCGCAGGAGATAGGCGGCTCTATAGGCAAGGAGTATCGCCGCGGAGTCGAGCAGCAGATGCAGGCAGGTGCGCAGGGCGTGGCGGAGCCAGAGGGGCAGGCCCACCGGCCCCCTCATCGCCGATCCCGCGCCGTCAATTCCTCCACGGCGGCGATCTCCTTGGGGACCCGCGTCAGGTTCAAGGGCGGTCCGGAGGCTTGGATGACCACGTCGTCCTCGATGCGGACCCCGCCCAGGTCCAGGAAGCGCTCCGCGCGGTCGAAGCGCACCGACCCCTTGTGCTTGGCCCGCAGGTCCTTGTCCTTGAGCAGGGCCTCGATGAAGTAGATGCCCGGCTCCACCGTCACCACGAAGCCCGGCTCGAGCTTGGCGACGAAGCGGATGGGGATCTTGTGGGGGTTGGGGAGCTGGCGGCGCTTTCCGCCCATGCAGTCATGGACGTCGAGCCCGAGCATGTGACCCAGGCCGTGAGGAAAGAAGAGGCGCACGGCCTGGCTTTCGACCAGGCCCGAGACCTCGCCCGAGAGCAGGCCCATCGACTTGAGGCCCTCGGCGATCTTGGTCATGGCGAAGACGTGCCAATCCGCGGAGTTGACGCCGGGCCGCGCGCGGTCGATGCAGGCCTTCTGCGTCTCGAGCACGATGGAGTAGACGTCTCTCTGCCGGGCGCTGAAGCGTCCGCCGACGGGGAAGGTCCGCGTGATGTCCGCGGCGTAGCCGCGGCACTCGGCTCCCGCGTCGATGAGGAGCAGCTCTCCGGCCTTGAGGCGGGCGTCGTTTTTGCGGTAGTGCAATACCGCGGAGTTGGCTCCGGCCGCGACGATGGAGGGATAGGCGAGGTGCTTGAGGCCCGCGGCCAGGCAATGGGCGTCGAAGAGCGCCTGCACTTCGTACTCCCGCATGCCGGGCTTGGCCGAGCGCATGAGGAGCGCGTGCCCCGAGCCGCTGACCTCGCTCGCCCTGCGCATCGAGGCAAGTTCTCCCGGGGTCTTGACCGCGCGCAGTTCCGCCAGGGCGTCCTGCAGGGCGGCCGGGAGGCGGGAGAGCCCCCGCAATTCCCGGGAAAAGAGCTTGAGCGAACGGCGGTCCCCGAAGACCTTCCGATAGCCCTTTCGGGCCTTGCGCACGGCCTTGGGCAGTTCGTCCCGATAGGCCGTCCGCTCGATGCCGAAGAGTCGGCGGCATTCCGCGGGCCCCGGGACATGGCCTTCCCAGACGCGATGGTGGTTGTCGATGCGGGGGATGAAGAGCGTGCTCGAGCGCCGCTGGGGGTCGAGGAGGAGGAGGCAGCCGGGCTCTTCCACGCCGCTCAGGTAGAGGAAGTCCGAGCCCTGGCGGAAAGGGTAGTTGACGTCGAAGTTCCTGGGGACTTCCGCGCCCCCGGAGAGCAGGATGAGGCCCTCCCGCAGGCGCTCCATGAGAGCCCCCCGGTGGAGGGAGTAGTCGTCGTTGGCCATGCGAGGATTATATGCTTTTGCTTTTGACAGTACAAAGCTCCCGTCGCCGAAGGTCATTCTATCGTAAACGATAATTTGTTAGAGATCACGATACCATTCCAGCCCTTTTTTCCGTTAGGCGGACGGCCATCAAGCCTCCACTCGACCCAGGTCCAATAGTTTCCGCGCTTCATGGGAAACAGCTTTGGACAACCTCCTCCACCCGCTGCGCGATTAATGCCTGCCGTCAAAAAGAAGTCTTCTTTATAACTCTTCCCAGAAGGGAGGCGAAATATGTCCCTCCAGACCCAGTTTGGGGGGAAGGGTGGATTGGGAATTGGAATGCAATTCCGGCCATTTGTCAATAATTCTCCTTCTTCAGTTTCTAAATGCGCCCAATAATTCCCGAGATTCGTCAACAAAAGAGTCTCGTTCGAGATATTCTTTCGGATGAAATGGACGATCAATTTCCTTCTGTCGATGAATTCAATCCTACTTGCCAGGCCATTGGAGGGTTGGCCCCAATCTCGCTTATCTCTCGTCATAATCGTCCGGAATCCACATCCTGCAAATAACAACAAAAATATTCCTGAACTGTACAAACCTTCACGGGACAGGATGGATTTCGCAAAGTAACAAGGCGCAACCCAATTCAAAGGGATTTTTTGGAACCATCCCTTGCAGAGGAACTCGCCCCCGCTTAGCTCTCTGCCGCCCAAGCCCGCCCGGATCCTCTTTCCATCCCGTGTTCGCTCCCCCGATCCGCCATCTTCCATTGGCAAGGGGGGGAACTGGGGATATGATAACTCATGTGTGGGTTTGTTGGGGCGCCCGAGGGAGGGGGAACTCACAATAACACCCGAACTATTGCATTCAGGCTCCCACGCTCCCGCTTATTCAGCAATACTGTTTGGAATGAGACAGACCGGCGTCCGTCTGCCGATTTTTACAAAACAACCCTTATTTTTAAAACACTTTTCACATCGCCCGGGCGATGCTGATTATGCTGATATTTCCAGCAAAAAATTATTAAAAAAATATAAAAAAATCGGGGAATAGTCATTCAAAAATCACCCGATTGGGGAGAAGAGTGCCCTAAAAATACAACGCGATCCCGCTTGCCCAGCCTACGAGCCGGAGTACAAAGCCGAGAGCTCGGCGAGGAGTCTGGGGAGGCGGTATTCCTTTTCGACTAGGGCGCGGCCCGCCTTGCCCATGCGCAGGCGCAGGGGGGCGTCGTCGATGAGCGCGAGCACGCGCTCGTGGAGCTCGGCCTCAGTCTTGGCCAAAAAACCGTTCTCGCCGGGACGCACTAGCTCGCGGTTGGAGGGGATGTCGGAGGCGACCACGGGCAGGCCGAGGGCCATGGCCTCCAGCACCGAGTTAGGCAGGCCTTCCCAGCGGGAGTAGTGGACGAAGATGGAAGCGGTTTTGAGCCGGGCCAGGGCCTCCTTGTGCGGGAGCCAGCCGGTGGCCTCCAGCTTGTCTTCGAGGTCGAGGTCGCCGATCTGTTCGCGCATGGGGTCTTCAAGCTCCCCTCCGCCGATCCACAGACAGCGCACCCCCTTGCGCGAGTCGCATAGGCGCTTGGCGAGCGTCACGAACGCTTCCGGGTTGCGCGGGAAGCTCATCCGGCCCGAGGCCGCCACCACCGGGAAGCCCTCCTGCGAGGGGCTCCCGGTGGGGAGCTCTCCCAAATACGCGTCCCGCGCGACACACACGCGCGCGAAAGGCAGGCCGCGGGCCAACGCGGCTTCGCTCTCGGAGCAGGCCGCGACCGTTCCGATCCATGACACGGACGCCTCCAAGGCGCGGTAGCGGGCCCGGCTCAGGGCGGAGCGGTCGAGCATCTGGAAGGCGTAGCCTCGGGGAGAATAGAGCACCTTGGGGACCCCGGCGGCCCATGCCGCGGTGCGGGCTAGAAAACCGGCCTTCGAGGAATGGGCGTGCACCACATCCGGGGAGAGCTCGCGGAAGAGACGGTAGAGGCGCAGCCAGGCCTTCATGTCCCTGAGCGGGCCGATCTCGCGGGCCATCTCCGGGATATGGAAGAAATCCGTTTCCTGGGAGCGGCCGCCGCAGGAGCGCTCGAAGTCCTCGGGAGTTCCGGAGCGCACGGCGTAGGCCAGGGAGACTTCGAAGCGCGAGCGGTCCAGGCCCCGCACGATGGCCGCGACCTGGTTGCCCGTCCCGCCGGGTCCGCCGCACTCGACCACCTCGATGACCCGCGTCCGGGACATCAATCCGCGATGCGATAGCGCAGGAGGCACCAGAGATAGGTGAGGCCGTCCTTCCAGGTGATCTTCTTGCCTTCCGCGTAGGTGCGGCCGCTGTAGGAGATGGGGACCTCGTAAAGGCGCAGGCGGCGCTTGCAGGCCTTGGCCGTGACCTCCGGCTCGAAGCCGAAACGGTCGCTTTCAAGGGGGATGGCGCGCAGGGCCTCGGTCCGGAAGGCTTTGTAGCAGACGCCCATGTCGGTGAGGTTCACGTTGTAGAGGAGATTGGTCAGCAGGGTGAAGAAGGCGTTGCCCAGATAATGCCAGAAGAGGAGCACGCGGTGAGGCCCGCCCAAAAAGCGCGAGCCGTAGACCGCGTCGGCGCGGCCGTCGAGGAGGGGCTCCAGGAGTCGGGCATAGTCCTTGGGGTCGTATTCGAGGTCCGCGTCCTGCACGAGGACGAAGTCCCCGTTCGCCTGGGCCAGGGCCGTGCGCAGGGCCGCGCCCTTGCCGCGGTTGCGCTCGTGGAAGAGGACTCTCGTCGCGGAGTCTGCCAGGGAGCGCGCTATGTCGGCCGTGCCGTCGGTGGAACCGTCGTCGACAAGGATGATCTCGCGCTCGAGGGGGAGCTCGACGGTGCGCACGCGCTCGACGAGCGCGGCCAGGGTGGAGGCTTCGTTGTAGGCCGGGATTAGGATGCTCAGCTTGCGCATGGCAGGGACATTGTATCAATTGCCCGGGCGAGGAGCCTAAATAGTACAATGACTTCCCGTCGCGGCGGGAACAATGAAAAAGACGCGGGTCCTAGTCTGCGGAGCCACGGGCTTCATCGGGCGCAATATCGCGCAGGCTCTCGCCCGGCGCGAGGACCTCGACGTCGCGGGGACCTGCCTGCGAACCCGCCCCTGGCGTGCGAGCAAGATGAAGTGGGTCAAAGCCGACCTCACCCGGCCCGCGGATGTCGCCCGGGCCCTGCGGGGATGCCAAGTCCTCATCCAGGCCGCGGCTACGACCTCCGGCTCCAAGGACATCGTGACCCGCCCCTTCGTCCATGTGACCGACAACGCGGTCATGAACTCCCTCCTTTTTAGGGCCGCGCACGAGCAGAAGGTCGAACGCGTGGTCTTCTTCTCCTGCACGGTGATGTACCCCTCCGGTCCGGTTCCGGTCAAGGAAGCCGATTTCAGCGCCGACCGGGAGCTCCACCGCAGTTATTTCGGCGTGGGCTGGACCAAGGTGTACATCGAGAAGATGTGCGAGTTCTACTCCCGTATCGGGACGACGAAATACACCGCGATCCGGCATTCCAACATCTACGGCCCGCACGACAAGTACGACCTGGAGCGCTCCCATGTCTTCGGGGCCACGGTGACCAAGGTGATGACCGCCGCCGAGGGCAAGGTCACGGTCTGGGGGACCGGGGAGGAAGGCCGGGACCTCCTGCATGTCGACGATCTCACGGCGCTGGTGGAGAATGTCCTGGATAGGCAGACCTCGCCCTTCGAGCTCGTCAACGCGGGCGCGGGCCATGCCGTGACAGTCAAGGAGCTGGTCCGAAAGGTCATCGAGGCCTCGGGCCGGGACCTGCGCATCGAGCATGATCTGAGCAAGCCCAGCATCCCGACGACGCTGTGCGTGGATTGCGCCAAGGCGAAAGCTCTCTTCGGGTGGGAGCCCAAGGTGGGGCTGGACGAAGGGATACGGCGGACGCTGGAGTGGTACGCACACGGCGACGGAAGTCGCCGTGCGGTGTGAAGAAGAAGAGGCTCGGGGAGTGGAATGCGGGTCACAAAACACATTGACATTCATCACAACCTCATCTAGACTACAGGGTACGCGAACCGTAGGATTTCCGTGGGAAATCCTACGGTTCGGGGGCCGATGAACTACGCTCGCTTCGGATATAACCTCCTTAAGAGCAAGCTCAATGGGACCAAGGTCCCTTTTCAGCTCAATATCCATGTCACCGACGTCTGCAACCTGCGCTGCAAGTACTGCTACATAGACTTCGACCACGCGGTCAAGGACCTTCCCTTCGACACGTTCAAGAAGATACTCACCGAGGCGCGCGCCTGCGGGACAGAGCGCATCAGCCTCGAGGGGGGGGAGCCCACGGTGCGCCGGGACATCGGGGACATCGTCAACCTCATCCGGGACCTGGGCATGGACTGCAACATCAACACCAACGGCTACTACCTGCCCCGCAAGATCGACGAGCTCGCCCGGGTGAGCGTGATCTCGGTGAGCCTCGACGGCCCCAAGGAGGTGCACGACAAATACCGCGGGGAGGGGAGCTACGACAAGGCAGTGGCCGCGGTGGAACTGGCGCGCTCGCGCGGGATCAAGGTGTTCGTGCTCAGCGTGCTCACCAAGGCCAACCGGGGTTCCGTGGATTTCATGCTGGACTTGGCCGACCGGCTGGACTTCCACTGGGTGCCCACCTCGATGTTCTTCATGGCGGGCGTCACCCTGGATAAGGAAGAGGCGGAGAAATACAAGATCCCCGACGAGGATTATCGCGCCCTCATCGCGGAGCTGGTGCATAAGAAGGCCGAAGGCCGCCGCATCGTCTGGTCCAATAGGACGCTGCGCTATGTGCGCGACTGGCCCAGCACCTACTTCCAGAGCAATTACTTCAAGGTCCCCCAGGAGGCCCTGGCCAAGGCCTTCGAACCGCTCCCCTGCCAGGCCGCCCGCCATTTCGTGGTCATGCAGACCAACGGGGACCTCTACTCCTGCGACCCGCTCCTGGGCTACGGCAAGCCGGCCAACGCCGTCGAGCTGGGTTTTAGGGAGGCGTTCGAACGCACCACCACCAACGGCTGCGTGGCCTGCAACTCCTTCGTCTGCAGCGAGTATCACTCGCTCTTCACGCTGAACTCCGAGGTGATCCTCAACCTCCTGACCAGCTATGCCTTTCGCCGGTGATCGGGTCCTGGTCACCGGAGCCACGGGCTTCCTCGGTTCCCGTGTCACGCGTCTCCTCTCGGCCAGCGGCGCGAAGGTCCGGGTCTTCCGGCGGTCTTCCTCGGACCCCTCGCGCCTGAGCGGCTTCCCCTGGGAGGACGCGGTCGGGAGCTTCGCTGACTCGGCCGCGCTCTCCAAAGCGCTCGAAGGGGTCCGCGCCGTCTTCCATCTGGCGGCCTGCACCTCCCTGCTCGACGCCGACCGGCCTGAGCGGGAGGAAGCCAATGTCTCGGCGGTGGACTCGCTCCTCAAGGCCCTAAGGACGGTTCCCGGCGTCCGGCTGGTCCATTGCAGCAGCGTGGGGGCCGTGGGGTATTCTTCGCGGCCCGAGGTCCTCGATGAGCGCAGCCCATTCGACGCCTGGGGCGTGCACTACTTCGAGACCAAACGGCGGGCCGAGGAGCGGGTGCTCGAGGCCGTCGCCGGGGGGCTCGACGCGGTCATCGTCAATCCCGGCACCCTGATCGGGACCGGCATGAAGGAATCCCAGCGCAGGGCTTTCGCGGCCGCGGCCGCGGGGCGGGCCTGGGCCTACCCGCCGGGAGGAAGCTGTTTCGCTTCCGTCGAGGACGCGGCCCAGGGGCTGCTGCTCACCGCTCAGAAGGGCCGGCGGGGCGAGCGCTACATACTGGGGGGGAGCAACCTCTCCTTCCGGGAGTATTTCTCCTCCATCGCGCGCCTGGCCGGCTTCCCTCCTCCCCGCATCCCGATCCCGGGAGCGCTCCTCCCGGCCGCGGGATGGGTCCTGGAACTCCTTTTTGGTATCATGGGCCGGGACACGGGGAGGCTGGCCGCGGGTTTCGGATATTACTCCTCGGAGAAAGCCCTCCGGGAGCTCGGCTACGGCATCACCCCGCTCGAGGAAGTCCTCGCGGAGATATTGAAAGAGATGAAGACATGACCGAGCATATTGCACAGGAAATGGTCGCATCCGAGGTCGTTGCGGAGCGACCATGAAAGGACCCCTCGGATTCGGCGCCCACCTCCTCGGACTCCATCTGGGAGCGGACCGTTCCCAGGTGGCGCTCAAGCCCGAAGACCATAACCGGTCCTACAACGGGCGCAAGATTCCCCTGAGCGTGACCATCTCCTGCACGCACCGCTGCAACCTCGCCTGCGCCCACTGCCAGTCGGAGAACTCGGACACCCAGGACGACATCTCCACCGAGCGCTTCCTGGCCCTCATCGACGAGATGGCCGAGGCCGGGACCACGCGGGTGGGATTCACGGGCGGCGAGCCGCTCATGCGCAAGGATTTCGGGCGCATCGTCGAGCGCTGCCGGGAGCGCGGCCTCATCGTGTCGGTGGTGTCCAACGGCTGGCTGGTCAAGCGCAACATCGACTGGCTCAAGGGCGTCGCCCTGCTCTTCTTGAGCCTCGACGGCGGGCGCGAGGTGCACGACAAGATACGGGGGCCCGGGAACTTCGACAAGTTCTTCGAGGCGTCCAAGGCGGCCCAGGACGCGGGCATCCCGGTCGCCGCCCTGACGACGCTCTGCTCCATGAACTACGGCTGCGTGCCCGAGATGATCGACACCGTCGTCTCCCTCAAGCTCCATTGGATGGTGGGCCTCATCCAATCGGGATTTACCCAGCGCACCGAGCAGGACATCACCCGGGACCAGATCCGCGAGATGCTGTCGGCCATCTCGAAGACGCCCAACATGCGCGCCTCGGGCAAGTACCTGCGCTTCGCCCAGGGCGCCGAGCCTCCCGACCGCTGTTGGGCCGGCATCGGCTACAGCATCATCGCCCCCAACGGCATGATGTATCCCTGCTTCCCGGCCGAGTTCGATCACGCCGGGTACAGCGGCGTGGCGATGAAGGAGGGGGACTCCTTCTCCGGGCCCGCCGCCGAGGAGCTCTACCGGGGGGTGAGCATCCTCGACAAGCCCTTCGCGGCTGCCTTCTCGGAGCTCCGCCTCTATCGCCGGACCTGCGGGACCTGCCAGCTCGCCTGCCATCTGGAGTCCAATTACCTCTACGATTTCAACCCCGGGAGCATCCTCAACAGCTTCAAACTGATGAGACCTGTCGCATGAAGCCCGTGCGTTATTTTCTCGCCGAAGACACCATCGACCATAAGGACATCGACGCCCTGGCCGGGTGGCTCAAGACCTATCCCCGGCTGACCAAGGGCGAGCTCACCCCCCGTTTCGAGGAGAAATGGAGCCGCTGGCTGGGGTCCAAGCACTCGGTGTTCTGCAACTCGGGCTCCTCGGCCAACCTGCTCATGTACTACGCCCTGCTGCTTTCCGGCAGGCTCAAGAACAAGAAGGTGGTGGTGCCCTCCGTGGGCTGGGTGACTTCCCTGGCTCCGGCCATCCAGTTCGGGTTCACCCCCCTGCTCTGCGAGGCGGACCCGGACACCTACGGCCTGGACCTGGAGCATCTGGAGCGCCTGCTCAAGAAGCACAAGCCCTCCACGGTGCTCATGGTCCAGGTCCTGGGAGTCCCGCACAAGATGGACGAGATGCTCCGCCTCAAGCGCAAGTACGGGTTCTTCCTGCTCGAGGACGCCTGCGCCGCGGCCGGGGCGGAATACAAGGGGCGCAAGGCCGGAACCTTCGGGGACATGGGGAGCTTCTCGGCCTATTTCGGCCATCAGTTCTCGACCATCGAGGGGGGGCTGGTCTCCACCGACGACAAGCGCTTCTTCGACCTCCTCCTCATGCTGCGCAGCCACGGCTGGAGCAAGGACCTCGACCGGACGGCGCATGAGGCGCTGGTGCGCAAGCACCGCATCGACGACTTCCACAGCCCCTTCGTGTTCTACCAGCCGGGTTTCAACGTGCGCTCGACCGATCTGCAGGCCTTCCTGGGGCTCAGGCAGGTCGATAAGCTCGATTGGATGGTCCGCCGCAGGCGCGAGAACCACGCGCGCTACGCCGCGAGACTCCTGGGGAAGCTCTCCTTCCAGACCCCTCCCGCCGGGGCCCAGACCTGCAGCATCTCCTTCGGCGCCCTGGCCAAGGACACCGAGGAGCGCCGGCGCATCGTGCGGGCCCTGGAGGAGGCGGGCGTGGAGACGCGCATCTTCTCCGCGGGCAACCTCGGCCTGCATCCCTTCTGGACGGAGCGCTACGGAAAGGCGTCATTCCCCATGGCCGACCGCATCCACCATTGCGGCTTCTTCCTGCCCAACAACCCCTCGCTCTCCCTGGAAACCGTCGACCGCATCAGCGGCGTGGTGCTGGGGGCCCTTCGATGAAGCGCCCCGCGCGCCGCAACCCCGCGGGCCTGCCGCGCGAGCTGGAGCTTGCCGCCTGGCGCAAGCTGCTCCTCTCGCGGCTATGCGAGGAGAAGATCCGCGCCAAGTACATGGGCGATGAGATGAAGACGCCCATGCACCTGGGCGTGGGGGGGGAGGCCATCTCCGTGGGGGTCTGCCTCGCTCTGCCCCAGGGGGCGCGCTGTTTCGGGACCTACCGCAACCACAGCCTCTTCCTCGCGCTCTCGGAGGACTGCCGGACGTTCTTCGGCGAGCTCTACGGCAGGGCCACCGGCTCCGGCAAAGGCAAGGCCGGGTCCATGCATCTCTCCTGCCCCTCCCAGGGCCTCATGGCCACCTCCGCCGTGGTGGGAACCACCATCCCGCTGGCCGTGGGCGCGGCTTTCGCCGAGGCCTACCGGGGCAAGGACGGCGTCGCGGCCGCGTTCTTCGGCGACGGGGCGACGGAGGAGGGCGTGTTCTGGGAGAGCCTCAATTTCGCCTTGCTTAAGAAACTGCGCGTGCTGTTCATCTGCGAGGACAACGGCTTGGCCATCAACACCCTGGCCAAGGACCGCCGGGGCTACCGGTCCCTGGTCGCGGCCGCGCGCGCCTTCGGCTGCCGGGCGGAGGAGGGGGACGGCAGCGACTTGGTCGGGGTCTACTCCAAGGCGCGGGCCATGCTCTCGCGCATGAAGCGCGTCCCGGGCCCCGGCCTGCTGAGGCTGAGCTATTTCCGCTATCTCGAGCACGTGGGCATCAACGAGGATTTCCAAGCCGGCTACCGCAAGAAGCCCTCCGACCGGGACCTCAAGCGCCTGGACCCGGTCGGGCGTTTTGAGAAAGCCCTGCTCGCGCGAGGCCGCACGCGCGCGGAGCTGGAGGCGGTGCGCGCCGAGGCCGCCGAGGCCGTGGACAAGGCCGATGAGGCGGCGTCCCGGGACCCGTTCCCCGGCCCCGAGGAGCTCTACACGGACGTCTTCGCATGACCGAGCATCTGGAGTTCCGCCAGGCCCTGAGCCTGGCCCTGCAGAGGGAGATGGAGGCCGACCCCTCGGTCTTCGTCTTCGGGCTCGACGTCCCCGACCACAAGAGGATCTTCGGCTCCACGCGGGGGCTCTTGGAGAAGTTCGGCCCGAAACGCTGCTTCGGCACCCCTCTCTCGGAGGACGCGATGACGGGCGTGGCCCTGGGGGCGGCTCTGAGCGGTCTGCGGCCGGTGCACGTCCACATCCGCGTGGATTTCATGATGCTGGCCATGAACCAGATCGTGAACATGCTCGCCAATCTCCGCTACATGTGCGGGGGAAAGGTCTCGCTCCCCTTGACCATCCGGGCGGTCATCGGCCGGGGCTGGGGGCAATCGGCCCAGCACAGCAAGTCCCTGCAATCCTTCTTCGCGCACGTGCCGGGCCTGAAAGTGGTGATGCCTTCCAGCACGCAGGACGCCTACAGCCTCCTGCGCTCCGCCATCCGCGACAACGACCCGGTGATCTTCCTGGAGCACCGCTGGCTCTACGACATGGCGGGCCCGGTCGACGAGGGTATCGGCGTGCCTCTGGGGCGCTGCCAGGTCCGCCGGGAGGGCTCGGACCTCACGGTGGTGGCCACCTCCTGGATGACCGTCGAGGCGCTCAAGGCCGCGGAAGTGCTCGCCAAGCGCGGAGTGCGCCTGGAGGTCGTCGACGTGCGCAGTCTCGTGCCCTTGGACGAGGAGACCATCCTCGCCTCGGTGCGCAAGACCAAGCTCGCGGTGGTGGCCGACTACGACTGGTCCTTCTGCGGTTTTGGGGCGGAGTTGGCGGCGCGCATCCACCACGGCTGCTTCGGGGAACTCAAGAAGCCCGTCGAACGCCTGGGCTTCGCGCAGGTCCCCTGCCCGACGACGCGGCCCCTGGAGAACCGCTTTTACCCCTCGGCCGTGCAGATCATCCGCGCGGCCGAATCCCTCCTGGGTCTGGGCGAGACGGACCTGAGCGGGGAGTCCTTTTACAGTTGGGAGAACAAGTTCAAGGGGCCTTTCTGATGAAACATAAGAGCGATCCCTCCAAGCCGCGCCTGCTCATCACCGGCGGCGCGGGCTACATCGGCTCGGTGATGGCCCGCTTCTTCCTCGACCGCGGCCATGCCGTGACCGTGCTAGATAATTTCATGTATCGGCAGAACAGCCTCCTCGATTGTTGTCGGGAAGAAGGGTTCCGCGTCGTCCGCGGCGACTGCCGCGACGAGAGACTCCTGCGCTCCCTGGTGAAAGACCATGACGCGCTCATCCCCCTGGCCGCGCTGGTGGGGGCTCCGCTCTGCGACAGGGACCGAGTCGGCGCCCGCAGCGTCAACCTCGACGCGGTGCGCTCGCTCCTCACGCTGGCCTCCCCGTCCCAACGCGTCGTTTA
Source organism: uncultured Elusimicrobia bacterium (assembly GCA_964359165.1). Classification (GTDB taxonomy): domain Bacteria; phylum Elusimicrobiota; class Elusimicrobia; order UBA1565; family UBA1565; genus CAYHRV01. The sequence goes on from CAYHRV010000001.1 coordinate 25,503, forward strand.
TCCCACCACCAACAGCGGCTACGGGGTCGGGGAGAAGGGGAAGTTCTGCACCGAAGAGACCCCCATGCGGCCCATCAGCCTCTACGGGGAGACCAAGGTCGAGGCCGAGAAGGCCGTGCTGGAGCGGGAGAACTCCATCACCTTCCGTCTGGCCACGGTGTTCGGGGTATCGCCCAAGATGCGCATCGACCTGCTCGTCAACGATTTTGCGCACCGGGCGGTGACCGACAGGACCGTGGTGGTCTTCGAGGGGCATTTCAAGCGCAACTACATCCACATCCGGGACGTGGCCAAGGCCTTCGCGCACGCCCTGGAGAACTTCGATGCGATGAAGGGCAAGCCCTATAATCTGGGGCTGGAGGACGCGAATCTCTCCAAGATCGAGCTCTGCAAGGTCATCGGCAAGGTGGTCCCCGGCTTCACGTGGATGGAGGCGCCGGTGGGCGAGGACCCGGACAAGCGGGACTACATCGTCTCCAACGCCCGCATCCTCAAAACGGGCTTCGTCCCGGACTGGTCCCTGGAGCGCGGCATCCGGGAGCTGGTCAAGTGCTACGCCATCGTCCGCAATTCCAGCTACTCGAATGTCTGATCGCGCCTCGGGGTGGAATGCGAAGCATTCCCCCCCGAGGCGCTCTTTTTTTGGCTTTGAACTGATAGAATGGGACTCGTGAGCGGAGACGATTTTCACTGGTTCGTCTCGGTCCGGCGCCAGGAATACGAAGGCGAGGCTCGGGCCAACCTCGTGCGCGTCCTGGCCATCGCGGCTTTTTACGTCATAGAGCTGGTCAATTACCGCGGCCTGGACCTCCCGTTCTTGAGCATGCCGCGCGTCGAGGGCGTGGACTGGCGCTTCCATATGGCCGTGACCGTGCTGGCCGGGGCCTGGGCGTTGACCGGCTGGGGCGTTCTGCTCTTCCTGCGCCGGGGGGTCTTCCCGCCGGCGCTCAAGTATCTCTCGACGGCCTGCGACTTCCTGTACCTGACCGCCATACTCCTGGTCGCAGACGGGCCGAAAAGCCCTCTCGTCGCCGCCTATTTCCCTCTCTTGGCTCTCGCCGCCCTGCGCTTCGATTTGGGCTTGGTGCGTTTCGCCACGGCGCTCTCGATCGCGGGCTATCTCGCGCTCACGGCCCACAGCGCCTGGTTTCGGGAAAGCGCCTGCGTGCCGCGCTATGCCGCGGCGAATCTCCTCTTGGCCCTCCTCTTCACCGGCGTCCTCCTCGGGCAGGTCCTGCGGCGCATGCGCGCTCTCGCGCAGGACTACGCCGCCCGGGCGGGAAAGAAGTGACCTCGGCGGCCCCGCGCTCTCTCTGTCCCCACTGCAGCGGGGATATCCTGCGGGCGGGCCCTGAATGCTGGCTCTGCGGAAAACTCCTTCCCTCCGATCTGGTGGAGAAGGCCATGGTCCAGGAGGCCCTGCGCGCCCCGATGACCGTGCGGGGGAGCCGTGACCTCGAGTCCGCGAACTTCGGCCTGCTCTTTCTGATCGCCTGCCTGATCGCCGGAGGATTCACCCTGTCCTCCAAGTTCGGCGCGATGTTCCTCGTCTTCCTGCTCCCGGCCGCGGGCTGGCTCGTGATAGACCACGCTCCGGCAAAACGGCCGACCCAGGCCTCGGGCGATTCGAGCGCGGCCGCCTGGACGCTCGCGGCGTTGGTCCTCCTCCCGCTCAGCCTGGCCCTCGCGCTGGTCTCCACCGGTCTCTTGGCCTTTAACGGGGGCTCGCTTCTGGAGTCGGTCCGGTAAGAGTCGCGGCATCCTTCAGGGGAAGCGCTCGCGCCGGCAACGCGACCTTGAAAAGGAATAACCTTCATGGTACACTTAAGATAGCCATTATGAGTCCATTGGAGGTGCCATGCATTTTGTCAACATTCGGGATTTCCGCCTTAACTCTTCCGCCATCCTCCATGAGAGCGGGGAGGACCCCGCCGTGGTCACCTACCGCGGCAAGCCGGTGGCCCTGCTCGTATCCATCGATGAAACCCATCTGGAATCGATGCTTCAGGCCATCCGGGCCGCTCGGCTGAGGACGACCGTGGACAAGCTCCGGGATGCCGCCCGAGGCTCCGGCGCGGATAAGATGGGCGCCGCCGCGGTCGCCGAGGAGATCCGCTCCTACCGCAAGTCGAAGCGTGCATAGGATCGTTCTGGATACCAACGTCCTAGTATCGGCGCTCCTGAATCCCCATGGCGTTCCCGCGGACATCTTCGAAGGGATCTTGGAAGGCCGGTGGGCGCTTCTTGCCAGCCAGGATATCCTCGGCGAGTGTGAGGGTGTCCTATCGCGGGCGAAGTTTGGACTTCCCGCCGCGGTCGTTGAGGAGGCCTTTAGGCGATTGCGGCAGGCCGCAATCCTCATCCAGCCGTGGGAAAGCATTCAAGCCTGCGCGGACCTAGCGGATGACAAATTCCTTGCCTGCGCCCTGTGCGGAAAAGCCAAGCATCTTATTACGGGAAACATCCGGCATTTCCCGAAGGGCTCATTCATGGGCATCCGGATCCTTTCGCCCGCGGACTTCTTGAGGGGCCATCTCCACACTTGAGAACGACAGGAGCCGGGGACTTCCGGATCGGGCGGGCCGGGGTGGGGGATTGGCCCGCCATAGGACGCATCTGCGTGCGGACCGCGCGGAGCGGACGCCGGATGGGCGCGGCCCGGGCCCAAGCCTTCGCCGAACGCTGGGTAGGGCCCTATGAGCGATTCCTTCCGGGGTGGACTCTGCGCGCCCTGCGCAAGGGGCGCGTCGCCGGATATCTGACCGGCTGTCCGGATACGCGGAGCCTCCTTCGCTTCGCGGGACCGGGCTCTGAGCCCGCCGCCGCCGCCCCGGCCCGCCTGCGCCGCCTTGTCTTGAGGCATTATCCCGCCCACCTGCACATGAACGTCGCCCCGGCCTTCCAGGGGAAGGGACTTGGGCGGCGTCTGATCGAGCGCTATCTGTCCATGCTCCGCCGCTCCGGGGTCCGCGGCGTGCATCTGGTCTGCGGCGAAGGTCCGGAAGCCTTCTATATGCGCAAGGGGTTCTCGCTTCTGGAGCGGTTCCGCTCGGGCGGCGTGAGGCTGAGCGCCATGGCTAGGAAGCTGAAGACCGCGGCCGCGGCCGCGGTGCTCGCGGGGGCCGCCTCAGGCGCCCGCGCGGAGCCGGTGCCGGGCCTGAGCGTGGGAAGCGTCACCATCGCGGCCAGCCCCATCTTCGACACGAGCCTTCCCGCGGAGTCGGCCTGGCTCTTCCGCACGGCCAACGCGCTCCACGTCGACACACGCAAAGGCGTCATCCTTCGGGAGCTGCTCCTGCGGGAGGGGGACCCCTACGACCCGGCGCTCGTGGCCGAGTCGGAACGCAACCTGCGGCGCTTCGGCTTCCTGCGCAGCGTCCGCATCGAGGCCTCGCCTCCCCGGGACGGGCGCGTGGACCTGACGGTGAGGACGCGCGACGCCTGGACCACGGAGCCGCAGGTCAACTTCACCCGCTCGGGAGGAAGGAACTCCTGGAACACCGGCTTGGTGGAGCGCAACCTGGCCGGCCTGGGCAAGGGCATGAGCGCCTTCTACGACAGGGGCCTGGAGCGCATCCACCGGACCATCGGCTACCGCGACCCGCAGTTCCTGGGCCGGCGCTTGGACCTGGCCGGAGGCTATGTCGACGAGCCCGACGGCCGCGGCGCGCTCTTCTCCCTCTCGCGCCCGTTCTTCGCGACCATCACGCCCTATTCCGTGGGAGTCACCGAATCCTATCGGGACACGACCCAGACGCTCTACTCGGGGGGGACATCCGCCGGGCTCTACCGGACCGTGGACAATGCCGTTGCCGCGAGTTACGGGCGCTCCTTGGGCTCCACGCCTTCGAGCGTGCGCCAACTCTTCATCGGCTTCTCGCGCCAGGATTCACGCCACTCCGCCGTGGGGTCTCCCACGGCTCCGGTCCCGGAGGACAGGACGCTGGCCGCCGTGCAAGTCTCGGCGTCCCGCCAGGAGGTGCGCTACCTCAAGGAGCGGCGCATACAGCAGTTCGACCGCGACGAGGACTACAATGTCGGCCCCGGGGCCGCCGCGGGCCTGGGGCTGGCCCCGCGCTGGCTGGGCTCGAGCGTCTCGCGGCTTCTCCCGCGCTTCGAGGGCCAGATTGGGAACTCCTTCGGGCCCGGGCACTTCGCCCTTCTGCGCACGGGCTACAGCCAGAGGCTCTCGCCCGCGGGCCGCACGGAGAACCTGCTGGGGAGCGCGGACCTCCAGTATTACAACCAAGGCCTGCCTCGCCAGACTTTCGCCGTGCGCGCCGCCTATGATCACGGCTGGCGCCCGGACACGGAGGGGCTCACCTTGGGGGAGAACAACGGGCTCCGGGGGTTCTCCAACGACCAATTCGCCGGGAGCCGCCGCCTCATCTTCAACGCCGAGGATAGGGTGTTCTTCGCCCACGACGTCCTGAGCCTGGTCTCGCTGGGAGGGGCGCTCTTCTACGACGCGGGCTATGCCTGGCCTTCCGGCGCGCCGATGAGCCTCATGGACCTGCGCCAATCCGTAGGCGTGGGACTACGCTTCGCCTTCACGCGTTCGACCCGCAACCAGCCCATCCGCATGGACGTGGCCTACGCGCTCAACGACAATAGCCAGCGCAGCCGCTGGGCGGTTTCGGTCTCGACGGGGTACAGCTTCGGGAGCAAGGGGAATCTTCTGGCCCTGGGTTTCTGAGGCGCAGGAAAAAAGGTTTAATCCTTGGGAATGCGAATGAGCGGCCGGTGGCGTTTTCCTCTCTGTGGGGGGATAATTTTTTTGGGCGGGAACGCCCTTCTCAGGGCGTTCCTCTTCCAGCGCTTCGTCGAGCCGCATGCCCTCCTGCCGCTGGTCCGGGCCTCTTGGGCGGGCTTGCGCATGGACGCCGCGGCGCTGGCCTGGCTCCTGCTCCCCTGGATGCTGGTTTCGGCCCTGCTCCCGGCCGGCCTGCGCGAGACCAAGGCGCGGCGCTTGCTTGGGAATCTCTCCTTCATCCTGGGTTCTGGCCTCTTCCTCTTCCTGCTCGTCGTGGAGTACTTCTTCTTCGATGAGTTCAATTCCCGGTTCAATACCGTGGCCGTGGACTATCTCCTTTATCCCCATGAGGTCTTCATCAACATCCACGAGAGCTATCCGGTATTCCCCTTCCTGACGGCCGCCGTGCTCGCCGGCTTGGCGGCCTGGGGGCTGTTCCGGCGTCCGCTCGACGACGCTCTGCGCACTCCCTGCGCGCCCGGGACTAAAGGCCGCGTCTTCGCCGGCTATCTCCTGGGCGCGCTCTTCCTCACCCAGACCGCATCCTTCCAGGGCGCGCGCTGGAGCCGGGACCGCGTCCTCAACGAGGTGTCCGGCAACGGGTTCTATTCCCTGGTCTACGCCGCTTGGTCCCGGGACTTGGAGTACCAGGCTTTCTACCGCAGTCTTTCCCGGGAGGAGGCGTATGAACGGACGAGGAGACTGCTCCAGGAGGGTGGCGCGCGCTGGAGCGCGGACCCGGAGTCCATCCAGCGCTCCATCCCCGGCCGGAAGAGCGGGCCCAGGAACCTCGTCCTCATCCTCGTCGAGAGCTTCGGCTCGGAGTTCTGGGGCTCCTTGGGCGCCGAGCCCGGCTGGACTCCGCGCATGGATGAATGGGCCAAGAAGGGGATGCTGTTCACCCAACTCTACGCCACGGGGAACCGGACGGTGCGGGGGATGGAGGGCGTTCTCGCGTCCTTCCCGCCGCTCCCGGGGGATTCGATCGTCAAGCGCCGGCTCTCCGACCGGGTCTCCACCCTGGCGCGGACGCTGGGGGGCCAGGGCTATGAGACCCTCTTCCTCTATGGGGGACGGGGACTCTTCGACGGGATGCGTTCCTTCGCCCTAAGGAACGGCTACGGCCGCTTCATAGAGCAGAAGGATTTCAAGGATCCGGCGTTCGCGACGGTCTGGGGCGTGTGCGATGAAGACCTCCTGGACCGCGCGCTGAGCGAGGCGCGCGCCCTGCACGGACGGGGAAAGCCCTTTTTCGCCACCGTGCTCACCGTATCCAACCACAAGCCCTATACCTATCCCAAGGGCCGCATCCCCGAGGACCCGGACCTCCAAGCGCGTCCGCACGCGGTCAAGTACACCGATCACGCCATCGGGCGCTTCCTGGATCAGGCCTCCAAGGAGGATTTCTTCAAAGACACCCTCTTCGCCGTGGTCGCCGACCACGGGGCGAGGGTCTACGGGAAAGAGGATATCCCAATCCACTCCTACGAGATACCGATGCTCGTGGTCGATCCGAAGTCTCCTTCCCCGAAAAGGGTATCGACGCTGGGCTCTTCCATCGACGTGGGGCCGACCCTCCTGGGCATGCTCGGCCCGGGTTATGAGAGCGTCTTCTTCGGCCGGGACCTTCTGAGCGTCGATCCGAAGACGGCGTTTGCGCTCATGCACCACAACCGGGACATCGGCATGCTGCGCGGCGGGCGTCTGGTGGTGCTGGGGCTCAATAAGACGGCAGGCTTCTATTCCCTGGACTCCAAGACCCGGCTCTTGGCGCCCGCGCCGAAAGGAGGGGCGGACGAGGAGTTGGAGAAAGACGCCGCCGCCCTCTTCCAGACGGCCGATGAGCTCTACACCCGGCAGCGCTACGCGGTGAAGTAAGGCCCCGGGATCTTACCCGATGATTCTTCTCAACTGGCCGGCCAAGTACAAAGGCAAGGAGATCAGTTCGAAATCCTTTTCACGCAGGATGCTCGGCGGCTCAGCGTTGAAACGCACGGCGCGACCGACTGTCTTTTCATCGATAAACAGGCGCAGTGATTTGAGCGTCCCCGCCTTGCCGGCCTTGACCTCGATCGGGATGACCTCCGCGCCCTTGCTGATGACATAGTCCACTTCGGCGGAGGCTCCGCGCCGTTCGCGCGCCCAGTAATGGAGCTCCGGCTCCCGCCAGGGGGCGAGGCCGTAGAGCAGATGCTGGCCGACGAATTGTTCGGCATAGGCTCCCTGGGCCACGCTGTAAAAACCGAGGTCGAGGAGGTCATTCCATTCCAGGCCGCTCGCGCCGCAAGCGAGCCCCACATCCAGGAAAAGGACTTTGAAGAAGTCCTCCCGCGCCTCGGCCCCAAGCGGAACCCCGTTGGCGGCCGAATGCCTGACCCTGTAACAAACGCGTGCCGCTTCCAGCAGATCTAGGGCGCGTTTGACGTCCCTGGAGCGCTCCTCGGCGCCGGCGCGCACATGCTTCCATTTCTCGCCGATGTGGCGCGTAATCGCCCGGAAAACCTTGCGGAGGCGTTCGCAATGAGTCCGCGGAGCATATTTGTAGAAATCGTCTTGATAGGTGGAGAGGATGGATTGCTTGACGCGCTCAACCTCCAGAAGCGAATGCATCGCGGCGTAGGCCGCTACCGCTTCCGGCATCCCGCCGACGAAGAAAAACTCGCGTACGGCCTCCAGAAGCTTCCCATGGATGAATTCCGGGATCTCGCCGCCGAGCGAATACTTGGAAATCGTCTCGAGAAGACCGGTGTCGCCCTTGGCCTCAAGAAATTCCTCGAAGATCATGGGGCCAAGGAAGAAGTATTCCACGCGGCCTACGGGCATGGATTGCGGCTCTTTGGTGAGCACGGCATCCAAAAGCGAGCCTGCCGCCACGACGGCCAAGCCGGGATATTCCTCATGGAAATAACGCAATTGAGGGAGAACTCTCGGCGCGGCCTGTATTTCATCCAGGAACAACAAAACATCCGCCTCTGGTTTCCTCAGAGGGACATGGAAATGGGTCTCAAGCTGCTGGAGGACGCCGTCCGTGGTTCCTCCACGAAAAACGTCGGAGAATTCCGGGTTTCGCTCAAAATTGATTTCGACGCAGGCGTGGAATTCCTTCTTTCCGAACTCTCGGATAAGAAACGATTTCCCCACTTGCCTGGCCCCCCGCAGCAGCAACGGCTTGCGGGGAACGCGTTTTTTCCACTCGAGTAGATCGTTGTAGGCTAGGCGTTTCATTTACATCTTTAATATAGCCTAATATTGGCTAAAATACAAGGCTGTTATAGCCACATATTTGTTATTATTCACTATTAGGTACGCGCCAGGAAGACGAACTGAAGCTTGCGTGGGGCATTCCCCATCGCAATCCCAGTGTAGTTGAATCCTCTAGCCGACCTTAACGACGGCATCGATGACCGAGCGTTCGCGGCCGAACGCGAGGAAATGGTTGAGGCCCTCAGCCGAAACCACGCGGCCCGCGGGCGAGGAACTCACCCCCGCGTAGCCCTCTGACGCCCAAGCCCGCCCGGACTCTCTTTCCATCTCGTGTTCGCCCCTCCGATCGGCCATTTTCCCCTGGCAAGGGGGAACTTACGATAACCGCCGAACTGTTGCATTCGGGTCCGTCGGACCGGGCTTATCCAGCTTGCGAGCAGTCCCGGCGGGTACGCTCGCGCCAATGCGCGAGGAGCAATTCCACGCTGTCTTCGAAAGAGCGCTTGGGCTTCCAGCCCGTGGCCTTCTCGAATTTCTTGACCGAGGGTATCTGTAGTGTCACATCCGCGGGCCGAAGCAGGGCCGGATCCTGCCTCGTACGGATCTTCACCGCGCTCTTTCGCAGTAGGAGATCCAGAAAATCCCCGACGCTGATGGTCTTTAAGCCCCCGATGTTGTACGCCTCGCCGCTTTCGCCTTTCATCGTCGCCACCCAGTAGGACTCCATGGCGTCGCGCACGTCGATGAGCGTGCGTATGGAGTCGAGGTTTCCGTGGGTGAGCTCTTTCTGGAGACCGGCCTCGATGCGCGCGATCTGACGGGCGAAGGAGGTCGCGAAGAGGTCGGTGCGACGAGGGTTGATGTAGGCGAACATCCGGGTACGCACGATGCGCATCCCATAGGAGCGGAAATAGGTCAGCCCCAGCATGTCCTGCGCCGCCTTGGAGACCGCGTAGGGGCTCGAGGGCCGCATGGGATTCTCCTCGGTGATGGGGACTTCCTCGGGGCGCACCTGGCCGTAGACCTCGGAGGTGGAGCAGATCTGCACGAGGGGGTCGATCCCCGCGAGGCGGATACCCTCAAGGAGATTGGCCGTTCCCATGATGTTGTTCTGGAGGACGGCGAGCGGGGTGGTGAAGGAGGCGCGCACGTTGGCATGGGAGGCGATATGAAAGACCGCGTCCGGCCGGACCTCGCGGAGCACCGTGAGCACGGAGCTCAGGTCGCAGAGGTCGCACTCGTGGACCTTGACCTTGTCGCGGACCTGGGCCAGGTTGTCGGCGGCCGTGGTGCTGTGCCAGCGCGCGATGCCGTGGACCTCGACGCCCTCCGGGAGGGAGGCGATGTGCTCGGCCAAGTACGAGCCGCCGGAGCCGGTGATCCCGGTGATGAGAGCTTTTTTGACGGCGGGTTTCTTGTTCTTCATGCCGGGCTCCGGATGAGGAATTCTCGAAGGATGAGCTTGAGCACGTCCAGGCCGTTGAGGATGGGGTGCATCTTGCGCTGGCCGCCGATGCGCAGGGGCTCGTCGCCGGGGATGTCCGCGGTCTTGAGCCCCTTCTTGGCGCAGTAGATGGCCAGGTAGGGCTCCAGCCCGGCGCGGGGATAGAGGGGAGGGGGCTCCGGGAGTATGTCCTTGCGCCAGGCGCGGAACATGACCAGGGAATCGGTGTAGCGCCCGCCGAAGAGCAGGTTGATCATCGCCGTGAACATCCAGTTGCCGAAGGCCGTGACCGAGTCGTCGTCCTCGCTCTTGGCGCCTTCCAGGTAGCGGGAGACGATGACCATGTCGTAGCCTTCCTTCATCTTCGCGATGAGGGCCGGGATGAGCTCCGGGACGGAGTTGCCGTCCGGGCTGAAGGCGATGATGATGTCGCCCGCGGCGTGGGGCAGGGCCTCGCGGTAGGCGTTGGTGATGCCGCGGGAGTCCTGATGCAGGATGCGGTAGCCCTGCTCGCGCGCGTACTCCAGGGTCCCGTCCGTGGAGCCTCCGTCCATGAGCAGTATCTCGTCGACCCATTCCCGCTTGATGCGCGGCATGACCGTCCTCATGCCCGTGATCTCGTTGAGCGTCGGGACGAAGAGGGTGACCTTCATCGGCGCCTCCGGGACTGGAAAAGCTCCACCGTCGCCCGGGTGCTTCGGGCGAAGGCCGGGCTCAGGGCCCGGATGCGGCCGTTGTCGATGGAGGGAGTGCGATATCGGAACAGTCCGAAGCGAGGCCTGGCGCCGGCGAGGACGGCGAGCTCCCGGAGCGTCGCGTTGCGGGAGGCGGTGGCGTTGTAGGTGCCTCGCAGGCCCCGGGAAAGCGCCGACTCGATGAAGTCCAGGATATCCTCATGGAGCACGTAGTTCAAGGTAGAGTCCGCGGAAAGCCCGAGCCGGCAAGTCCGCCGGGAGAGCATCCGGAGCAGGGCGTTGGGACGGGAGTCCCTGCCGAGGAGCGCGGAGGCGCGCAGGATGAGGTGGCCGGGGCCCTTGGCGCGGATGAGGGCCTCGGAGGCCAGTTTGGCCGTGGCGTAGGGGGTGCGCGGTTCTTGGGCCGGGAGCGCCTCCTCCTCCCGGTGGGGTCCTCCAGTCGGCGCATAGACCTCGACCGTGGAAATGAAGACGAAGAAGCGGTGCGGCAGGGCGAGGAGGTCCCGGGTCAGGAGCCAGTTGTCCTCGAAGAAGCGGCCCAAGACCCCGGCGTCCTCCCCTTTCGGAGGGGGGGACGCCGCGCAGTGAATGATGACTTCCACTCCTTTAGACGCCTCGGCCAAAGTCCGTGCCGAATCGGCGCGCCCGAGTCCCAGTCCGCCGAAGCGCTCGAAAGCCGCTTTGCCCAGGCCGCTCCGTACGCCCGTGACCAGCATACCCGCCGGGAAGCGGCGCATCAGGAGGGGCCCTGGGTGAACACGTTGTAGCGGCCGGGCAGGGAGTCCTTGTGGGTCCGGTACCAGTCCATCGTGTCCCGGATGCCCTCCTCTATGGACACTTTCGGGGAGAAGCCCATGGCCTTGGCCCTGGAGACGTCCATGAGCCTCTTCTTGTCGCCGGAAGGCTTGGAGGAGTCCCAGACGACCTTCGGCGGGCGCTCCATGTTGGAGAGGATGACCTCCACGACGCGGCGCACGCTCACGCCCTCGCCGCTGCCCAGGTTGACCGGAGTGGCTTTCGGGTTCTCCATGGCCAGGAGCATCCCCGCCGCCACGTCCTTGGCGTGGATGAAATCGCGCACCGGCGATCCGTCTCCCCAGACGACGAGCGGGTCCTCTCCGCCCACGGCGCGCGCGATGAGGGAGGGCACGACCATGGCGTTGGCCGGGTCGAAATTGTCGTGGCGGCCGTAAACGTTGGCCGGGCGGACGATGGCGATGTCCTCCCAGCCGTGCTCGATGCGATAGGCCTCGGCCTGGAGCTCGCCCATGCGCTTGGCCCAGCCCGCGAAGCGGTCGTTGGGGGAGGGGAAGGTCTTCCAGACATCGTCCTCGTGGAACACCTCGGCCGGGGCGTAGACGCCGATGGTGCTGGTGAAGAGATAGCGCTTGACCCCGCGGCGCCGGGCGGCCTCCATCATGTTCGTATTGAAGGAGATCGTGGGCACGAAGAAGGAGGCGGGCTTCTTGGCCGTCATGAGGGGAGAGCCCTTGATGCCGGCCAGGTGGAAGACCCTGTCCATGCCTTCGCACGCCGCGAGGCACTCGTCGAGGCGCGTGAGGTCCATGCGGCGGAACTCGGCCTTGGGATGGGCGCGCGAGGGGTCGTCGAGGGAGGCGATTCGGACCGCGCAGCCGCGCTCGAGGAGGGCGTCGACCAGGCAACGGCCGATCATGCCCGTGCCGCCGGTCACCAGGACTTTCTCCTCAGCGGACATCGCCCACCTTCCAGTCCCTGCGGAATTCCTCGAGGCGTTCGGGCGTCCCGATGTCCCAGAGCCGTTCGGAGGCCTTGCAGGCGAAGACCCCCCGGTCCAGGAGGGAGGGGAAGAGGTCGCGCTCCAGCGAGGAGGGTCCCGGGGGGAGGCTATCGAGCGTCTCCCGCTCGAAGGCGTAGATGCCGGCATTGAGGAAGCAGGAGGGGTCGGGGACCTTCTCTTGGAAGGAGAGCACGCGGTCCCCGGGGCCGACCTTGATGAAGCCGCCGTCGCGGCGCTCTCCGGGCTCCACCACAACGACCGACGCGGTTCCGCCGCGCTCCTCATGAAAGCGGAGCAGGCGCGCCGGGTCCATGGGGCAATGGGAATCCCCGTTGAGCACGAGCACCGCTGGGCTTTTGAGCATGGGCAAGGCTTGCCTCAGCGCTCCCCCGGTGCCCAGAGGGGATTCCTCCCGGGAGAAGGCGAAGGAGAGGCCTAAATCGCGATAAACGCTATCGCGTTTCTCGCGATTTAGGGAGAAATGGGACTCCACCGAGTCTCCATGGTGGCCGGTGCAGAAGATGAAGCGCCTGAAACCGCGCTCCGCGGCCCAACGGACCAGGACGGCGAGAAAGGGGCCCTTCGGAGTCGGGGCCATGGTCTTCTGCCCATCGCCGATGACGGCGCGCAGGCGGGTGCCCAGGCCCCCGCAGAGGAGGACGACGTCCATCGTCGCGGGAACCGGCACGCTAGCGCGTCGCTTTGGAGCGGGCCGGACCGCGGTCGAGCATGGAGAATTCCCGCTCGCGCGAGTTCTGGTCATAAAAGATGATTGCGGAGCCGCTGTTCTCGAAGCGGAAGGGGACATGGAGGAGCTTGGCGAGCGCCTTGCGGATGCGCGGCCGGTCCTGCGGCCTGGCGAAGAGCAGGATGAAGCCGCCGCCCCCCGCGCCCAAGAGCTTCCCGCCCACCGCCCCGGCTTTCCGCGCGGCGGCGTACACTTCGTCGACGGCGGGCGTCGAGATCTGGTCGCTGAGGCTACGCTTGAGCGACCAGCCCTCATGGAGGAGCTTGCCGAAATCCAAGAGGTCGGACTTGCCGCTGAGCAGGCTCAAGCCTTCATCGACCATGGCCAGGATGGCCTTGAGCTCCGCCGTCTTCTTGGGGGTGTTGCGGACCTGGGTCTTGGCGATCTCGGAGGCATGGCGGGAGAAGCCGGTGAAGAAGAGCATCAGGTGGTCCTGCAGGCTCTCGAGACGGTCGTGGCGCACTATGACCGGCTCGACGGCGATCGTGCCGTCGGGCTGGAAGCGGACCTTGTTGAAGCCTCCCAGCGCGGCGGTCACCTGGTCCTGGGAGCCCACGCTTTCCTTGATGAGGTCGCGCTCGACCCGGATCGCGTCCTCGGCGAGCCTCATCTTGGTGGGCATGGACTGCTTGAGGGCGTAGAGCGCGTGGAGCAGGCCGACGGTGAAGGAGGAGCTCGAGCCCAAGCCGGCGCGCGCGGGGAGGTCTCCATCATGATGGATCTCCAGGCCGTCGGAGACCTCCATGTAGCTCAGGCACTCGCGCACGGCGGGGTGCTCGATGCGGGAGACGGAATCGACGGCCTCGATGCGAGAGTAGACGATGCGGCTCTTATGCTCGAAGAAGGGGGGGAGGTGGCGCAGGGAGATGTAGCAATACTTGTCGATGGAAGTGGCGAGCACCGCCCCGCCGTGCTCCTTGTACCAGACGGGATAATCGGTCCCCCCGCCGAAGAACGAGACCCGGAAAGGCGTCCTGCTGATGATCATGCCGCCGGGATTATATCACTCTGGGAGGACCCTTGACGCGTTTGGGGAGCATTCTTACACTATATCAGCGGGTCTATGACCATGAAAGGGGCATCACTTCCCGGTCTGCGGCTGGGGCTTGCGGCCGTTTCCCTCTTCTGCCTCCTCTTACCGGGGCTCTGTCGTCCGCCGGCGCCCCAGGGCCAGGTCCCGCCGCCGCCGGCTAATTCCCAGGAGGAACGCGAGAAGGCCTATCAGGATGTGCTCTCGAGGCTGAAGGAGGGAGGCGGGGGTCTGCCTTCCGGCATGGTCGGCAAGCTGGAGAACGAACTCCGGAATCTTCCGCCGGATCAGAGGGACAAGGCCTTGGACCACATCCTCCGGCTCCGAGGCATGTCCTCCAAGCCCCAGGATGGATCCTTGCCCGGACTGGAGCGCTGGGCGCAAGTCCATCAGGCCCGGCAGGCGTTCTACTCCGAATTCCCCCAGCTTCGCGGGATGATGAGGCCCTTCTTCAGGGGCAATCCCCAGGCCAGGCTCAGGGACACCCAGGACCTCGTCGAAGCCAAGCCCGAGGACCCCAGGATCCGCCGGCTCCTCGCGCGGGACTTGATCGACTCGGGACAGCCGGAGGAGGCCGTGGAGGCCGCCGATAAAGCCGCTCAGCTCGATCCGCGCGACCCGGAGCCTCATCTATTGGCCGCGGAAGCGGGCATGAGGTTGGGGGATTATGACGCGGCCAACGCCGCCGCGCGCCGCGCCCTGGCCTTGGACCCCAGGAACCCCGCCGCCATCTCCGCGCTCCGGCTCTCGGAGACCCGCCTGGGCGCCGCCCCGGCTTCTCCAGCCTCCCCTCCCGCCGATCCCCAGCGGTCCCAGGATACGCCGTTCTTCGGCCGCCTCTCCCCTCCCGCCGAGCAGGCGCCGGAGGGGATGATCGCGGCGGCGGACTGGCAGCGTTCCAGCGATCTCGCGCGCGAGGCCGAGCTTCAGGTGAGGGCCCGCTCCTTCTCGGACGCGGTCCGCTCCGCGAGCACGGCCATCCAGGTCAACCCCCAGAACGCCGCGGCGCTTTATTACCGCGCGCTCGCGCGCCTGGGGTTGCGCGACCCGGCGGGCGCCGGATCCGATATCCGTTCGGCGCTGAGCCTCGCGCCCAACAACGCCAATCTCCTCTCCTTGTTTTCCCGCACCCTCATAGAGGAGGGCGACTACCGGGGCGCCTTGGAGGCCGCAGCTAGGGCCGCGAACTTCGAGCCCGGCTTGGCTGAAGCGCACTATCACAAGGCCGTGGCGCTCGCCGGGCTTGGAGAGCGCGCGCTTTCCCTGGACTCCCTGCGCCGCGCCGCGGAACTCAGTGGCGCCTATGACCCGCTGCTCCAGCGGGCGCTGCAGCTGCCGGAAAGCGGGGACTTGGCGCTGCTCCTGCGCGGGGAGGGGGCGGGGGCGTCCCCCGCCAAGGCTCCGGCCGCTCCTGCCCGTTCCAGGAATTTCCTCGTCCTGGGCGTGGCGAGCCTTTTGGGGGGCTTCCTGGTCGCCTTGGGACTGCTCCAGGCCGTGACCGGCCAATGGATGCTCCGCCTGCGCACCGCGGTCAGCCGCGTGACGGGATCGGGGAAGCCGCCGGTCCGCATGCGCGTCCCAGGCTCCGTGGAGGGGAAGGTCATCGCCGGGGTCTATGAGGTCCGCGATAAGATAGGGGCGGGGGGCATGGGGATCGTCTATCTGGCCCTGGACCGGACCCTGGACCGCAAGGTCGCGGTCAAGAAGATGCGCGAGGAGATCCGCTCCGATCCGAAGGAGGCCGCGCGCTTCCTCCAGGAGGCGCGCCTGGTGGCCGGGCTCCACCATCCCAACATCGTGGAGATCTACTCGATCGTCGAGGACGGGCCTGACGCGTATCTCGTCTTCGAGTTCGTCGACGGCAAGACGCTCCACGACCTCGTCACCGAGCGCAAGAGGGTTCCGTTCGCCGAGTGCGTGGGCCTGCTCAAGGGCGTTTGCTCGGCGCTCGACTATGCGCACAAGAAAGGCATCGTACACCGCGACCTCAAGCCCTCCAACATCATGATCGACCGCGAGGGGACGGTGAAGGTGATGGATTTCGGAGTGGCGCGCCAAGCCAAGGACTCCCTCAACCGCATGTCCATGACCAATACCGTGGTAGGCACCCCTCCCTACATGGCTCCGGAGCAGGAGCAGGGGGCCGTGGGCCGCGAGTCGGACGTGTTCGCCCTGGGAGTGTGCCTCTATGAGATGGCCACGGGAGTGCTCCCCTTCGCGGGAGGAGGGGCGGCGATGCTCCTGGCCAAGATGAATAAGACCTATGCCCCGCCTTCCCAGCGCGTTCCGAGCCTTCCTAAGGGGTTCGACGAGGCGCTCGCTGCGGCCCTCGAGCCGGACCCCGCGCGCAGGATCCGCGGGGCCGGGGAACTCCTCCAGCGGTTGGAATCGATCGTCCATCAAGGATAGGGTGGTGAAATTGACTTTAGGGGTGGCCCTTGCTACACTAGCGTTCAAGGATTGAACTGATGACGGCCTCCAAGTCGCCCCGCGAGGTGGTGCTATTCTTCCTCAACCCCCACCGCGGCGCCTACCTCCTGATCCTGGCCCTCAATCTCCTGATCGCCGCGCTGGAAGCCGCCACGGTCTTCCTCGTGGTCCCGCTCTTCTCGGAACTGCTGGGAAGCGGGCCTTCCCCCAAGAGCCTCGGCATGCCCGGCCGACTTCTGGACGCGGCGTTCGGCCTCCTGCCTTCGATGAATCCGATCGCGCGGGGGTGCCTCTTGATCATCGGGCTGACCGCCCTGAAGTTCGCGGTGAGCCTTTTCGCCCAATACAAGGCGGCGCGGGCGAGCGGGGAACTGCTCTATGAGGTGAAGCGGCGCCTCCTCGAAGCCTACGCGCGGGCGCCCTACGAGTATTTCCTGGAGACTCGGCAAGGGAGGATGTCCTACCTGGCCGCCTCGGCCACGGCGAAGCTCTCGCATCTGGTCTTGAAGGTCCCCGAGCTCGGGGCGGAGCTCGCCCGTTTCCTCGCTCTGGCGGGGCTGCTGCTCTGGCTCAACGCGCCGGCGGCCCTGGGGCTGATCGCTTTCGTCGCCGTCTTCGACCGTATCGTGAGGTGGACATCCTCCCGCCTTTCCTACACCTTCGGAAAAGGAAGAGTGGAGGCGGCGGCCCAGCAGGCGATCGTTCTCAATGAGTTCATCAACGGGGTCAAGCAGATGCGCATTTTCGGCGTCGCGGAGCGATGGATCGCGCGCTTCGACGAGGCGAACCGCAAGTTCGTGGACCTCTATGTCCAGGACACCTCCATCCTGCTGGCTCCCAAGCCCATCCTGGAGATGGCCGCAATCTCCGTGATCTTCGGCGGGATACTCCTCCTCCACCTGGCCGCGCCGCAACGGGCCGTGGAAAGTCTGCCCGTCCTGGCGGCCTTGGCCATGGCCTCGATGAAGGCCCTGCCCTCCGTCTCGGCCATCGGCCGCTCCCGCTTGGAGATCATGGGCTCCCTCCCGGACGCCGAGGCCCTCTATGAGGTGCTGACCAAGCCTTTTCCGCCGCTGCGGGGGGGGGAGCGGCGTTTCTCGGGCCTCGCCTCCGGCATCCGGTTCGAAGGAGTGCGCTTCGGCTATCCGGGGCGCGGCGAGCTCTACGGCGGGCTGGACCTGGAGTTCCGCCGGCACAAGACCACGGCGATCGTCGGAGACTCCGGCTCGGGCAAGACGACGATCCTCAACCTGCTCCTGGGCCTCTATGAGCCTTCGGCCGGCCGCATCCTCGTCGACGGCGCGGACTTCCGGGAGCTGGACCCGCGCTCCTGGCTGGACCGGGTGGCCGTGGTGACGCAGGACCCCTTCATCTTCCACGGGACGGTCGCCGAGAACATCGCCTTCGGCCGGGACCGTTTCTCGGCTCAGGACATCGCGCGCGTGGCCGGTCTCGCGCAGGCCCACGACTTCATCTCGGCCCTGCCGGAGGGCTACGCGACCGTGGTGGGCGAGCGGGGGATGAAGCTCTCGGGCGGCCAGCAGCAGAGGATCGCGATCGCCCGCGCCGTGCTCTCGGACCCCGAGGTCCTGATCCTCGACGAGGCTACCAGCTCGCTCGACAGCGTTTCCGAGGCGGCGGTCCAGGGGGCGATCTCCGAAGCCGCGCGCGGCCGAACGACCATCCAGGTCGCCCACCGGCTCTCGACGATCGGGTCGGCGGACCATATCTACGTGCTGCACGAGGGACGGGTGGCGGAGCAGGGCTCGCACGAGCAGTTGCTTTCCCTGGGAGGCCGCTACGCCCGGTTCCATTCCCTCCAGGCGTCCCGATGAGAGGGCTTCCCCATTCTTAGGGCCTGTCAAACAATAACTGAGTCAATTTGGCCGAGGGGATTTTACCCCGGGGCAAGGCGCGAAGAGCGCGCATACTTGAAAAGTATGTAAGCGATGAGCAACGCCGCCCCGATCACCACGCGGTCCAGCCGCCGTCGACCAGGAGGTTCTGCCCGGTGACGTAGGCCGAGAGGTCGCTCGCCAAGTATGCGACCGCGCCCTTAAAATCTTCCTCGCAGGCCATGCGGCCCAGGGGCGTCTTCTTCGCGTAGCGCGCGACAAAGGCCTTGGGCTGGCCGCGCAGCACCCCTCCGGGGGAGATGACATTGACCCGGGTCCTCGGGGCCAGGAGGGTCGCGAGGTAGCGCGCCAACTGGAGCAGGCCGCCCTTGGACGCGCCGTAGCCGACCGGGTTCTGCAGCGGCGTCCCGTCGTAGAGGCTGAAATCGGGCCCCACAACCCCATAGGTCGAGCCGAGGAAGATCACGGAGCCGCGGCCCGAGCGCGCGAGCGCAGAGCGCGCCTCCTGGGCCAGGATGAAGGCGGACGTCAGGTTGACCTGGACGGCCTTGTTGAAGGCCTCCGCAGTCTGGCGCGGGAAAGGCACCGCCCAGCCGGGGACGCGCGTCGTCCCGACGTAGGCGGCCGTGTGGACCAGGATGTCGAGGCTGCGAAGCCGCGCGACCGCCTCGCGCACGGCCCGCCGCGTCGACGCCTCGTCCAACAGGTCGCAGGCTACGGGCAAGGCGGAGCCTGGCTTGCGGCGGTTGAGCTCTCTCGCGCGCCGGGCGCAGGCAGCGGGGTCGAGGTCGACGATGGCGACCTTCGCGCCGAGTTCGACGAGGGTCTCGCAGACGGCGAGGGAGATGTGCCCGGCGCCGCCGGTGACCAGGGCGCGGCGGCCGCGCAGGTTCATCAAGGAACGCAGTGAGCGCATCATCGGATAATCCTCTCTCGAAGGCGAGATTGTCCATTATGGTATCATATCGCGAAATTCAGATGATCCTCCTCCTCGGCGCCGGCGGGCACGCAAAGGTCGTCATAGCGGCCCTGCGCTCGGCCGGGGAGGCTCCGGCCGCCTGCCTGGACGCCGACCACGCCCTGTGGGGCAAGACGATCGAGGGGGTCAAGATCGAGGGCGGCGACGAGCTGCTCGCCCGCTATCCGAAGGAGCGCGCCGCCCTCGCGCTCGGGGTCGGCATGCCGCGCCTGGGAGGGGGGCGTCGCGCCCTCTTCGAGTCCCTGCGCGCAAAGGGCTACGGCTTCGCGCCGGTTCAGGCCGCCAGCGCGGTGGTCGCTCCGTCGGCCGTCCTCGGCACCGGGGCCCAGGTCCTCACGCGCGCAGTCGTGCATCCCGGGACCGTGATCGGGGACAACGCCATCGTCAATACCGCGGCGGTCGTCGAGCACGACTGCGAGGTCGGGGCGCACGCGCACGTGGCTCCCGGGGCGGTCGTTTGCGGCGGGGTCAGGATCGGCGCGGAGTCCTTCATCGGGGCCGGGGCGGTCGTCCTTCCCGGCGTCAAGATCGGCAAGCGCGCCATGGTCGCGGCCGGAGCCGTTGTGCGCCGCGACGTCCGCGACGGCGGACGAGCCCTGCCGGCTACACTCGCACGGCCTTGATCACTTCCTGCTGCTGGCGGGAGCTGATACCGACGGAGGAAGGCAGGCTCAGCGCGTCGCGGTAGAGGCGCTCAGCCGTCTCGACGCGGTAGGCTTGGGACCGGGCGTGGGCGGGGCTGAGGTGCATGGGCTGCCAAAGCGGCCGGGTCATGATCTTGCGCTCCGCCAGCCGCTTTAGGAGGGTCCGGCTGTCCATCCCGAAGGCCTTATTCTCAACGAGGATCGTGTACATCCAGAACGTGGACTGCGCCCAAGGGGCCTCGCGCATCGGCGTCAGCCCGGGCGCGCCCTCGAACGCGTCGCGGTAGCGCTGGGCGATCGCGCGCTTCGCCTTGGCGTAGGGGGCGAGGTTCTCGAGTTGGCCCAGGCCGATCGCGGCGGCCACGTTGGTCAGGCGGTAGTTGTAGCCGACCTCGCCGTGGATGTACTCGATGGGGTCGCTCTTGGCCTGGGTCGTCAGGTGGCGCGCGCGCGCGGCCCAGGCGTCGTCGTCGGTCAGCAGCATCCCGCCGCCGCCGGTCGTGATCATCTTGTTGCCGTTGAAGCTGAAGCAGGAGATCGCGGCCTTCCGGCCGGTCGCGGCCCCCCGGTAGCTCGAGCCCAGGCTCTCCGAGGCGTCCTCGATCAGGCGCAGGCCGTATTTGCGGGCGGCCGCGATCAGCGGCTCGGCGTCAGCGGGATGCCCGAGCACGTCCACCGGCATCAGGGCCCGCACGCGGCGGCCCGTCGTCTTGTTGCGCAAGGCGCCGCGCGTCCAGCGGCAGCCCTTGGCGAGGAAGTCGAGGGTTTTCTCCACGTCGATCTGGAAGAAATCCGGCTCAGCGTCCATAAAGACGGGGCGGGCGCCGACGTAGCGCACGGCGTTGGCTGGGGCGATGAAGGTCAAGGTCGGCATGATCACTTCGTCGTCCGGCCCGACGCCGGAGATGATCAGGGCCACGTGCAGGGCGGCCGTGCCGTTGACCGTCGCGACGGCATGCTTCCTTCCGACGTGCCGCGCCATCGTCTCCTCGAAGCGCGTCACGTAGGCCCCGACCGAGGAGATCCAGTTCGTGTCGAGGCAGTCCTTGACGTACTTCCACTCGTTGCCCTTGAGCAGAGGCTCGAAGAGGGGGATGCCGGGGCCGGAGGGCTTCACGACGAGGGGAGGTTCGAGAACTCCGGGGCGTCGAAATCGCGCAGGACGCCGTCGCGGATAAGTTGCGCCAACTCCTCGATGCCCTCATCGACGCTGCATTCGACCTCGAAGCCCAGCCTCTTGCGGATCTTCTGGAAGCTGACGCGGTAGTCGCGGGGGTCCTCGGCCTTGGCGAAGCGCTCGATGCGGGCCTGCGGCGCCAACGGCCCCAGCATCCGGAGCAGGTCCTGCTTGCGGAAGTTCTGGTCGTCGGAGCCCACGTTGAAGACCTCGTGGTAAACGCGGGCCCTGTCCTGGGCGAGGATCAGGGCGAAGGCGCGCGCGGCGTCCCGGACGTGGATGTAGGGGCGCCAGAACTGCTCCCCATAGACGGTCAGGCGCTTGCGCACGAGGAGTTCGCGGACGAACTCGTTGACGGTCAGGTCGAAGCGCATGCGCGGAGAGACGCCGAAGAGGGTCGAGAGGCGAAGCGCCGTCGTGCAGAGCCTGGGGAAACGCTTGGGGTCCAGCATCGCGCGCTCGACTGCGACCTTCGTTTCGGCATAGAGGGAGACTGGGCGCAGTTCGGAGTCCTCGTTCACCATGCCGTCCGAGTCCGCCATCTTGCCGTAGTTGCTGCAGGTCGAGGCGAAGAGGAAGCGCTCGACGCCCGTGGCCTCGGCGGCCGCGAGCAGGACCAGGGAGGCCTCGATGTTGACTGCGCGGGCCTCGTCCGGGGCCTGAGCGCAGGCCGGGTCGCCGACGATCGCGGCGAGGTGAACGACCGCGTCCGCGCCCTTGAGGCAGGCCGCCATCGCCTCGCGGTCGCGGATGTCCGCGCGCGTGAAGCGGAAACGGGGATGGGCCCAGGAGCCGAGCAGGGAGCCGCCGCCTTGGCGCAGGGAGTCGACGCCCCGCACCCGGTGGCCGCCGGCGAGCAGGAGGGGCGTCAGGGTCGAGCCAAGATAGCCGGCGGCTCCGGTGATAAGAATCGTCATGGGACCGGTCGTCTTCTTCTCCATCCTAGACTTAGATTATAGCAATTGCTCGTCGGGGATTCCGGGCCCGATCCGGTAAAAATTGCTAGGATTGCGACATGGGTCTCCTGCGGATTATGCTCGGCCTCGATCGCCGCCGCGTGGCGGCCCGCGAGGGCTGGGTCGTGCATCCGACGAGCCGAGTCTGCCATCGGCGAGGCGGATCGCTCGGCGCCGTCGTCATCGAAGAGGATGTCGAGGTCCCGGATCTCCAGGCCCAACTCCGCAGCCTCAAGATCGGCCGCTGCTCCTACGCCGGCGAGGCGCTCCTCGCCCTCGGACGTTATGGGGAGCTCTCGATCGGCCGCTATTGCAGTCTGGGGTCTCGGATCACCTTGATCTGCGGCGACGGCTACCATTGGCCGAGCCGGGCGAGCACCTACCCCTTTCCCTTTCGCGAGCCCTTCCGGGATCTCAAACCCGAAGACTACTGCCCGGAATCCGCTTTCGAACGCTCGGCGGTGACGATCGGCCACGACGTCTGGATCGGGCATGACGCGACGATCGGCAAGAACGTGACGGTAGGGGACGGGGCGATCGTCGCCGCCTCCGCGGTGGTCACGGCGGACGTGCCCCCCTACGCGATCGTCGCGGGGAATCCCGCGGCGGTCAAGAAGCTCCGTCACGACGAGGAGACGGTAGCGCTGTTGTTGCGGGTCCGGTGGTGGGACTGGCCCGTCGAGAGGATCAAGGCGAGCCGGGATCTCTTCACCGCCACCGGGTCCCGGCTTAAGGATGAGCTCGCGCGCCTAGCCTGACTTGCGGTCAGGGGGCGTCGCAGTGGACCAAGAAGGCCTGTCCGACGAACTCGTAGTAGGCTCCCCGCGGAGCTGGTTCGAGTAAATGTGGCCCCAGGCCCGCTGCAGCGCCCCGACGCGGTCGTTCCGGTTGAGGCGAGCCACGATTGGCCGAGGCAGCAGCGGC
This sequence comes from uncultured Elusimicrobia bacterium, assembly GCA_964359165.1. Classification (GTDB taxonomy): domain Bacteria; phylum Elusimicrobiota; class Elusimicrobia; order UBA1565; family UBA1565; genus CAYHRV01. The sequence goes on from CAYHRV010000001.1 coordinate 48,102, forward strand.
ATGACGATCCGTTCTCGGACGAGAGCCGCCGCCTTCGAGATCAGGCGTGCCATTCAGAGCCCGCGGGCGCGGATGTCGTGCAGGTGAATCATGCCGACCGCCCGCCCGGCCTTGTCCACGACGGGCAGCACCAGGAAGGGGTTCTTCCTCTCGGTCATGATCGCGGCGGCCTCCATCGCCAGCCGCTCGGCGCGGATCGCGGTCGGCTTGGGGTTCATCAGCTCGCCGATGGGCCTCGACATCACATCCTGCCCTTGCTCGAGGCGGCGCCGCACGTCATAATCGGTCACGAGGCCCACGAGCCGGCCCTTGCCGTCGACCACCGAGACCGCGCCCGAGCGCTTCTTGGTCATCTCGATAAGCATCGCTGAGGGGCTCTTGTCGATACGGATGACGGGGTTGTCCTCTCCGCAGCGCATGATGTCTGAAACGCGCAGGAGCAGGCGCTTGCCGAGGCTGCCGCCGGGGTGGCGCAGGGCGAAGTCCTCCTTGCGGAAGCCGCGCAGCTTCATCAGCGCCACGGCGAGCGCGTCGCCGACGGCCAGCGCGGCGGTCGTGCTGCAGGTCGGCGAGAGGTTCAGCGGGCAGGCCTCAGCTTCGACCGGGATCGTCAGGACCACCGAGGCGTTGCGGCCCAGGGTCGAGCGCGGGTTGGCGGTCATTGCGACGATCTTGACGCCGAGCCTCCTCAACGACGGCAGGATCCCGGTCAGCTCGTCGGACTCCCCCGACTTGCCGATCGCGAGGACGACGTCGCCCTTCTGGACCACGCCGAGGTCCCCGTGCATGCCTTCGGCGGGGTGGAGGGTAATGGCCGGGGTCCCCGTCGCGGTCAGCGTCGCGGCGATCTTCTGGCCGATCAGGCCGGACTTGCCCATCCCGGTCACGATGACCTTGCCCCGGCAGGCGGCGAGGAGCAGGACCGCGCGCGTGTATTCGCCGTTGATCGCGTCGCGCACCCGGCGCAGCGCGTCGGCCTCCAGGTCCATGACGGTCCTGAGCTCCCGGGCGATGTCGACCTTCGGTCTGGGGGCCATCCGGGATATTTTAGCTTTTTCCGACGACGGCGACTATCCGCCCGGCGCTCCCTTCATTGCGCCTGGCGAGGGCCTCGCAGCACTCGCCCCCGTGCAGGAAGCGCGTCCGCCCCGGCAGCTCCGTTGCGACGAACTCGAGGCGCGGACCGCGGTGCAGCGCGGCGAGGAGCCAGGTCACTTCTTGCGGTACACCGCGAGGAACTTCGAGCTCCAGATCAGGCTCGCGGGGAGGTCCTCGAAGACGAGCAGGCTGTCGCTCAGCGCGTTGTAGGCCGGGACCGGCAACATGCGGTTCAAGCGCGGGGCCGAGAGATGCGGGTGGATGCCGTAGAGGCCGACGGTCTCGAAGCCGTGGGCGGCGCCGAGCGTCCGGGCCTCCTTCGGTGTGTGCTGGCGGCCCTCGGCGGAGCCCTGAAAGCCCGCCTCCTCGGGCTCGGGGGCGAGCTCGCCGGCCTTGGCCATCTCGGCCGCGCGGCGTCCCAGTTCGCGCAGGAAGGCCCGCGTGCGGTCGGCGGGCAGGGGTGCGTAGAGTTCCTGGACCTCGTCGGCCAGTTCCGCGGCTCCCCCGGCGAGCTCGCGGCGCGTGTAGGCGCTGACGCTGAAGAGGTTGAAGAGGCGGTTGCGGAAGTCGATCAGGAACAGGCCGCCGGGCTTCAGGCGCTGCGCGGCGCGCTTCAAGAGCACCGAGTCGTCGGGCAGGTATTCGAGCAGGCCCAGCGCGGCGGCCGCGTCGAAGCCCTCGGGGAGCGGGCAGGTCAGCACGTCCCCGCAGACGAACTCGACGCGCGCGCGCGCCTCGGCCGGGAGCTTTCCAATCCGCTCGCGGGCCGCGGTCAGCATCGCGCTCGACTGGTCGACCGCGACGGCGCGAAAGCCCAGCTTCGCGGCCTCCGCCGAGAGGTGGGCGCCTCCGCAGGCCAGCTCGAGAAGCAGGGCCCCGGGGCGGGCCAAGGGCTTGAGGGCTCCCAGCGAGAGGCGCAGGCGGTGCCTGGCGGTGGGGTAGGAGTGGGGCTTGTCGTGGTAGGCCTGGTCGAGCCAGGCCGCCGAGTTGAGCTCGAAGTAGCGTTCGATCGCGTCCATGGTCACTCCCGCTCCGCGCTGCCTGCCTCGGCCTTCGACCGGGCGCCCGGGCCCTCCCAGACATGCGCCGCGCCCCACTCCCGCGCGTAGGCATCGGCCGCGCGGGCCATCGCCTCCTCGCGGGTCGCGCCGCCCTCGAGGGCGGCCAGCGTCTTGTCCAGGAAGCCGCCCATGCGCTCCGCGGCGCGGCCGTCGCGGAATGGGTCCAGGTCCGGCAGCAGCTCGCTCCAGTCCCCGAAGCCCGGCACGCCGTCCGGCCGCGACCAATGCTCCTGCAGCGCTCGCCACAGCGGGTCCCACTCCTTGAAGACGACCCGGCCGAGCCCGAGCTTATAGAGGGGGCTGATCGCGAAGCCGTCGTGGTCGAGCAGCAGGGTCGGGACGCCCGCCAGCGCGGCCTCGGCCGCCGCCGACCCGGCGACGAGATAGGCGTGGACCGCGACATCGGCCGCGAGCGCCGCCGCGGCCGGCGGGTGGGAGCTGTGGATCGCGCCGCCCTCGAAGACGAAGCAGCGGCCGGTCCTCTCGGCCTCGGCGAGCAGGGAATCAAGGGGGGCGAGGCGGCTTCGCAGCGTGCGCGCGATCTTGGGCTTGACGATCAGCCCGAGGCGGTCGTCCGAGAGCACCTTCTCCAGGATGAAGCGGTAGGCGAGCTTCAGGCGGTCGTGCCCGACGTGCCAGCGGTGGTCCCCGAGCGAGTTTTCGTCAAAGAGCGCGATCACGCGGCGCGCGCCGGCCTTCTCGAGACGCGCGCGCAGTTCTCTCGCCTGGGGCTTGAGCGCCGCGAAGCGGTGGTCGCCCAGGAAGCCGGTGGCGACGGTGTAGGCCGGCCCGGCGCCGTCCGGCGCGGGCGCGCCGGCGGTGTGCCGCCCCCACGCGAACTGGACGTCGGTCGCGGCGGTCGTCGTCCAGGAGGGGAGCCCCTCATAGGAGCGCTGGTAGACGGCGTGCACGCCGCCCAGGTCCCTCAGCGCGTCGGCCATCGCGGCATGAGCCGGGTCGTGCGTGTACCAGCCGGCGAAGAGGCGCACGCCGTGCCGCTCGAAGAGCTCGCGCCAGAAGGCCCGCTGGTCGCGGTAGTCGCGCGCCGCGCGTGCGAGCCACCGCTCGAGCGCGTCGGCCGGGGGCCGCTCGCGAGCCGGTTCGACCGCCGCGGACCGCGGGGAGAAGACCGGCAGGGACGGATCGGCGGCCGCCGCGGGGGCTACGGCCAGACCATCGAGCCCGTGGGCGCGGAGCTCCTCAAGATGAGCGCCCCGCAGCGGGTCCGAGACGGCCTGGAACAGAAGCAGGGCGCCGCGCTTTCGCAGAGGCGAGGCCTGCCAGAAGAAGAGGTCCGACTGCAGCTCCGGGCGGTCGAGGTTGAGCTGGCCGATGTACTCGGCCGCCAGGCGCGGGCCCGGAGCGGCGGCGGCCGGCGGGGGACGCAGGAACGCGGCGGCGCCCCGGAGGCCGTGGGCCCGGACCCAGCGCAGCAGGGTTCCGAAGGCCCCGCGTCCGGCCCAGCGCACGGCGGCCTCGCGCAGCGAGCGCAGGAGCGGCGCCCGGCCGAGGGCCGAGAGGCGGATGCCCTCCTGCTGGGCCCGCCGCGCGAGGATCGGCGTCCAGGGAGAGGTATCGAGGAAGGCGTCGGCCTCGGCGAGCCCTTCGCGGCGCATCGTCCAGGCGAACACCTGGATCAGGTAGAGCTCGCGCCAAAGCCGGTTGTGGTCGGTCGCCGAGCTTGTGGCTGCCGCGCGCGCCAAGTAGAAGGGGAGCCGGTCCTTCGCGCCGGCCGCCCACCTCTTGAAGGCAGGCAGCGAGCGGATCGCGTCGATCGCTTCGTCGAGGTCAGCGTGCGGGATGCGGAAGCGGATGCTGATACCCGCCGTGTCGCGGACGTCCATCATCCGAAACTCGAGGCGCCGGGCGTCGAGCCCCAGGGCCGCCGCGGCGAGGGCGCCGAGGGGCGAGGCGTCGAGGTAGTCGACGCGGGCGAGGCCGCGCCGGCGCAGGGCGGCCGCGCGGGGAGCGGTCAGCCGGTCGATGAAGGCGCGAGTCAACGGCGCCTCCGCTTCGCGAGCCACGGGAGGCGGACCAGGCCCGCCTTGACCAGGGCCTCCATCTTGTCGAACTGCTCCCGGTCGTCGATCGAGCAGGCCCGGAGGTCCGGGACCTCGTAGCCCAGATGCCGGCCGCCCGGCCGCCACGAGGGCAGGTTCCGGCGCACGAACGCGGTCCTCCAGATATAGAGCAGGCCGTTGATCCTTAGCAGGCGCGGGGCGTCCTGGCGGCGAGTCAGGCGCGCCCCCGAGGGCACGAAGTCCCGCATCCACCCCTTCTCGATGCTCACGGAATGCCAGACCGGGTTGAATTCGGGCTCCGACACGGCGACGATCCCATCCGCACGCGGGAATCTCTTCAGGCGAGCCAGCGCCGCGCGGATGTCGGAGGGGAAGCGCGTCGGCGAGGTCGGATCGAGCAGGACGAGGTAGTCGTAGCGCCGGCCTTCCTCGGCTTCCGCGGCGGCCAGGGCGTGCCGCAGGACGGGCCACAGCGGGGTCTCGTCGCGCGCGAGGGACTTCGGCCGCAGGAAGGGGGTCTCGGCGCCGAAGCGCCGCGCCGCGGCCGCGATCCGGGGCGAGTCGGTCGAGACGATCGTTCGCCTGACGGCGCGGCTTTGCTTCGCGCAGAGGATCGAGTGGGCGATCAAGGGCAGGCCCGCGAAGGGCCGTGTGTTCTTCCCGGGGAGGCCCTTGGAGCCCCCGCGCGCCGGGATCACCGCGAGGACGCGGCTCACCGGTAGCGCACCTTCTCGACCCGACCCCCGGCCGAAGACCGTCGCGCGGCGTCGCAGACGGCGAGCGCGCGCACGCCGTCCTCGGCGGTAGCGAGCGTCCCGCGACTCCCGCCCGAGACCGCGCGCAGGAAGGCCTTGGCCTGTCGCTTGAGCCTCTCGTCGGCGGGGGCGCGGTCCGTCCAGACGCGGGGCTTGCCGCCTCCAGGGAGCAGGGTCACCGTCTGCGCGAGAGCGTCCCACTCGAGCGTCCCGTGCTCGCCGCAGGCCAGGATCCCGCGGCGCGTCGGACGGGTCAGATAGTCGACGTGCACCGAGACTGGGAAGCCCTTCGGCGCGAGCCAATGGAGCTCGGCCAGTTCGTCGGAGGCGATGTCCAGGCGCCCGAGGTTCAGCACGCGGCCCGAGACCGCCCGCGGCCAGCCGAACAGCCAGCCCGCGTAGTCGATCTCGTGGATCAGGTCCCGCAGGACCCCGCCCTCGGCGGCGCGGGCGCTGTAGGTGCCGCTGTAGGGGCGCGAGCGCCGCCAGTCCGACAGGTAGGAGCGGCATTCGGCGCTGACCGAATGCAGGCGGCCCAGCCGCGGCAACAGCGAGCGGAAGCGCAGCAGCGAGGGCTCGAAGCGCAGCGTGCAGCCGACGAAGACGCGCCGCCCGCGGCGCCGCGCCGCCCGCGCCAGACGCCGCGCCGAGGGGGCGTCGACGCCGAGAGGCTTCTCGACCAGGGCGTCGAGCCCGAGCGAGACGGCGCGCAGGCCGTCAGCAACGTGCCGGCCGGTACTCGTCGCGATCACGCAGGCGCGGGCGCGGGCCGCGGCGAGCGAGGGGAGGGCCGGGACCCCGTCACGCTCGAGCTCCGCGAGGCGCGCGGGACGGGCGGGGACGGCGATCGGTTCGACGCCGGGCAAGGAGGAGAGGGCGCGCAGGTGCTTGAGGCCGAAGTTCCCGGCGCCGACGACGGCGACGCGCATCAGTCGCGTCCGCCTCAATTGGAGAGAGCGTACCGGACGAACATGTCCTGCTCGGGACCCTCGGCGGCCTGCTCTCCGCCGCGGACCCGGATCTTGCGGAAGAGGCTCTCGACGTTGCTGACGCGCGTGACGATCTTGCTCAGGGCGTTCGTGTGCGTTCCGTAGCGCTTGAACTGGTCGTTGCGCGCGATGAGCTGCTCCCGGGTGTAGCCGAATTCGTAGACGATGGGCTTCTCAGCGGCGAAGGCCGACAGCGGCGTCCCGCGCGGGGCTTTGCGCCACATCAGGATGTCGTAGGGGCTCTCCATCGAGATCGGGGAGAGGTCGGCGTCGGGCTTCAGGAGCCCGTCGAGCCTCTTCCTGATGAACTCGCCGAGGGCCGAGAGCTCGGCGGCCGCCTTGCGGCGCGCCTCGGCGTCGGCGACGCGCTCGGAGTATATCTCGAGGCAGATCCGGTTGAGGAAATCGATCCAATCCCCGACACAGTAGGCGAGGCTGGCAGCCTTGTACTTGTAGATCAGGTTGCCGCCGGCCTCCCCTTTCAGCAGCTTCTCGTAGTTGTCGTCCTTTCGGTAGTGCGCGACGAGCTCGTCCTCGGACTCCCACAACTCGCCCTTCGTTTCGCCGAGATAGTCCTCCATCACCTTGCGCACGCTCGCGGGGGCGCGGTCGAGCGAGTCATAGAGGCGCATGATCAGGTCGAAGGTCTTGATCCCGCAGGCCTCGGCGTGGCGGAAGAACTCGTGGAACGGCCGGCTATTGTGCAGGATCTCGACCATCAGGCAGAGGCCGCGGATCCAGAGGTAGTCCTCGAACGGCATGTCCTTGCTGGCGATCCCCGCCTCCTCGTAGTCGAAGACGCGCACGCCGTCGTACTGGCCGAAGTTCAGCGGGACGATCCGGAAGCGGCCCTGGTATTGGTGCTTGGCGCGGAATTCAGGCTCCTGGAACTCGGTTCCGTAGAGCAGCAGCAGGGTGTTCGAGCAGATGCTCGATACCTCGGCGTCGAGCATCTGCTCGATGCCGCGCGTGAAGGTCTTCTTGTTCTCGCCGGGCAGGCCGATGATGACCTCGCCCTTGGTCGCGCGGCCCTGGTCGTTGAGCTCGTGAGTGACTGCCGCGTAGTGGTCGAGCTTGATGTTCTGCCGGTGGACGTTCTTGAGGACCTCGGGGTCCATCGACTGCACCGACATGTTGACCGAGAAAGTCGTGCCGAGCAGGCGCGTGATGTCGATCACGAGCTCCTTGTTGTTCTTGCCGGTCGTCGACATGATGTGGCGCGGCCAGCCGAACTCCTTCTGGGTCTTCAGGAACTCCTCGCAGATCTCGCGGTCGCGCTGGTACATCGCGAAGTTCGTGTCGGCGATGTGCAGGTTCGTGATGCCGAGCTTGTGCATGCGCGGCGCGATGTAGTCGATCTCCGCCTTGATGCGGTCGAGCGAGAACTTGTTGACCTTGTTGAAGTAGCCGTTGCCGGTGTGGCAGAAGGTGCACAGGAACGGGCAGCCGCGGTTGGTCTCGAGGAAGGGCGTCAGGCGTCCGTCGAAGAATGTGTCGAGCATGCCGTTTAAGTAAGGCGACGGGATGTCGTCGAGCTCCCGGATGCGCGGAAGGCTCGGGCCCGTGACGAGGACCGGCTCGGGCGAGCGCCTCGTGTCCGGCACGAGGTAGACGAGTCCGGGGAGCAGGGTCCCGTCGAGGACGCTCTCGCGCAGGCGCGCGGCTCCGCCCTCGCGCTTGGCGAGGACCCGCCCCAGCAGCTCGGCGAAACTGGCCTCGGCCTCGAGCTCGACGTAGACGTCGGTGTTCGGGCGGCTCAGCAGGAAGCCGCGCTGCAGCGGCCCGCGGTGCGGGAAATTGGTCCCGCCCTGGACCGTGATGGTTTCGGGGCGGCGCTCCTTGGCGACGCCCGCGACCCTCTCCGCGAGGCGGCTGTTCCACGAGTAGTTGCTCAGCGCGATCACGTCGGGTGGATCGGCCTTGATCGCGTCGATGGCGGTCTGCGGGTACTTGAACAGCGAGACCTCGATCGCGTCACCATGGATCTTCTTCGCGTAGGAGCCGATGAAGCCGATGTTGATCGGGATAGTGTCCGCCACGAGGACGATTGTGTCGTGTGTGAGGTCGCAGAGGAAGACTCGAAGGGGGCGATGGGAGGCCATGGCGAAGCGACCCATTATAGCATTCCTACGATGATGCTTCGATGATGCGGGCGATCCGGCGGGCGCTGTGGCGGTTGGCCGCCTTCAGGCGCTGAAAGCCCCGCAGGACCCGGGCCCGCGATGCCCGGTCGCCGAGGGCCCGCGCCAGGGCGGGACCGAGCTCGGAGCGGCTGCGGGCGAGGAAAGCCAGGCCTTCCCCGCACCAGGGCGGCGTCGCTTCGCCCGTGGACCCGATATGGCGGTCCAACCCCAAGCCGGGCAGTAGGATGAAAAGGCCCGGGACGCCCGCGTACCCGGCCTCGACCGCCAAGGTCGAGAACTGGGTGCCCACGAGGTCGGCGGCTCGCGCCAAGGCGATTGGGTCGCTCTCGGCGGTGACATCGATGACCTTGATGCCGGGGGTCCTGACCGCGTCGGCCGGAGTGTAGGGGTGCGAGCGGTAGAGCAGCGTCGCCCGATGCTTCCGGAGATGGGGGAGCAGAGCCTTGAGGGTCCCGGCATTCCCCATCCGGTTGGGCTGCCCCGCCCACAGGACCGCCGGCTCGTCGCCGATCCCGAGGCGGGCCCTGAGGGCCGTTCGCTCGGCGCGCGTCGGCGGGGACTGGACGCAGGCGTAGCGCGGGTTCCCCGTGACATGTACCGAGGAGGGCCTCAGCCCCCGCCTGAGGTGGAGAGCCTTGGCGCTCGGGAACTCCACGAAAAGGCCGTCCGCGCGCGGCTGATCCGGAGTGTAGTTGCCGGGATAATCCTCGATCGCGTAGACCGGCAGGCCGGCCTTTGCCGCCGCCGTCGAGAGCCGTGTTTCGAGGTTGTCGCGGACGGGGGTCTTGGAGACGCCCCGCACGAGGGCCCGATACCCGCCGCGCCGGAGGAAGTCGAGGCACCCTGCCGCGCCGCTCAGGGCGGGGCTCGGGTGCAGGAAGGGCAGCCCATGGCGGCGCCGCTCCTTGGCCGCCTCCCCGTCGAGAAGGAAGGCGCAGGCCGAGGCGCCGAATTCCCGTTCCAGGGGAGCGAGCCCGATGTAGGGGCCCCGATAGAGCGCGACCAGGAGGTAGCGGGGGCCTCGCGCGCTCATCCCAACATCTCGGCCGCCAGCGGCGGGTAGCCCAGGCGCTCCTGCAGCCGGCTGGCTTGACGCAGGAGGCTCGACGGGACGCCGGACCAGTCCGCAGGCGCAAGCGGCTCGCGCGGCCTGGCCGGAATCTCACGGGCGAGCTGCCGGGTCCGCGCTGTCGGCGAGGCGCCGAGCAAGCGCCCGAAGCGGGACGCCGCCGCCAGAGGGTCCATGGCGAACGATTCGTAGTCGAGCCTCCAATAGTCGCCGGCGCGCGCCCTGGGCAGCCTCTCGCTTGCCTCCAAGCCGCCCCGATGCATCATCAGCCAGTAGAAGAGCCGACGGCCGAGGACGGGCAAGGCGAGGAATTCCCGGGTCCTGCCGCGCGGGACCCACCAGGGGATCGCGAGCGTCGGGCGCCCCGGCCCCGGCTTGAAATCATAATGAAGGTCGTTCTCCCAGGGTTTCTTTAGCTGGGCATCGGTCAAGAGCGCTGAGCGCCGGACCCAATCCCTGTCCAGCACGACGGGGAGGGCCTGCCGCACCATGTGGATGATCAGGGCCTGGGGCAACGCAGCCTTCAGGAAGTCGAGGCAAGGGTCCGTCTGGGTGACGGAAATGACGAGCACGGAGCGGTTTTTCTCGACGTGCCTGACCACGTCCGAGCGGCTCTTGAGGCCGTTGAGCCTGCGCGCGATCTCGCCGCGGCTCTTGAAGCGCCAGATGCTCGACCAGTCCGAGCGCCTGAAGTTGGCGTTGCGCAGCAGTATCCTGTCGTTGAAGGACTCCTCGATGAAGGCCTGCAGCATCGTGGCCGCCGCGGGACGGCCGATCAGGCCCGCCTTCTGCATGACCGGCAGGGCCAGGGCGGTCCAGGGCTCCTCGATGAATTCGACGCTGCGCATCGACCCAAGCAACAGGCCCAGGGTCGTCTTGCCGGTGCGGCAGGCGCCGGTGATGAAGACGAGCCGCGGGACCTTCAGGCGCGAGAAGGCATGGAAGTGGTGGCGCGGCCGCGGGGAGCCGCGGCCGTCAGCGGCCATGCGGGCCCCCGAGGCGCTCGTAGAGGTGGTTGCGCGAGACGAATCCGCCGCGCTTTATGGACCACTCGCTCTTCGCCGAGAGCTCGAAGCCCCGGCGGCCCAGCAAGCCGTCGCTCGAGGGGGCCGCGCCTTCGCGATGCGTGACCTCGACGAGCACACCGCGCAGGGAAGGGCCGGCCAGGGTCGAACGGGCGCCCTCCAGGATGCGGTCCTCGAGACCGTCCACGTCGATCTTCAGCAGGGTCGGGGACGCGAGGCCGGCGCGGGCGACGAGGCCGTCGATCGTGGCGGCCAGGACCCCCTGGACGAGCCGCTGGGCGGCCGCGGCCGGCTGGTCGGGGTTGAAGCTCCCGATCGAGTGGAAGGCGGAGCCCGCCTCCAGGTCGCTGACGAAGAAGCGCTCGAAGGCTTCTTTGTCCGAGAGCGGGAAATTGCAGGGAGTCACGTTCTCGAGGCCGTTGAGCGCGAGGTTGCGGCAGAGGCGGGAGAAGTTCTGCGCGGCCGGCTCGAAGGCGTAGACGCGGCAGCCGGGCTGACGCTTGGCGGCGTAGAGGGAGTAGACTCCGATATTTGAGCCCACGTCGAAAAGGACGTCGCCGTCGCGGAGGTTCTTGTCGAGCCAGTCCAGGGTCTCGGGCTCCTTCGAGGCGTAGGTCTCCGCCCGGTATTGCTCGATCTCGGAGGAGACCCCGAGCAGGATCTCGGTCCCGCGGACGCGGCAGCGGACCTTGTCTCCTCCGAGGAGTCGGCGCAGGCGGCGCACGCCGAGGCGCGAGCCGCGGTATAGGCTTTTGGCCCAGGAGGGGGCGGCGTCCTTCAGGGAGACGGTCATGTCAGCAGTGCATCGCCGAGACCGTCCCGTTGGCGCGCGTTCATCGCGGCTTGGGTCGTCCCGCGTCAGGCCCCGCGTCCTGCCAGGCCTTGACCTGCCGGCGGGCCTTCTTATAGTCGCCGTGCTGGCCGATGTCGAGCCAATACTCGCGGATCGGGAAGCTGGCGACCTTGTGGCCGCTGCGGATCAGGGAGGCGATGAGGTCCGTCATGTCCGAGCGCTGCCCCTTGGGGATGTAGCGCGTCATCGCCGGCTCGAGGAGGTAGATGCCGGCCCCGACGAAGAACTCAAGGGTCGGCTTCTCGGTGATTGCGCGCACGAAGGAGCCGTCGCATTCGATGACCCCGTAGGGGACCTTGATGTCGTATTGGCTGACCGCCACGGTGAGATCGGCGCCTAGCTCCTTGTGGTAGGCGTGCATGGCCCGGAAATCCATCTGCGTCAGGATGTCGCCGTTGATGACCAGGATCGTCTCGTCGGAGGGGGCCATCAAGCCCAGGGCCCCCGCAGTCCCGAGCGGCCGGTCCTCGTCGAGATAGTTGAGGTCGAGGCCCAGCTCCTTGCCGTCCCCGAAGTACTCGACGATCTTGTCTTTGTGGTGATGGGTGCTGACGTGCACCTGCTTGATCCCGGCGTCACGGAGCTGCTCGAGGATGATCTCCATCAACGGCTGGTCGCCGACATCGAGCATCGGCTTGGGGGTGTCCTTCGTCAGGGGCAGCAGGCGGCTCCCCTTGCCCCCCGCCATCACGACGGCGCGCAGGCCGAGGGCGTGGTCCGGCACCAACTCGTTGAGGAAGACGAGGCCGACGACACGCTGCTCCTTGTCGAGGAGCGGGAGGTGGAGGAGCTTGTGCTCCTTCAGGAGCTTGCGGCAGGCGTCCCGGCTCGCCGTCGCTGGGGCGCTCAGCGGCCGCGCGAGGGGGGTCCCTTCCTTGCGGGCGAGCAGCACCGAGATCGGCCCATCTAGGTCGATCCGGGCCAGAAGAGCCCGCCGCATGTCGCCGTCGGTCACGGTGCCGAGCAGCCGCCTCTCGCCGTCCACGACCAGGACGATGCCCTGGCGGGTCCGGTCCATCTGGGCGACGGCCTCGCGGATCGGGCAACCCGGCTCCACGCAGACCGTCGAGAAATCGAAGGGCTTCTTGGCGGTCATGCCAGCATCTCGAGGCGGAGCAGGCTGCCGGCGGGGATGTCCCGCCGCGCCACGCGGCCGATGAGCTTGGCGCGCATCGCCGGAGGGAGTCCGGTCCCGGGGCGCTTGAGCGCGATCAGCTCCTCGCGCAGGCGGCTGCCGGCGGGGATCAATCGCGCGGCGACCAGGCTTTTGCGCGCGACGCGCGCCGTCTCCCGCTCGCCCCGGACCGGCTCCTTGCGCCCGTGACCGAGGGAGCTTTCAACGATGCGCACGCCGCGGACGAGCGCCGCGAGCTCGCCGGGCTCGAGCGAGCAGGCGTGGTCGGGCCCCGGCAGGCCGCGGTCCAGGGTGAAGTGCTTCTCGATCAGGCAGGCGCCCAGGGCCGCGGCGGCCAGCGAGACCTCGATGCCGGGCGTATGGTCCGAGAAGCCGACCGGCCTGCCGAAGGCGGAGGCGAGCGTCGCCATGGCCCTCAGGTTGGCCTCCCGGGGGGGGGCAGGATAGCGGCTGACGCAGTGGAGCAGGACGAGGGGAGGGTCCCCCGCCTTCTCGATCGCGCGGACGGCGTCGCCGACCTCCCTAAGGTCGGCCATCCCCGTCGAGAGGATGACCGGGCGGCCTTTGCGGGCGATGTGCGCGAGCAGCGGGAGGTTGGTGATCTCGCCGGAGGGGACCTTAAAGGCGGCGACGCCGAGGCGCTCGAGTAGGTCGGCGCTCTGCTCGTCGAACGGGGTCGAGAGGAAGAGGATCGAGCGCCGGCGGCAGCGTTCGTGGAGCCGCCGGTGGGCGGCCTCGTCGAGTTCGAGGCCGCGCAGCATCTCGAGCATCGACTGCCCGCGGGGCGAGCCCTTGCGCTGGTAGGCGGCCTTCGGGGCGCCGGCCGTGGCGATCCGATCCGCCGAGAAGGTCTGGAACTTGACCGCGTCAGCCTCGGCGCGGGCCGCGGCGTCCACGAGCCGCAAGGCGTTCCGGGTCTGCCCATTGTGGTTGACGCCGGCCTCGGCGACGATCAGGCAGGGCCATCCGGGGCCGATCTCGCGTCCCGCGATGTTGATAGTCACGCTGTCCGGCCCGAAAGTCTAATAGAGGCAGCCATCTTGTTCACTAAGCGTTCAAGATTTGAACAATCTTTGGACATTTATCGGGGAGGGCGACTGTTAGGCCGCGGAGGCGATCCTTACCGACGGCGGGACTCGGGTGGGATTTTGACATTGTTAAGTATTATATCATGCCTCGATGCCCCCCCGGCGGCGTCGCGTGAGGTGGAACGCTGTCCGCGTCACGGGACTCATTTTGGTCTTGGCACCTCCGTTGCGCACAGCGGAGCCATCCGGCGGCCCCGCGCCCGAGACCTGGAACTGGCGCTGGGTCGCGGCGGGGGGCGGGGTCAGCGCGGCAGGTCGTGGAAGCGTTTTTTTAGAAGGTCTTTCCCCAGGGGCGTCCGCTTGAGGGTTTCGACAATCCTCCGGCACGCGTCTCGACCCGCGTAGGGGTTCTGAAGGCTCCGCAGTCGCCCGCGGAAAGCGGGCGAGAGAGCGCGGCGAAGCGCCGCGGCGATCGCCCCGGCCTCGGTCCGCCGGACGTCGATCACGTTGGCGGCCCGCAGGCGTCCGTCCTGCCGGTCCCCGACGTTGACCGCGGGCAGGCCGAAGGAGGGGGCTTCGAGAAGGCCGCTCGAGGAGTTGCCCGCCATCACCGCGGCGTGCCGCAGGAGCGAGAGGTAGCGCGTGCGGCCCAGAGAGCTGAACACGCGGAATCGGTCGGGGTCCCGCCTCGCGGCGGCTCGGAGGTTGCGGACGATCGCCAGGCTGTCGGGATCGGCATTGGGTAGGGTGCAGGCCCAAACGACGCCCGGGACCGCGGACATCGCGCCGATCATCGCGGCGCTCTCGCGGGAGGCGGTCCGCGCGCTGAGGGTCGCCGGGTTGTAGGTCATCACCCCCCATGGGCGGCTGAGCGGCAGGCCCAGCCCCCGCGCGAGCTCGTCGCGGCCCAGCGACGCGGCGGTCCTGACATCGTCGAGCCCAGGGGCGCCGAAGGCGAACACGCGGCGGGGATCCTCTCCCATCTGGATGACTCGCCGCCGGAACGCGGCGGTGGCGGTGAAGTGCAGGTGGCTGAGCTTGGTGACGCTGTGGCGTATCTGCTCATCGATGGCGCCCTCGGTGGACTCGCCGCCGTGGATGTGCGCGATCGGAAGGCGGAAGGGCACGGCCGCCGCCGCCGCCGCCAGGACCTCGTAGCGGTCCCCGAGCAGCAGCAGGAGGTCGGGCTCGAGGCGCGCGAAGGCCCGCGCGCAGCCCGCCGTGATGCGGGCCATGGATGCCGACACCGCGGCCTCCGAGTCGGAGGAGAGGCCCGAAGGGATGCGGGCGGCTATCGGGAAGCCGTCGGCCTCGATCTCGCGCACCGTCCGCCCGAAGGCCGGCAGAAGGTGCTTGCCCGTGACCAGCAACTGCAGGCGCAGGGAGCGGGCGGAGAGGATCAGGCGCAGGATCGGCGATAGGAGGCCGTATTCGGCCCGGGTCCCGGTGACGACCGCTATGCGACGGGGCCTGCGCTTCATGGGAATATCCCGTTATGCTATCATTATCATCGTGGGAAACGCCAAATGAAGCCTAGTCTGAGGGTGATCCCGCGGCTCGACATCAAGGGCCCCAACCTCGTCAAAGGCGTCCACCTCGAGGGCCTCCGGGTCCTTGGCAAGCCGGATCGCTTCGCGCGCCACTATTATGAGAACGGCGCCGATGAGCTCTTGTACATGGACATCGTCGCGAGCCTCTATGGCCGCAACAACCTGCTGGACATGGTCCGCCGGACCGCGCGGGAAGTCTTCATCCCGTTGACTGTCGGCGGCGGCCTGCGCAGCCTCGACGACATCCGCGAGATGCTGCGGGCGGGGGCCGACAAGGTGGCGCTGAACACCGCCGCGGTCCGCCGGCCCGAGTTGATCCGCGAGGCGTCGCGCAAGTTCGGCTCCTCGACGATCGTGGTCTCGATCGAGGCGATCCGGCGCGCCGACGGCGTCTACGAGGCCTACACGGACAACGGGCGCGAGAAGACGGGGCTCGAGGCGGTTGCGTGGGCGAAGAAGGCCGCGGAACTTGGAGCCGGCGAGATTTTGGTGACCTCGATCGACCGCGAAGGGACCGGAGAGGGCTTCGACCTCGAGTTGACGCGGACGATCTCGCGGGCCGTCCCGCTCCCGGTGATCGCCTGCGGCGGGGCCGGCTCCGTCGAGCACGCGCTCTCGGCCGCCCGCGAGGGCGAGGCCCAGGCGGTCTGCGTCGCGTCGGTCCTCCACTACGAGCTGCTGAAGAATCATCCGGTCGAGGAGAGCTTCGCCGAGGGCGTCAACACGGCGCACCTGCGCCAGGGGTCCGGCTTCGGCCGGATCCGCGAGGCGTCGCTGCCCCGCCTGAAGGCCTACCTCCGCGAGAACGGGATAGATTGCCGGCACGATCCCAAGGTCGACGCCCATGCCTGAGCGACGGCGCGTCGCGATCGTCGACTTCGGCCTTGGCAACCTATTCAGCGTACTACGCGCCTGCGAGGAGGCGGGCGCGAAGGCGGCGATCACCTCCGCCCCCGCCGATGTCGCCGCCGCCGATGGGATCGTGCTGCCCGGCGTCGGCGCCTTCGGGGACGCGATGAAGGCGCTCGAGGCTTCCGGGATGTCGAAAGCCTTGAAGGCCGCGGTCTCCGGCGGCAAGCCCCTGCTCGGGATCTGCCTCGGGATGCAGCTGCTGATGGAGGAGAGTTCCGAGTTCGGAAGGCACGAGGGACTCGGCCTGATCCCCGGGCGCGTCGTGCGCTTCCCTGAGACGACCGACGGGGAGCCGCTGAAGGTCCCACACATCGGTTGGAGCCGCTTGATCACCGGCTCGCCGACCCGCTTCGCGAAGACGCCGCTGGAGGGCCTCGCCGACGGCGCCTACATGTATTTCGTTCATTCCTATTACGTCGCGCCCGCTGACCCGGCGGTCGTCGTCAGCCGCTCCCGCTATGCGTCGGTCGAGTTCTGCTCGAGCCTGGCCTGGGGGAGCGTCGTCGCCTGCCAGTTCCACCCCGAGCGCAGCGGTCCCGACGGCATCCGGATCTATCGGAACTGGCTTTCCCGCCTCCCGGAGGCGGCGCACAGATGAAGTCGACTCAGACACCGGCCGAGCTCGATGCCAAGTACGGCCTGCCGGCCGATGTGAAGTTCTGCCGTCTTTGCGTGATGTCCAACCAGAAGCCCAACGCGGCCGTCGAGTACGCGCACACGAAGGACTCGAAGAAGGCGACGGTGCACTTCGACGCCGACGGGGTGTGCGACGCCTGCCGCTACATGGAGAAGAAGCGCAAGACGATCGACTGGGACGCGCGCGACGCCGAGCTGCGCGCCCTCTGCGAGCGCTACCGCAAGACGGACGGCTCCTATGACTGCCTCGTGCCGGGCTCGGGCGGCAAGGACAGCTTCTACGCCGCGCATGTCCTGAAGTACAAGTATGGGATGCACCCGCTGACCGTCACCTGGGCGCCGCACATCTACACCGACTGGGGCTGGAAGAACCAGCAGGCCTGGATCCACGCCGGCTTCGACAACCTCCTCTGCACCCCGAACGGGCGGGTCCACCGGCTGCTGACCCGCCTCGCCGTCGAGAACCTCTACCATCCCTTCCAGCCCTTCATCATCGGCCAGAAGGCCCTGGCCCCGAAGATGGCCGCGCGCTACGAGATCCCGCTCGTCTTCTACGGCGAGTACGAGGCCGAGTACGGCAACCCGATCGCCGAGACGAGATCCGCCCAGAGGGACTGGTCGTATTTCACGGTCCCCGATAAGAGCAAGATCTTCCTCGGCGGCGCCGCGCTCAAGGATCTAGAGGACAATTACGGCCTCGAGCCCAACGACTTCGCGCCCTACCTGCCGGGGAACCCGGAGGACCTCAAGCGCGTCGGCGTGCAGGTGCACTACCTGGGCTATTACCTCAAGTGGCACCCGCAGAGCTGCTATTACTACGCGGTCGAGCACGGCGGCTTCCAAGCCTCGCCCGAGCGGACGCCCGGGACCTACAGCAAGTACAACAGCATCGACGACCGGATGGATGACCTCTTCTACTACACGACCTTCATCAAGTTCGGGATCGGCCGCGCGACCTACGATGCCGCCCAGGAGATCCGCTCCGGCGACATCACGCGCGAGGAGGGCGTCGCGCTGGTGCGGCGCTTCGACGGCGAGTGGCCGGCGCGCTTTGACGAGCAGCTCTTCACCTACCTCAGCATGCCCCCCAAGGAGTTCCCGACGGCCCACAAGATGTTCGAGTCGCCGGTGATGACGCGCGTGCGCTTCGACGCGCTCGCCGACCGCTTCCGGTCGCCGCACCTCTGGGAGAAGAAAGGGGCGGAGTGGGTCCTCCGCCACCGCGTCAGCTAGTCCGCGCCTCTAGGAAGTCCCGCATCAGCCGGCCGAGCCGGTCCGCGGCCGCCGGCTCCTCGCCGGAGACGTCCTTCCTGAAGTCCCGCGAGCGGAAGAGTTCGGTCTTGGCGGGGTCGGCGTCGAAGCGGCCCTCGTCGTCGACCTTCCCGCCGGTCTCCAGGTAGAAGTCGTAGTCCCGGTCCTTGACCGTCGCCTTGTAGGTCGCGCCGGGGAAGAACGATTCGCATACGATATGGTCGCGCGCGGCGGGACCCCCGAAGACCGCGGGCAGCCGGCCGTCCAGCCGCGCCCCGGCCTCGACCCCGGCGAAATGCAGCAGAGCCGGCAGCACGTCGATGTTCTGGACGAGCTCGGGGCAGCTCCCCGCGGGGACCCCGCCGCCGCGCAGCAGCCACGGCACGTGGGTGCGCTCGCGCGAGAGGATGTGCGGGTCGCCGGTGATGTAGCTCGTTCCATGGTCGGCGACCAGGGCCACCAGTATCTCGTCCTCCGAGTAGCGGTCCTGCAGCAGCGAGAAGACCTGGCTCAGGTAGAAATCGACCTTGTTGAGCTCCCGCAGGCAGCGCTCGGTCTTCGGAGGGTCGGCCTCGACGGCCGGAACCGACTTCTTCTTGGACTGCGTGTAGTCGTGGGCCTGCAGCGTGTAGCGCAGTTGGTCCCCGAGGTCGGGCACCGCGTTGATCGTGTGGTGGAGATCGAAGTAGCTCAGCCACGCGAAGGTGTCGCGCCGCGGGAAGGCGCGCATCTGGTCGAAGAAGGCGTAGTTGATCTCCTTCAAAGACGCCTGGCGCTTGTAGACCGTGCGGTCGAAGCCGCGCGCGTAGCCGTAGGAGGGGGTCTTCCTCCAGTTGCCGCAGGCCTGGAAGGTCAGGTAGCCGTCATCTTGGAAGAGCTCGCTCGCGATCGGGTAGTCGCCGAAGGAGACGTCGCGCTCGGCGTGGAACATCCGGTGGCGCGCGACGCGCAAGCCCGTGTGGAGGCTCGCCAGGCCCGGCAGAGACCACTCCGAGGGCACGTGGCAGTCGGTAAACATCGTCCCCTTTGCGAAGAAGCGGTGGATGTTCGGCGCCGCCTCCTCGAGCGGGTGGAGCTTGAAGAGCTCCTGCGTGAGCCCGTCCACGAAGAGGCAGAGCACGAGGCGCTTCCTGCGTGGCCGGGCCTGGGTCAGCGGAATCGGGCGCCCGAGGACGAGGTCGCAGGAGGAGGAGAGCTCGATCTCGGTCTTGTCCTTGAAGCAAAGATAGTAGAAGCGCTCGGCGACCTGGCCGCCGAGGGCGTGCTCCCGGCCGTTGGCCTTGACCTTGATTGAGTAGCCCTTCTCACGGTCGAGCTTGCCGGGCTTGATCAGCCGGTAGGGGAGGGCGGCGTCCGTCACGGTCAGCCGCTGGACCTCGCCGGCCCGGACGCGGCGCCCCCAAAGGAGCTCAAGTTGGGGCGCGAATGGGTCGAGATAGTAGGGGGGGTTCTGGAGCTCGTTGTAGAAGCCCGACCAGAAGCCCTGCAGGCCGTCCGGGCTGAACAGGGGCTTGAAGAGATAGTTCTGCCAGGCCCTGCCGAGCGGGAAAGCGGTGTTGCCTCGGTTCCAGTTGTAGCGCTTGCGGTAGAAGAGGTCGAGCCCCACCGAGAACAGGGCCTCGAGGACGGGGTTGGCCATCAGGGCTTGCGCGCCGCGAGGCGCTCGGCCAGGAAGGCGAAGAGGCGACCGGCCGACGCCTCGGGCGTCTCGCCGCCGTCCCCGGAGCGGACGACGAAGTCAGGGGAGCGAGGAGGTTCGTACGGAGGGCCGGTCGGCGTGCCGATCACGCCCTCGAGCTCGCGGCGCGAGGCCTTGGCGTAGAGCCCCTTCACGTCGCGCCGCGCGGCCGTCGCGAGGTCGGCGTCGCAGTGGACCTCGTAGAAGCCCTTGCCGAGCCTGGCCCGGGCCTTCGCGCGCGAGCGGGCGAAGGGCGAGATAATGGGGACCAGGATCACGTCGCATGTCCCCCGCAGCGCGGCGCAGCGCTCGGCGATCAGCTCGTTGTTCTTCTCGATGTCGGCGGGCGTGAAGCCGAGCGGCGGGTCGTGGAGCCGGCGCACCTCGTCGCCGTCGAGGACCTCGACTTCGCGGCCCGCGCCCTCGAGCCTGCGGCTCAGCAGGCCCGCCACCGTGGATTTCCCGGAGCCCGAGAGGCCGGTGAACCAGACGACGAGGGCGCGCCTCATTCGACGAAGATCGGCCGCTTGGAGGCGAGCTCCCGGCGGAGCATGTCCTGGACCGGCTTGCGCATGAACCAGTCCGGCAAGGCGCGCCCGGACCGGAGGGCCTCCCGGACCTGGGTGCCGCTGATCGTCTCGCGGCCGCCGCCGTTGAGCGCCTCGTAGCGCCCGCTTTTCGGGTCGTAGCCGATCGCGTCGAAGAAGACCGGGGCGACGCCCAAGTCGCCGAGGCTCTCGAAGAGACGCTGGTTGTCGGCCGGCTTGTAGAAGTCGGCCACCCCGGTGTGGTCGCGGCCGATGATGAAGTGGGAGCAGCCCATGTTCTTGCGGCACAGCGCGGTGAATACGGCCTCGCGGGGGCCCGCGTAGCGCGAGTAGGCGGCGAAGCTGCCGACCAGGACCTTGCCCTTTGGGTAGAGGCCGAAATTGAGCATCAGTTGGTAGCTCTGCATGATCGGGCCGGGGAGGAAGTCCCCGGCCTTCTTGGGCCCGATCGCGGGCGTCACGTAAAGGCCGTCGGCGTGCGTCGCCTCGATGGCGAAGAGCTGGATGTGCTCGTGCACGCGGTGGATCGGGTTGCGGGTGTGGAAGCCCACGACGCGGCTCCAGCCCTTGTGCGCGAAGATGTAGCGCGACTGCCAGGGCGTCAGCTCGTAGGGGCGGTGCGGGGAGGCGCGCCGCTCGATCAGGGTCACCTCGCCGGCCAGGAAGGACTCGCCGCCGCTCCGAAGCTTCGCGACGCCGGGGTGCTCGGCGGAGTCGGTCCCGAACCACTTCTTGGCGATCTCCGAGAGCCGGACCGGGTAGACCTCGCGGACGTCGAGCAGGGCGCGCGGCCTGCCTTCGGCGTCCTCGAGGCGCAGGCGCTCGCCGCGACCGGTCCGCGCCGCGGCCTCGCGGTCGACCTGCAGGACGACGGGTAGAGTCCACGGCGTGCCGTCCGGCAGGCGGTTCCCGGAGAGCACGCTCTCGAGGGTCCTGCGGTCCATGAAGCCCGTCAGCGGCGAGTAGGTCCCGAAGGCGATCTGCTCGCAGTCCATCAGGTCCGTCTCGCCGACCTTGAGGCCCGTGAGCTTGCCGAGGCTCGCGAGGTCGGCGGGGCCGGCCTCGCGGTGGACGAGCCTGCCTCCGTGGGGCAGGACGAGCTGTGAGGTCAGCTCCGAGGAGAGATGCGGGGCCTCGTCGGGGCTCGCAGCCTCGTGCTCGCGGACGATCTTGACGATCATGCTCGCGCACTGGACCGGGAAGGAGCCGATCGCCGTCTCGGCGGCCAAGACCAGGCCGTCCGCCCCGTCGGCCAGGGTGTTGAAGACGTCGTTGACCTCGGCGCGGGTCGGGCTGGCGGAGGAGGTCATCGACTCGAGAAGGTTCGTCGCGACGTAGACCTTGACGCCCCGCGCCTTGCCGCGCTTGATGATGGACTTCTGGGCGCGCGGGATCCGCTCGAGCGGGATCTGGCGCGAGAGGTCGCCGCGGTCGATCAGCAGGGCGTCGGACTTCTTCGCGATGGCATCGAGGTTCGCGAGGCCGTTGCGGCACTCGATCTTGGAGATCAAGAAGGCGTCCTTCCCGAAGACCCGGCGCACTTCGTCGACGTCGGAGGCCCGGTTCGCGAAGGACAGGGCCACATGCTTCAAGCCCAGCTCCTTGCCGAGCTCCAGGGCCAGCCGGTCCTTCCGGGTCAGGGCCGGCAGGTCGACGTCTCGCTCCAGCGTCACGGCCTTGTTCGAGCCGATGACGCCCCCACTGAGGGCCCGGAGCGTCGCGAGGCCGGGGTGCGTCTCGATCACCTGGAAGAGCACGGAATCGAAGTCGACGGTCAGGAAATCCTCGACCGCCAAGAGATCGACGACGTCCTCGGGATAGAGGTTGAGGTCGTGCGAGTCGCCGGGGACGGGTTCCGCGTGGACGCGCAGCAGGCCGTTCTCGCGGATCGCGACCTTGCCGTCCACCAGGCTCCCGGTGCGGATCTGCGCGCCCTCGGTGTCGAGGCAGACGGGCACCTTGGTGCGGCCCTGCAGGTAGCGGATGATCCCCGCCAGGTCCTCGAAGCGCGTGTGGGAGAGGTTGATCCGGAAGAGGCTCGCCCCAAGCGCCTCCAGGCGCGCGACGACCCGGTCGTTGAGCGAGGAAGGGCCCAGCGTGCAGAGCAGTTCCTTGGTCACGGGCGGAGCTCGAGCTCCTTGACGGCCTCCGGGCTCGCGAAGCAGAAGGTGTTGGTCTTGCCGTGCACGTAATACGAGTACTCGAGCAGGGTGAAGCCCTGGCGCTCGAACTCGTAGCGCCAGATCCTGGGATAGGGGAGCGCGGCGGGCTGGAGCAGAAGCATGCAGAAGCGGCGCGTCACGCGGCAGATCTCCCGGACCAGCGGGAAATCGGGAGCGATGAACTCGATCGAGGTGCCGCGCGAGATCGCGACGTCGAAGCGCTTATCCGCGACCTTCGGGAAGAAGGTCTCGAGCGGGCTGGCGAGAAGCTTGGCGTCGGCCTGGATATGGGGGGCGTAGGTCTTCGAGAAGGCGATCGCGTTGGCGTTGATGTCGACGCCCTGGAGGTCCCGGTAGCCCCGGTTCCAGAGCTCGACGAGGTTGCGCCCAGAGTTGCAGCAGAGGTCGAGGACGCTCGCGTCCTTGCCGGTGTAGCGCTCGACGCAGTCGGCGAGCAGGCGGGTCTTCTTGTCGAGCTCGGTGTATTGCTCCGGCCGGTGCATCGGGGAGTCGTTGGTCTTCACGGACCAATCGGCCTGGAAGCGGCTGCGGCGCCGGCTGTAGTAGGGCGAGAGCAGGGAGTGGGCGGTGGTCGGGAGCAGCGAGTTGAATGCGCGCAGGAAGCGGGCTCTTGGGGTCATAGGGGGATTGTGCAGCCTCGGCGGGGTGCCCATTTTTGATTATATCAATAATCGGAAGTATCTATTCACGGGACTGATTAGTAAATCTCGAAGAGTTTACTGTAAGTGACCGCGGGATGAGTCAATCCCAGCCTTTCCCGCGATGACTCGCAATCCACGTCTTTCTTTGATACGGCGGCGAGAAATTCGGCGGAAAGATCTTGGTGGCCGATCGTGGCGGCGCCCTTTATTCCCCGCAGGTCGATATATTGAAGGTAATCAGGATGTGTCAGTTGAACCACGGGGCGTCCGAGCAGGAGAGCCTCTTCCAGCACCGTCGTGCTCATCCCGATGACAGCAATGGCTCTCGCCAGGGCATCTTTCAATGAGACGCCGGCGGAGACATCCATTAAGCCCTTGCGGAGACATGATTTCATCCATTTCTTGTCGGCGCGACTGACTTCCGCGTGAGGATGGAGCCGCAGCCTGACGCGCATCGGTGTCGCGGAATTCTCAATAAGCTTTCGCAGGCTCTCGATCAGAACATCGTTATCAAAGGCGGCCAAGGCTCCCACAAACAGGTAGCAATCGCCTTTTACTCCCCTAGCAGGGGCCGCATCCTTCCAATGCGAGAAACGGCAGCTGCACCCCAGAAGGAATTTTGTGGTGCCGTAGTGAGGCGCCAGCAGTTCGATCGCATCATTACTGAATGCGTACATGACATCCGGCAGCATCAGCCCGTTCTTCCTTTCTTCGGGGCAGCAGAAATACCACCTTTTGCCGGATGAGATCGATGCGTGCTGAACGGCGTATCCCCGCGCATTATATTTGGAAGCGACCCGCCATACCACGCGCGCATGGGAGTGCATCTCATGGATGCAGCCGATCTTTTTAATGCCGTATTTCTCCACGACCTCCGATAGGGCACGTTCGAGATGGCAAGCATAAAGCCACTGAAGACTGCCCGCCCATTCAAGCCACAACAACAACAGCAGCATCTTGTCGACAAAGCCGCCTTTCACCCTGATGAATGCCCGGATTCCTCCCCAGATCATGTTCGACACGATGAACAGTTTGCGGCTGAAGGAGATTCCCTTGATGTCTTTTTCGTTCTTCCCGCAGGTGCCGGCGGGTCCGCAAACAAAGAGCCCATCATCTTTATCGGTGCGCACATACGATGTCTTATATGCCCCGGTCGAGGTTTCAGAGCCGCAGGTGGACGGCACAACCAGAAGAGTGCCGCTGATTTTTCCATACACCGCATATTTCAGCGGTTTGAAATTTATCGCCAACTTGACCGCGCCTTTTATGAAGCCGTAGAGAGTCCCAGCCGCGAGATTTAGAAGAAGCGCAGCCCGGTGCTTCTCCCTGTAGCCGTCATGCCACAGTCGGCACACGTCCGGATTTCGGGCGCTCAGAGGGGAAGCGCATATGAGCGAGGTCGCGCCCTCATCCGCGGCGCAGGAGGCGGCAGCGAGGAATTCCACGGCCAGATGCTCGATGGGATGAATGAACGAATTCTCGTCGCGCTTCACGGTGCGCCAAGAGGCTGCGCGCGAGGGATCATTATGCTTCTGCTTTAAGACAATCGATTGCGTTCCGGACGGCCTCCTCTTCCATCTGCACCCTGGACTCCTTGGTGAGAGTGGCGACATGCGGAGTCATGACCATATTATCCAGCTCGCAGAGCTTGCCAACATAGGGCTCCTCGGGAAAAACATCCAGGGCGGCGCCCGCCAGGCGCCCGATTTTCAAGGCGTCATACAGCGCCATTTCATCGACCATCGATCCTCTCGATACGTTGATCAGGAAGGCCCCCGCCTTCATCGCCGCGATCTCATTCGTTCCTAGCCGGAACGGCTTTTCTTTAATGGACGACAGGTGGATGGTCAGGATATCCGACGTCCGCAGCAACTCGGCTGAAGAAACGATTTTCACCCCGGCCTGATCCGCCCAAGTCCTGTCGGGGCGGAGGTCCGTGCCGTAAACCTCCGTGCCCAGCTTCAGCATGACCTCGGCGACCCTTTTGCCGATTCTGCCGAGCCCCAGGATGCCGACTTTCTTGCCGAAAAGCAGGTTGCCGGCTTCCTTGTGCCATCGCTTCGCGCGCATGAGTCCCGCGTGGCGGGACAATCTGCGCATCAGATCGAAGGCCATGGCGATGGTGAGCTCGACGACGGGTTGGACGACGGCATCCGGCGTATTCTTGATGATGATCCGTTTGTCGGAAGCCTTCTCGGCGTCGATGTTATCGATGCCGACCCCGCATCGGCTGATGCATCTCAAGCGGGGCAGATGATCGATGACGAAGCCGTCATAAGGCTCGACGCCCGCGACGATGCCCTCGGCATCTTTCCCGAGAGCGACGATCTCTTCGCGGCTCAGGCGTTTCCCGAGCGCATTGATGGAGAAATCGAAGCCGCTGCTTTTTAGGAGTTCGAGGGGAGCGCTGCCATGCTCCGAAAATGTGGAAAGAGCCACGAATATCTTCTTCTTCATAAAGCCGAGATCCGTTCGAACAATTTCTTTTGCGCCGGGTCGCTGCGCAGGATATCCTCGATCCTGGCGACATCGCCCGGCCGATCTACTCCGACGGTGTTCCGCTCGTACACGACGCCTCGTATGGCGTGGCGATGTCCCAAGATGCGCAGGAAATCGACGGACTCCGCGATTTCCAACGAGGTCGGCGGGAGCCTGGAATAGGCGTGCAGGAAGGATTTTGTGAAGGCCGAGATTCCGGTCTGCCGATACATGGGGCAGCCGTTGCGCACGCGCAAATGCGGGATCGGGGAACGAGAAAAGCACATGATGAATCCCGTCTCATCAAGGACCGCTTTGACGATGTCTTCATCAAGCAGGTCTGCTTCGTCCTTGATCGCGGAGATCAGGTTCGCGCAGTTCACCGTTTCGTCGGCCAAGAGCGGTTCCGTCAGGCGAGCGAGGACTTCCGGCTCGAACAACGGCTCATCTCCCTGGACGATGACGGCGATATCCAGGTCGATCCGGCCGGCCGCTTCTTCCACCCGATCGGTGCAGCGCTCATGCGTGTTCTTGGTCATGATGGCCTTTCCGCCGAAGCGGGTGACCGTGTCGAATATCTCCCGATCGCACGTCGCGACAGAGACATCGTCGATCGCCGCGGAGAGTAATACCCGCCTGCGCACATGCTCTATCATGGGAAGCCCGGATATCTTCACAAGCGGCTTTCCGGGGAATCTGGACGCCCCCATGCGGGCGGGGATGACGGCCACGACCTTCTTGCGCTTCATGGTGATGTTCGTGGTCTCAGTCCTATTGCGTGAGCACTCCGCAGTCCACATTTATGCATTGTCCAGTGATGGCGGATGCGGCATCAGACGCCAGATAAAGACACGCATCGCCGACTTCGTCTCCCGTCGGAAGTCGTTTCAAGGCGGAATTTGCGGACGCGAATTCGTCTAAATATCCGTGGACATCCTTCCCCCGGGCTGGAGATCTCGGGTCCTTTAAAGCATCCAAGACCCCATCGGTCTCGATGTACACCGGGCAGACCGCGTTCACCCGGATTCCCCGCGGACCCAGCTCTTTCGCGAGCGCCTGAGTGATGCCGTTCACGCCGAATTTAGATGCGCAATAGACGGAATTGTCGGCGCTCCCCCGCTTGCCTGCAAGACTGGAGATGTTGATGATGCACCCGCCTTTGGTCAGCCTGTCCGCGGCGGCCTTACACCCCCAGAAAGTCCCCTTCAGATTCGTGTCGATCATCTTGTTCCAGAAGCCGATGTCGACTTCGCCCGCAGGCCGCCATTCGGAAAAACCGGCGCAATTGATGTAGGCGTCAAGCCTGCCGGTCCATCCGATGGCCGCATCGATCAGTCGTCGATGATCGAGCTCGTTCCGTACATCGGCGGCATGATAGCGGGCCTTGCCGCCCAATCTTTTTGCCGAGCCTGAATCGGTTCGAGCGCCAATCATCACATCGTAGCCGTCGGCGTGGAAGACTCGAGCGATCGCCGCGCCGATGCCGCGATTGCCGCCGGTGATGATGACCGTCTTCGAGGGGCCCTTGAGCTTATTCACTAGATCGTCATCGCGGTGAATCCGCCGTCAACGGTTATCTCTGCGCCGGTCACGAAACCAGACGCCTCGGAGGCGAGCCACAGGACGGCGCCGGACAGCTCGTCAGGCCGGCCGTATCTGGCCATCGGCGTATGTCCCAGGATAGCCCGCTCGCGGTCGGGAGAAAGGAAGTTCTTCTTGCTCCATTCTGTCGGAAAAAATCCGGGCCGCAGGGCGTTCACTCGGACATTGTGCGGCGCCCACTCTCGGGCCAGATTCTGCGTCAGATTCCTGATCCCGGCCTTGGCTGCCGAGTAGGCGAACGCCTTCGATAAGGGAGGGCCGGCCGATGCGGAGGACAGGTTGATGATCGAGCCTCCTTTTTTCTCCACCATATGACGGCCGAATATCTGGCATCCCAGAAACGTCCCTGTCACATGCGAATCCAATATGGATTTCCATTCTTCAACGGAAATATCAAAAAAAGGGGTCGGGGCGTTGATGCCTGCGCCGTTTATCAGCACATCGACATCGTCGAATTCTTCGATCACCCTGCGCAGGGCTTCTTCGTGGGCGGCTTTTTCGGTGACCTGCAGCGGGACCCCGATCGCCGTCCCGCCTTCCTTTCTGATCTTCGAAACCACGGCATTCATGGCCGCGGCATTCCTGTCTAAAACGGCGACGCGCACGCCGGCTTTGCCGAGGGCCGACGCCATCTCGCCGCACAGGAACCCCGCTCCGCCGATAACGGCCGCCGTTTTTCCGTCCAACTTAAAGAGTCGTGTCAGGTAATCCATTTTTCCTTCCGTGCGCGCCATGCCATGCCGCGATGCATGACTTGGCCTGCGCCAAGTCGTCGAAGCATTTGATTCCAAGCCCGCTGAAATCGTAGCCGGAATTTCTCCCGATGAAGACGCACCCGATGCCCTTCGCGACCTCATAGTCTTCTTTGCTGTCTCCGATGTAAAGGATGTCCACGGGTCGGACATCCTCGGCGCGCATGATCCGTTCGAATATCGCCTTCTTCGGCGCGGGCGCGCCGTATATGCCCTTGAAATACCGATGAAGTCCTCGGCGCTTCAGAATGACGGTCAATTCATCCAGCGGCGTCGCGGAAGCCATGTAGAGCGGGCATTTCTTGGAAAAAAATCCAAGGAACTCGAGTGCGCCGTCGACGTAGGGGCATGCGATGATCCCGTCCCTGGTCATGGCCGAAAACCGCGTCGCCCAGTCGTTTGCGCGGGCGCTATCGAACTCCTGTTTCAATATGTGCTCCATGATATGCCTGAACTTGTCATGCCGGTTGACGGCATTGTGAGCGTGATGATACGCCATTATTTCCCGATGGTGAGAAGGGAATTCCGAGAAGATATGAGAAAACGCACGACGCTTGATGTCGTTTGATTCGACGATGACGCCGTCGAAATCGAGGACGATGACCTTGAGGGAATTTATCGTCAGGCTCCGTCGCCCTTTGCTTCGCATATGATCATCCTGGCTGTTTCGCTCCACTTCCAAAGTATGAAGATGTCCGAAGCGAGGACGACAAAGGTGTATCCGGCCGCAAATGCGGCCTGAACGTTGTCGCGGTCCGGCTCGATCACTTGCGTGCCGCATGCCTTGCCGTGTCGGGCGCAGGCGGCGATGACCGTTTTCTCCGCCGCCGCCACCAGTGGATGGTCCAGCCGGCCGGGGACCCCCAGGGAGCCGGAAAGATCGTAAGGCCCGATCATCGCGCCGTCGACCTCCGGGTAGGAGATCATCTTATCGATATTCTCAACGCCCTGGATCGATTCGATCTGGATGATCAATGCCGAGGATTCGTTCCAGCCCTTCGTGTGGTCATGGAAATCAAAGCCGTAGCCTTGTCCCCTGGCTATGCCGAAGCTTCGTTTTCCCAACGGCGGATACTTGCACCAGGAGATCAATTGCTCGACCTCCCCCGGAGTATTGACCATCGGAGCGATGATCCCATCCGCCCCCGAATCCAAAAGCCGCTTTATCGCCTCCATGCTGTGGGACGCTATCCGGGGCAGGCACAGCGTCCCATTCCCCTGACATGCGGCCATGATCCGTTGAGATTGCTCCTGGCTGATGGTGCTGTGCTCGAGGTCTATGCCGATGAAGTCGACTCCTGATCGCGCGAGGATCTCGGTCACCGAGGGATGGGAGAGCGAGGTCCACCCGGCAAAAGCCCGCTTTCGGCCGCGCAATCTTGTCTTTAGGGCGCGGCGATTTTCGTTCGTGTCATGCATGCGTTGTCAGCCTTGTCTCGAACGGGAGAGTAATTTTTCCGTTTTTGCGGCATCGGAGAGGAACATCTGGACCGTTTCTTTTGAATAGGGATGCACGATCATTCCCCTCAGGATATCCGGGACAACGGTGACGATGTCCGCTCCAGCGTCAAGCCACTCTATGACGTTCAAAACCTCGCGAGTGGACCCGATGATTATCTTGGCCGGCAGCTTGTGGTAGTCCAGAACCTTGCGCAGTTTTTTTATCTCATCATTGCAATTATATCCCATGTTGTTGACTCGGCCGCCGAATAGGGACACATAGGTCGAGCCGGCCAAGGCGGCGAGCAGGCACTGTTGCGCGCTCATCATGGCTGTCGCATTCACCTGGACCTTATATCTGTCGGTCAATTCGCGGATGGCCGCCAGATTCTCGATCTCTCCGTCGGGGCCGTGTATGGGTATTTTAACATTGATATTGTCGGCCCATTTCGCGCACTCCCTCGCCTGCGTGATCATCCCCTGATAATCGTTTGTGGTGACTTCCACGGACAAGGGATAGGGGGCGATCATCTTGGCTATCTGGATGAACCTGTCCTTGAGGGCCTTTCTGCCGCTGGTCACGCCGTCTTTGAGCAATATGGTCGGATTCGTGGTCACTCCCCGGATAACGCCCATTTTCAGATATTTCTCGATCTCCGTGACGTTCCCTGAATCCAAGAAAATCGCCATTGTCTCCTCCAGTCCTCGTCCTGATCTCTATTTACGCGTGACCGATTCCCACTTGTTGCTGATTTTCATGACACGGGGATCGGAAACGATCAGATGCCAGATGAGACCCTGGAAGGATTCAGCGTGCGGGGTCACGGTATCTGGATTTACCGTCGGGATGATCACGCAGACGTCCGCGGTCTTGGCGGTAAAACCTCCGTCTCTTCCGACGATTCCCATGATCTTGGCATTTTGTGATCTGGCATATTCCAAGGCGTAGACTAAATTGGCGCTGATGTTCTTCTCTTTATCCCCACCGCCCACTGAAAACACAAAGACGCCGTCCTTTTCGCTTAATCGGCTGGTTTTGAGCCATTCCGAGAAAACCGTATGCCAGCCTTCATCATTCGTGCGAGCGGTCAGCTCGGAAACGTTGTCCACGGGAGAATAGGATTCTATGCCGCCGATTTTCCTGAAGTCATTGACCGCATGAGAGCAATTTCCCGCGCTGCCGCCGACGCCGATAAAAAACAAGCGCCCTTCGGATTCCCGGATGGACAGGATCAGCTTGATCATCTTTTCCACGGCGGACTTGTCGATCCGCTTGATGATTGATGCCGCGTCGGCGAAGTACTCGTCTGTGTGCGACGTCATCGATTCTCCGTTGGGGGATTATTTCTTCCGCAGCACTATCCGGGCGTATGAGCTCAGCAGGTTCTCCTGAAGGAACTCCTGAAAAAGAGTCTTGGATTCCGCGCCGCGGCTGCGCAGCATGTATTCCATGGGCCTCGAAAGCTTGATCTCGGGGTTGTGCCGCACGGCGGTTTCTACAAGTTCGACGTCGAGGATCCCCGGGGTGCTGAATTCAAGACATTCGAAATCATGTCTTTTAAATAGCGCCCTGAGTCCTTCAACGGTGAATACATTCAGGCGGTCCGGGGGGAAGATGTTCTCGGCCTTGTCCCAGAGGGTCTGGAGGTCGAACCCGGAGATCAGGATGTCGGTCATAAAGCACAGGCCGTTCTTCTTCAGCATGGCCCGAAGCGCCGCGAAGAGCGCATCGACGTCCCCGGCGTTGTCGGCAACCTCGAATATCGAAACGACATCGGCGCCGTTTTTGAGCGGGGCGGGATCAAGCGACGCATTCAGGATATTGATGCGGCCGCTCAGCGCCGCATCGTCTAGGCGGATGCGGGGGTTGAGGAGTGTTTTTCTCGTGAAGAAGGCGTTGTCCAGCAGCTCATCGATATAGCCGTACTGCTCCGTGTTGACGTCGACGATATGCTCGGCCTCCGGCAGGTTCTCCTGCGTCGAATCCAGTATCCAGTCGAAGCGAGGCCTGATGATCTTGTCCTGTCTTTTCCGGTTCGTTTTTTTTGATAGTTCATCGCGCCAATAATCCCTGGCGGCCGATTTCGCATAGTACCCATTCAGTGCGGCGTCATCGGGCCGTGGAGAAACATACAGCGTGGAACAATCGGGACATTCCACATACTGCATGCCGAGCTTGGCGAACGACGCCTTGCCGTTTTTGCCGCGGCAGCCGGGACAGGGACTGTCTTTGAGAGCGTGTTTCGGGAAATAAACATCGACATCTTTTTCGGTGAGCTGGATGTATCTTTTAAAAAGGTCGAACGGCCTCAGGTCGATCTCGTTGTATTCATCAGAGATGACGATCTTTTTCATCTGATCGGCTCCCTCAGCCGGTGTTCGGCTGCGTCGGCATAGGCTTTTTCAATGATTTCCATGACCCTCAGCGCATCTTCCGAGGAGCTCTTGGTGATCGGGATATCCCGGTCGATGCATTTGACGAACTCCTCGACTTCCAAGTCCCACGACAGATCCCTGTCGAAATACGTGACCTCTTCGGAGGGATTGCCGACCGCCGCGGCTTCGTCTTCGAACTGCCTCTTCCCGATGATGATCTGTTCTCTCCCGTAGCTGCCCGATTTCGAAAGGAGTCCTTCGACGGTGACGTAGCCCTCTTGAAGCGTGATGTCTATCTTGAAAGTATGCTTCCACATGGTGGCGGATGAGTGAAAAAAGGCATTCTGCCCGAGCTTGTTCTGGAGGATGATATAGGCGTTGTCTTCAACGTCGAAATTCCAGAACGAGCTGCTGATGAAGCCCTTGACCGATTCAAAGTCGCCGCAGAAATACCGGAATAAGTCGAGCATGTGGATCCCCTGATCCAGCAGTATCCCCCCACCCGAGATATGCTTGTTGTTGCGCCAGGAATTCGCGAAATTGACGCCGCCGGATTTCCCGTAGAGGCCGCGGACGTTGACGATCCCTCCGAGTCTGCCGTTATCGACCAACGCCTTGGCCTTGACGATCCCGGGATGGAAGCGATGATTGAACCCGAACATCAGTTTCACGCCGGCATTTTGTTTTTCAGCGCGGATGATGTCCTCGATGTCCCGGACATCGCAGCCCGGCGGCTTCTCGCAGAAAACGTGGATATTTTTATTCATGCTCTTTATGCATATTTCCGGCGAGTAATGGTTCGGGGTGCAGACAAAGACGATGTCCAGGTCTTCCTGGAAGAGTTGTTCGTGCGAATCGAAGACGGGGCAGCCCTTGATTTTCTCCCGGGCCTTGGGATTCGTGTCGCTGATGCCGACCAAGGATAATCTCGGGCTGCGCTCCAATACGCCTCTGCGGATCTCCCCCATGTATCCATACCCGACGATGCCGGCTCTTAATTCTTTGCGCGTTTCGGGCATGTCGACATTACTCCGGGGATGGGAAGCGGAGGGCGTGGAAATCGAGGAGCGTCACGAACCTCTGCCCCGGGGCAGGCTGGGGGACGCGCTCCTCCGTCGCGATGAAGACGGTGCCGGGCCGGGGACCGAGGGCCTTGAAGGTCTCGGCGTACTCGAGCCTTAGCCCGGGCAGGGCTAGATCGTTCACGGCCCCTTGCACCGCCTTGGCCGTTTCGGGCCAGGCGACGACCGTCGCCTCGTGCACGCCGGTCTCGTACTCGCGGCGCATCGAGTCTTGCACGGCGGCGATGATCTGGTGGAAGAGACGGATCGTGTGCAGAGTGTAGGCGAAGGACTTGCGGCTCTTCTCGATCGCGCCCTTCATGGTGAGGAGGTATTCGGTCCGCTTCCAGTCGAGCTGACGGATTTTGATATAGCCCTTGCGCGCCAGACGCATGAGCAGGATGTTGGTCATCCCCAAAGACAGTCCGATGCGCTTGGAGATCGCTCTCTGGGTCTGGCCGGGATTATCGGCCACGGCCTGCATGAGGGCATACTCGTTGAGGGCGAACCCTTTGGAAGTCGGCTGGGGCATGTTGTCTGTTCAACTATTAAACATTGTATCATAGACCGCATGCTTAGAGGAGCGGATCGGCGGCTTTTTGTCAAGAAGTGGTGGGATTGGCCTGTCGAGAGGATCCGGGCCAATCAAGCGCTGTTCATCGCCTTAGTCGACTTCGAGAACATCGGCTTCCGGATCCCGGCTTGACCCTTCAGAGCAGCCGGAGCTTGTCCTTGAGCCCGGGGCCGGCCGCGCGGAAGAGGTCCAGGTTCGCGCGGATTTTCTCGACAGGCCAATCCCACCACTGCAGCCTCAGGAGCAGGCTCACCGTCTCCTCGTCATGGCGCGACCTACGGACCGACGCGGGATTGCCGGCCACGACCGAGTCGGGGGGGCGTCGTGGGTAAGGACCGCGTGGGCGGCGACGACGGCGCCGTGGCCGACGCTCACGTTCTTCCCGATCACGGCGCCGTGCCCTATCCAGACGTCATTGCCTATCGTGACGCCCGAAGACTCGAAAGAGGACGGAGGGTAGAACTCGGAGGCATCAAGGTCCGTGAAGGGGGGGCGGAAGGGGAAGGGATAGGTGCTCGCCCGGTCGGCCCGATGGTAGCCCTCGCCGCGGCAGAGCACTCGGCTTGTCGGATGCACCTCATGCGCCCTCCCGCTCCTCAGCCGCCGCCGGTCGAGGCCGAGCCATCACTTGAGCCGGTCCATCGCGGAAGGATGCTAGTATTTTAGTACAATCAATCCGAATGCTCCGAGACCCCATCTCCGACGGAGAAGCCGCCCCCGCCTCCTTCGACTCCCGGAGCCGGTATCGGGACGCCTTCTTCGGGGACTTGGTGCCGGAGATCGAGAATCGAGGATACACGCCCCTGCTGTTCGGGCCGGTATCCGGCGGCGCGCAGACCCTGCGCCGATGCGCCGGCCACCGTTCCTTCCCAATGCTCCGCCTCGAGCAATGCGCCGAGGGACTGCGGCGGGCCGTCGCGGAGATCGCGTCCGCCCCGAGGGATCGCATGGAGAGCGCGCGCCGCGACGCGCGGCTGTTCACCGAACGGTACTTGCGCGCGCCGAGTCCGGCGGCGCTGGGAGCCTTTTTCATGGAGGCAGGCGATGCCCGGCCCCTCGGCCCCTGACTCCCCGGGACTCGCGCCGCTTCCGGCGCAGCCGCTGCTGAGCGTCATCGTTCCATGCTACAACATGGCCGGGCATACCCGGCTGACCGTCGAGAGCCTGCTGCGCCAGAGCTATCCGCGCCTGGAGGTGCTCTGCGTCGATGATGGGTCGAAGGACGGCACCCTGGAGATGCTCGCGGGATTCGGGAGCCGCATCCAGGTGATCGCCCAGAAGAACCAAGGCGCCTGCCGCGCCCGCAATGCCGGCCTCTTCCGCTCGCGGGGGGAGCTCGTGGCTTTTTTGGACTGCGACGACCTCTGGGAGCCCCGGAAGGCGCAAAGGGCCGTGGAGGCCTTCGAGGCGAACCCGCGGGCGGGCCTGGTCTATCATCACGCGCTCTGGATCGACGCGGGCGGGCGCGTCGTGGGCCCCCCCGCCCTTCCCTCTCTGCCGTCGGGACGGATATTCTCCCGGCTCATCGAGAAGGACTTCATCCGGAACTCGACGCCCACGCTCCGCCGCGCCGCGCTCGACGCGGTGGGGGGATGGGATGAGACGATCTTCACCACCGCCGATTGGGAGCTCTGGTTGAGGATCACGCGCCGCTACGAGGCGGTGTTCTTGCCCGAGGCGCTTTCCAGGACGCGCATCGCCAGCCTCTACAACGCGCGCAACATCGAGCAGACGCGGCGCGAGACGCTCTATATTTTCGACAAGTACGCCTCCGAGCTCGGCCCCCGCGCGCGCCGGTCCGCCGAAGCCCACATGCATTTTTACCTCTCCCGGCTGCACGCGGCCAACGGCGACTACGCCGCGGCGCGCGGTTCGGCGATCGAGGCCGCGCGGTTGGACCCCACGCTCAAGCACCGCCTCATGGCCCGGCTCTACGGCCTGGGGCGGCCGGCCAACGAGGCGCTCGCCTCCGCGTGGAGGGCGTTTTCCAGGTGGTCGTCGAATCGCTTCAAGAGGATACCCGGATGAGGATCACCCCGCTCGGCGGCGCGGGGACGGCGCTCAGCGGAGCGCCGAGAGGATCGTTCGCAGGCTGAGAAAGGCGATTAGGAAACCGACGGCGAGCACCACGGGGAGATCGGGGTCCATCCACCGGATTATAATATTTTATCGCCCCGCTCCCTGGTTGCCGCCTTCGGCCCAATATGGGAGAATTCGCATCCGAGGCCGGCATGAATCCATTGCTCAGACGCTTGCTGGAAACCACCCAACAGGAGCGGACGCTGTCCCTGGTGGACGTGGGGAGCATGGGAGGACCGGAGGAGGAGTGGCGGGAACTCCTGGCCGAGGGGTTCGCGCGGGCCGAGGGCTTCGAGCCGGACCCCCGGGAGTTCGCGCGCCTTCCCAAGGGAGGCGCGGTCACCTACCATCATTGCGCGTTGGCTGAGCGCTCGGGAGTCGCGATGACGCTTCACATCGCCCGAGAGCCCGGAAAGACCTCGGTCTACGAGCCCAATCTGCCTTTGTTGCGGCGCTTTCCGAGGGCCGAGCGCTGGGAGATCGTCGGGACCCGGGCCCTGGAGGGCGGCTTCGTCCGGACCCTCGACGAGACGGTCTCCGGCGCCGACTTCCTCAAGCTCGATACGCAGGGAAGCGAACTCGACATACTGCGCGGCGGACCCCTGACGGTGTCGAAAGCCCTGGGCCTCAAGGTCGAAGTCGAATTCCTCGAGCTCTACAAGGGCCAGCCGCTCTTCGGGGATGTGGACCGCTTTCTGAGGGCTTCCGGCTTCGAGCTCGTGGACCTTCGCCGCGTTTTCTGGAAGCGGCGGGAGCTGGGAGGGTTTTTCGGGAAAGGCCAGCTCGTCTTCGGCGACGCGCTCTACCTGCGTCCTCCCGAGTCCGTGCCGCCCGAGCGCGCGGCGGCCTATGCCGCGCTCTGCCTCCTCTACGGGATGCGGGATTGGACGGCCGCCCTGAACCTGCCCGGCGCCCTGGGGACGGCGCTTCGGGCGCCGGATGCGGCCTATGCCCTCCGGGTTCCCGGGCGCAACCGGCTCTTGCGCTGGGGCCGGGCCCTCAGCCGTTTCCTGTCCCGGAGCGACCAAGGCTTCTCTGACGGGGACGTGGGTCTGGGCAATCCCTAGCCCCGGAGAGCGAGGGCCAGAGCGGCGACGCTGCACACCGTGGCCGGGCGGCCGTCGGTCAGCAGGGCGAGGGCGCGCTCGGGACGCATCCAACTCAGGGAGCATTCCTCGAGGTCGTCGTTGCGGGGGTCCTGGACCCTCGCCGTTCCCCGAGCCAGGAAGAGGGCGGCCCGTCCGCAGCCCCGGTTCCCGTTGAGGTGGAAGCGGCCGAGGCTTTTCCAGGACTTGGCCCGACAGCCGGTCTCTTCCAGGAGTTCGCGCTTGGCCGCCGCGAGGGCCGTTTCCCCCGGGTCGACGTAGCCGGCCGGAAGGGCCCAGCAGACGGATTCAAGTCCGCGCCGATAATGCCTTTCCATGAGCACGCGGCCTTTTTCATCGAATGCCGCGACGATCGCGAAATCCGGCATCTTGATGGTGTAATAGTCGTCGAGGACGCGTCCGCTGGGGAGGCGGAGTTTCTCCCGGAACACCTCGAACCAGGGTTTCGCCCGGAACACGCTCCTGCGGCCGAGGAGTTTCCAGGGTCTGGGCCCCGCGGAGCCCGCGAGGGAATCCCCGCCCGGCGCGCGGCGCTTCATGTCTTCCCGAACTCCCGCTTGAGCCTGGCTAGACCTTCGAGGTAGCTCCGGGGCCCCTTCCCCATCACGGAGGCGACGCAAACGGGGGCCGTGACGGAAGTCCGCCGCCACTTCTCCCGCTTGCGGATGTCGCTGAGATGGACCTCCACCGCGGGCAGAGCCACGGCGGAGAGCGCGTCGCGCAGGGCATAGGAATAATGGGTGTACGCGCCGGGGTTGATGAGCACGCCCTCGGCCCAGCGGCGGTGCTTGTGCAGGAGGTCGATGAGAGCTCCCTCGTGGTTGCTCTGGAATATCCGGACCCGGAGGCCGAGCCGGGAGGACTCCGCCCGGATGAGGGCATTGAGCCCAGCCAGCGTGAGGGCGCCGTATATCTCGGGCTCGCGCTCACCCAAGAGATTCAGGTTGGGGCCGTGCAATACGAGGATGTTCATAGCGCTCCGATGCCCCGCAAGGTCCGGCGGATGTCGGCTCCGGAGACGTCGTCTACGCGGCGCGGCCGGCCGATGCCTTCGAGGAGTATGAAGACGTTGCGCGAGCCGCGCACCTTCTTGTCCCGGCTCAAGGCCTCGGCCAGCCCGCGCATCCCCCGGAGCGCGGGCGCGGGGAGCCGCTCCAGGAGCCGCGCGCCGAGGCGGGCATCGCGGGCATCGACGAGCCAGCCCCGGTCCCGGGAGAGGGCCGCGGCCGCGCGCATGCCCCAGGCCACCCCTTCCCCGTGGAGGAGCCGGTATCCCGAGAGCGTCTCGAAGGCGTGGCCCAGGGTGTGCCCGAAGTTGAGGAGCTCCCTCTGTCCCGAGAGGTCCCGCTCGTCCTGGGCCACGATGCGCGCCTTCCAGCCGACGCAGGCCGCCACCATGTCCCTGAGGGAAGCGGGATCCCTGCGCAGGACATCCTCCCAGCGCTTGTCCAGCCAAGAGGCGAAGGTCCGGTCGAAGACCAGGGCGTATTTCACCACCTCGGCCATCCCGGAGAGGAATTGGTGCTCGGAGAGGCTCGCGAGAGTCCCCACGTCGCAGACCACGAAGGCGGGCTGGTGGAACGAGCCCACCGCGTTCTTCGCGCGGGGGAGGTCCACCGCGGTCTTGCCCCCGATAGAGCTGTCCACCTGGGCGAGCAGGGTGGTCGGCACATGGACCAGGGGGATGCCGCGGTAGAAAGTCGCGGCGGCGAAGCCCGCGGCGTCCCCTATGGAGCCGCCGCCCACCGCCACCAGGGGGGTGCGCCGCCGGGCGCCCTTCTCCAGCAGGAAGGAGTAGATGTCCGATATGACGCGCAGGTCCTTGGCTTTCTCGCCCTCGGGCAGGGTGAGGAGCGAGGCCGCGCGGCCCGAGGAACGGATGGCGCGGAGCAATCGTCCGGCGATGCTGCGAGCCAGGCGCCGGTCGGTTACGACCAGGGCGGACTCCTGAGGAGTCCGCGACTTCAGCCAGCGGGGGAGAGAGGGTGAGAGTCCCTGGCCGATGTAGACCGGATAGGCCCTTCCCGGCAACAGGACTTCGACGACCGTGGTTTTCATCTCACCCAGCCTTCGCCGCGGAGGCGGCGCAGGAGCCGCTCCGAGACCCTGTCCGGGTCCCCTTCGGTCCGAAAGGAGAGATGGGCCGCCCGGCGATAGAGGGAGCGGCGCTCGAGATAGAGTCGGCGGACGTTGCGCAGGCGCTCTTGGCGCGTGCGCCCCTTCCATAGGGGCCTGCGTTCCTCGCCGTGCCGCTCGCCGCGCTCGAAGATCGCCTCCAAGGACGCCTGGCGGTAGACCACGACCCCGGTGCGGCGCATAGCGGCCACGTTCGCGGGGTCCAGGACGGCGCCTCCGCCCACGGACACCACCCGCCGGCTCCGGCGCGCGGCATGGGCCACGGCCCGGGCCTCCAGCCGCCGAAAGCGCGCCTCGCCCTCACGCTCGAAGATGGCGGCGACGCTGCGGCCCTGGGAAGCCTCCACCGCCGAGTCCGTGTCCAGGAAGGGCCAGCCCAGGCGTCCGGCCAGGGCCCGGCCGAGCTTGGTCTTCCCGCTGGCCATGAAGCCGACGAGGAAGACTTTATCCACGGGACGCTGCTTCATGTCTCCGGATCTCCGCGATGGAATCTCCGCCGAACTTCTCCAGGAACGCGTCCGCCAGGACGAGGGCCGCCAGCGCCTCGCCGATGACCGCGGCCGCGGGCACGGCGCAGACATCGGAGCGTTCGATGTGGGCGCAGGCCGCCTTCCCGGTCTTGAGGTCCACCGAGCGCAGGGGCTTCATGAGCGTGGCCAGGGGTTTCATGGCCGCGCGCACGACGAGGGTCTCGCCCGTGGTCATGCCGCCCTCGAGCCCGCCCGCGCGGTTGGTGCGCCGCGCCGCCGCGCGTCCCTTGCCGGGATAGAGCTCGTCATGCGCCAAGGAGCCCGAGGTCTGGGAGAGCGAGAATCCCAGACCGATCTCCACGCCTTTGACCGCGTTGAGGCTCATGAAGGCGGCCGAGAGGGCGCCTTCCAGGCGGCGGTCCCACTGGGCGTAGCCGCCCAGGGCGGGGGGAAGTCCGCCGACGCGCACCTCGAAGACCCCGCCCAGCGTGTCCCCGGCCTTGCGGGCGTGGTCGATGACGGCCCTCATGCGTTCCTCCGCATCCGCGCTCAGGCAGCGGACGCTGGAGGAGTCCGCGGCGGCGTTCATGCGGTCCACCGGGACCAGGTCGGCGTCCGCGTGGTCCTGCGCCCCGCCGATGGAGACCACGCGGCTGGCGATGCGCACGCCGAACTCCTCCAGGAGGAGGCGCGCCGGGACAGAGAGGGCCGTGCGCATGGCGGTCTCCCGGGCGCTGGCGCGCTCGAGCACGCTGCGCAGGTCCTTGTGGCCGTATTTGATGGAGCCGCACAGGTCGGCGTGCCCGGGGCGGGGGATGCTCACGGACTTGAGGCTCTCATCCCCACCGGGCTCGACTTGGAGCGCTCCGGTCCAATTCTTCCAATCCTTGTTCCAAAGGAGGAGCGCGATGGGCGAGCCGATGGTCTTGCCGTGGCGGACCCCGGAGAGCAGCTCGGCCTTGTCGGACTCGATCTTCATCCTGCCGCCGCGGCCGTGGCCGCGCTGCCTGCGCGAGAGCTGTTCCTCTATGTGGCCGGCTTCCAGAGCCAGCCCCGCCGGCATCCCCTCGATGATGCCGACGAGCCCCTTGCCGTGCGATTCGCCCGCCGTAAGATAGCGCAGTCTGTTCATAGGTTGTGTTTTCCCATTTCTTCTTCCACCTTCTCCACGACGCGCTCGGAGAGCGCCTCATCGAACCAGATGCGCCAGGCCGCCGCGGCTTGGGCCACGAGCATCCCCAGCCCGCCCAGGGTCCGCGCCCCGGCGCCGCGCGCCGCCCTGAGGAACGGGGTGTCGGCCGGCCGGTAGACCAGGTCGTAAGCCAACGCCTCGCTCCTCAGCCGGAACCCCTCCGGCAGGGGACAGCTCTTGCCGTCCAAACCCGCGGAGGTGGCGTTGACGACCAGGTCCGCGTACGCCAAGGCCTCCAGCGACTCGCGCTCCGCGAGTGGGGCCCAGCGCGCCTTGAAATCCTCGGCCAGGGACCGGGCGCGCTCGGGCGCGCGTCCCAGCACCCAGAGGGCGCCGGCTCCGCGCCGCCTCAAGGCCGCGCATACCGCCCGAGCCGCTCCTCCCGCGCCCAGCACCGCGGCGCGCTTCACCCCGGCGGCGAAGCCCATCTTGTCCAGCGGGGCGAGGAAGCCTTCGAGGTCGGTATTGTACCCGAAGCAGCGGCCTTGATGGAACCGGACGGCGTTGACGGCGCCGACCTCGCGCGCCGTCTCATCGACGCGGTCGAGCCGGCGCATGATCTCCACCTTGAGCGGCAGCGTGACGTTCCAGCCGGTCCAGGGGCGCCTGCGGGCCGAGCGCAGGGCCGCTTCAAGACCCTCCGGCCCGAGCGTCAGGGCGTAGTGGCGCACAGGGCGCCCGGTCTCCCGTGAGAAGGTTTTGAATATGAGCGGGGAGAGGGAATGCGAGATCGGCCGTCCCACCACCGCGGCCCAGGCGGCTTTCATTGTCCGGCGCACCTCTCGAGGTCCAGGAAAAATCCGGGATAGGAGATCGCCGCGCACTCGGCGTCCGAAAGCGTGGTCTCCCCTTGCGCGGCCAGGGCCGCCACGGCGAAGGCCATGGCGATGCGGTGGTCGGCGCGCGTCTCGATGGCGGCGCCGCGCAGGCGGCAGGGGCCTTCGATGAGGAGGTCCTCTCCTTCCGTACGGGCCTTGACCCCCATGGCGTGCAGGGCCGCGAGAGTCGTCGAAAGCCGGTCGGACTCCTTGTGGCGCAGTTCCGCGAGTCCCATGAGCCGCGTCTCGCCCTCGGCCTGGGAGGCCACGACCGCCAGGAGGGGGACCTCGTCGACTAGCGAGGGGATCCGTTCGGCGGCCACGCGCACGGCGCGCAGGCCGCCAAAGGACGCGCGCAGGTCGGCCACGGGTTCTCCGCCCTCCTCTCTCGCGCCGACTTCGGCGACTTGCGCGCCCATCTCGCGCAGGACATGGACGAAACCCATGCGCGTGGGGTTGACGCACACCCCGGGCAGGGTCAATTCCGAGCCTTCGACGAGCACGGCGGCGGCCAGGAAGAAGGCGGCCGAGGAAGGGTCCGCGGGGACGGTGAGCGTCCTGCCGCCTTCCAGGTCCCCGGGGTTGAGGCGGATGGTCTCCCGCTCGACGCTGATGCGGGCTTTCATCCAGGCGAGCATCCTCTCGGTGTGGTCCCGGGTGGAGAACGGGTCCTCGACGACGCTCTCCCCCTCGCCCGAGAGCGCGGCCAGGAGCAGGGCGGATTTCACCTGCGCGCTGGGGACATGGAGCTTGTGGCGCAGGGCTTTGAGGGGCTTTTTCCCGCGCAGGCGGATCGGCGCCGTATCCCCGGCCGACAAGGAGATCTCGGCGCCCATCTCGCGCAGGGGCACGGCCACTCGGCCCATGGGCCTGGCGGAGAGTGAGGAGTCTCCGGTGAGGACGGAATCGAATCCCCACCCGGAGAGCATGCCCGCGAGCAGGCGCATGGTGGTGCCGGAGTTGCCGCAGTCCAAGGCGCGTCCCGGAGCGCGCAGCGGGCTATGGGCGGTGTTCCCCTCGATGAGGATCTCGTCCTTGGAATGGGTGACCCGCGCGCCGAGGGCCTCCAGGCAAGACCGCGTGGACCGGACATCGAGCCCCGGGGGGAGGCTGCGGATGATCAGGCCGCCCCGGGCCAGGGCTCCCAGCATCAACGCCCTGTGCCCGATGGATTTATCCCCCGGGACCCGGACCTCGCCCGAAAGGGGCTTATGGGCGGGAAAGATCGATTTCAGGACCCAGCCCTCCGGAGGGAGCGGCGCCTTGCATCAGAAACGGGAAGAATGTTGTTGATCGGGACGCTTCCAAGGTGTTGATTACCGTTGGAATATTAGCAAATCGCATCCGAGCGCCGCCGATCAGCGCAGGCCGCGCTTCTTGAGGTAGGCGATGAGCTCGCGCGGATAATCGGTGATGATCGCGTCCACTCCCAAGGCGAGCATCGCCGACCAGCCCCGCTCGTCGTTGACGGTCCAGGGCGCGACCTGGACTCCGAGTCGATGCAGGGCTTCCACGTCCTCCCGGGTGAGCCATAAGGCGTTCGGGCTGAGGATGGCCGCTTTCTCGGCCGCCGCCACGGCCGCGAGGTCCGGCAGGTTGTCGGAGATGAGCATGGATGTTCGCACGCGCGGCTCGAGCCTGCGCACCTGGGCGAGGGTGCGCCGGTCGAAGGACTGCACGATGACCCGCGACTCCCAGCCGAAATCCCGGACCACCGCCAGGACGAGCCGGGCGAACTCCGCGGGCTCGGGGCTCAGGTCCGGCTCGCCGGGAACGATCTTCGTCTCGATGTTGAACTCCACGGCCGAGGCCGCCGGGGCCGTGGAATCCTTCACGAGCCGGAACACCTCGGCCAGGGAGGGGATCCTCTCTCCGGGGACGGGGACCTGCCTTGGGAACCTGGGATTCTTGAGCGAGCCGCAGTCGTAGCCCCGGACCTCCTCGTAGGTCAAGGACCGAAGCGGGGGCCTGCCGGCGGGCTTGCCGCCGGGAGCCAGGCAGAGGGCGGGGTCGATGCGCTGATCATGGCTGACGACCACGACTCCGTCCTTGGTCACGTTCAAGTCGAGCTCCAGGACATCCGCTCCCGCTTGGAGGGCCTCCCGGAAGGCGGCCAGGGTGTTCTCCGGGAGGGCGCCGCGGCAGCCGCGGTGGCCGTGGACGAGCACCCTGGACGCCGCCCAGGAGGGCGTCGAGGGGAGGGCGGCGCAGGCGAAGAGCCAGCCGACGGCCGCCAGGAACCGAAGCCCGGCCACGGG
Organism: uncultured Elusimicrobia bacterium; assembly: GCA_964359165.1. Taxonomy (GTDB): domain Bacteria; phylum Elusimicrobiota; class Elusimicrobia; order UBA1565; family UBA1565; genus CAYHRV01. The sequence goes on from CAYHRV010000001.1 coordinate 91,021, forward strand.
GTTCAAGGCACCTCGAAGCCCAGGGCCCGGCCGATGGCGCGCATGTCCTTCATGAGCGCCGTGAATTGGTCGGGGAGCAGGGACTGCGGCCCGTCGCAGAGGGCCTCCTCGGGCTTGTCGTGCACCTCGATGATGAGGCCCGAGGCGCCCACGGCCGCGGCCGCGCGCGCCATGGGCCGCACCTTGTCGCGCAGGCCCGTCCCGTGGCTGGGGTCGACGATCACGGGCAAGGGGCTGAGCTTCTGGACCACGGGCACGGCGTTGAGGTCGAGGGTGTTGCGGGTATGGCTGGCGAAGGTGCGGATGCCGCGCTCGCAGAGCATGATCGCCTTGTTCCCTTCGGCCATGATGTATTCGGCGGCCATGAGCCATTCCTCGATGGTGGCCGAGAGCCCGCGCTTGAGCAGGACGGGCTTGTCGAGCTTGCCGGCCTCGCGCAGGAGGGAGAAGTTCTGCATGTTGCGGGCCCCGATCTGGATGATGTCCGAGTATTTATAGACCAGCGCCAGGGAGTCCGGGTCCAGGGCTTCGGTGCACACGGGCAGGCCGGTCTCCTCGCGGGCCTCGGCGAGTATCTTGAGTCCCTCCTCGCCCAGCCCTTGGAAGGCGTAGGGCGAGGTGCGCGGCTTGAAGGCTCCGCCGCGCAGGACATGCGCCCCGGCCTTGGCCACCTTTCGGGCGATGCGCAGGGTCTGCTCCCGGCTCTCGACCGCGCAGGGCCCGGCGAAGATGGTGAGAGTCCCCGGCCCGATCTTGGCCTTGCCGCCGCCCACGCTCACGGTGATGTCCTTGGCGTGGAAGTCCCGGCCCGCGAGCTTGTAGGGCTTGGAGACCGCGATGGCCTGCAGTACGCCGGGGAGCACCTCGAAGTGGCTGGGCTCCACCGGCCCCGGGTTCCCCGTGATCCCCACCGCGGTGCTCTGCGCGCCCGGGATGACATGGGGCTTGAACCCCATGGCTCGTATCTTGGCCACTACGGCCTCAAGCTGTTCCGCCTTATGCCCCGCCTGCATTACGATCAACACATGGCCTCCTTCATCGCCCGAGCCAGCGTTCCTATCCGGCGCGCGGCCTCCTTGGGCGGATGCTCCAGAGAAAGGCTAACCAGCGCGCTCCCTACGACAACGCCATCGGCGTGCCGGGCGGCTTGCGCGGCCTGCTCGGGAGTGGAAATGCCGAAGCCCACGGCCAGCGGCTTGCCGGCGAGCCCGCGCACGCGCCTGAGCCGGGTGCCGAGCCCCGCCGGCAGGGACGCTCGCGCGCCGGTGACGCCCAGGCGCGAGACGTAGTAAACGAAACCCGTGGAGCGCTTTCCGATGAGCCGCAGGCGCTCCGGAGTGGTGGTGGGAGAAGCCAGAAAAACGGTTCCCAGCCCGCTCGCTCGCGCGGCGGCGAGGTAGTCCCCGGCTTCCTCGGGCGGGAGGTCGACGAGGAGGGCTCCAGCGGCCCCGGCGCGGGCCGCGCGGCGCGCGAAGGTCGAAAACCCCATGGCCAGGACGGGGTTGAGATAGGAGAAGAGCAGTATCTCCGGGCGGTAGCGACCCTTGGCCTTGAGTCCCGCGACCAGGTCCAGGATGCGGTCCAAGGTCGCCCCCGCCTTGAGCGCTCGTTCGCTCGCCTCTTGGATCACCGGGCCGTCGGCCACCGGGTCGGAGAAGGGCACGCCGAGCTCCACGATGTCCGCGCTTTCCTCCAGGGCTTCCAGGAAGAGCCGGGTCGCGGACAGGGAAGGCGCTCCCGCGCTCAGGAAAGGGATGAAGGCGGCTCTGCCCAAGGCGCGGGCGCGGGCCATGGCCGAGGAGAGCTTATCCATGTTCCTCGAGGGAGCGGACCGTCTCCACGTCCTTGTCGCCTCGGCCGGAGAGGCAGACCGCGACGATGGAACGGCGGGGCATGGCGCGGGCGCGGGTGAAGGCGTAGGCCAGGGCGTGCGAACTCTCCAAGGCCGGCAGTATGCCCTCGGTGCGCGAAAGAGTCCGGAAGGCGGCCAGGGCTTGCTTGTCGGTGACGCAGACATAGCGGGCGCGGCCGCTCTCGAAGAGCGCCGAATGCTCCGGCCCCACGGC
>CAYHRV010000002.1:0-42030 GCA_964359165.1 uncultured Elusimicrobia bacterium
CTACGACGACCTGCAGGCCTTCTACCTGGAGATGATCCAGGTGTTCGCGCGGGCAGTGGACTCCCGGGACTCCTACTCGCAGGACCGGACCGACCGCATGCGGGCTTGGGCGCGGAGCCTCTCCATGGAGCTGGGCCTGCCGGAGCAGATGGTCCGCTACGTGGAGTTCGCCACCATGCTCCAGGGCGTTGGCAAGATCGGCGTCGACCAGTCCCTGCTCTCGAAACCGGGCAAGCTCACCCCCGAGGAGTTCGAGGCGGTCAAGAAGCACACCACCATCGGCTACAAGCTGCTGGCCCCGGTCAAGTTCCTCGGCCCCGTGGCCCAGATGGTGCTCTACCACCCCGAATGGTACAACGGCCGGGGCTACCCCGAAGGTCTCAAGGGAGAGGAGATCCCGTTGGGTTCGCGCATCGTCGCCCTGATCAACGCCTGGGAAGCCATGAACTCGGACCGTCCCTACCGGAAGGCCCTCTCCCGGGAAGCGGCCTTGGAGCAGCTGCGCAAGGGAGCCGGCACTCAGTTCGACCCCAAAGTGGTGGACGCCTTCATCCGGGTCGAAGCCGGAAAGACCCGGTGACGCTGCACATCGTCCCCACCCCCATCGGCAATCTCGAGGACATCTCCCCGCGGGCGCTCTCGGTGCTCACCCGGGTCCGCGCCGTGCTCTGCGAAGACACGCGCCGCACGCGCATCCTCCTCTCCCGCTACGCCATCGGGACCCCCTTGTTCCGCTACGACGAGCGCGACGAACGCTCCCTCGACCGCATCCTGGAGCGGCTCTGCGCGGGAGAGGACATGGCCCTGACCTCGGACGCCGGAACCCCGGCCCTCTCCGACCCGGGCCTCAAGCTGGTCTCCCGCGCCCGGCGCAAAGGAGTCCCGGTCTGCGCGCTTCCCGGCCCTTTCGCGGCCGCGACCGCGGTCTCCGCCTCGGGCCTCCCCGGCGATTCCTTCATCTTCCTCGGTTTCCTGCCCCGGTCCCCCTCCCGGCGCCGCAAAGTCCTCGCCGAAGCCGCGGCCCTGCGCAAGACCCTGGTGGCCTACGAGTCCCCCTTCCGCGTCCTCGACCTCCTGGCCGCCGCCGAGGAGACGCTCGGCCCCTCGGCCCAGGCCGCCCTCGCCCGGGAGCTGACCAAGGTCCATGAGGAATGGCTCACCGGCACCGTCTCCTCCGTGCGCGCCGCCTTGGCTTCGCGCGAAAAGATCCTGGGGGAATGCGTCCTGGTCCTCCATCCCGACCCCGCTCCCGACCCGTGACCGAAGCGATTGCGGCCAATCGCGAGGAAATGGTTGAGCCCTGCAGGCGAACACCATGACCGAAGCGATCCGGACCAGGACATTCCATGCACGGACCGCGCAGGACCTCCCGAAGGAGGCCCTGCGCGAACTGGCGCAGGCGGTGCGGGAGATGAAGGTCCTCGCTTTCCCCACGGACACGGTCTACGGCCTGGGCTGCACGGGGCTCATCAAGGCGGCTCTGCGCCGCATCTACGAGATCAAGCGGCGCGATTCTATGAAACCCCTGCCCATTTTGGTACATTCTGTCGAGGAAGCTCGAAGGTGGGCGGAGTTCACGCCGGAAGCCGCGGCCCTGGCGGAGAGATTCTGGCCGGGACCCCTGACGCTGGCGCTGACGCCCACCTGCGAAGGCCGTCTGCTGACTTTCGCGGAGTATCCGACGCTCGCGCTCCGAGTCCCGGCCCATGAGCTCCTGCGCTCCCTCATCAAGGAGTCCGCGGTCCCCTGGGCCAGCACCAGCGCGAACCTCTCGGGGCGGCCCTCCCTGACGGAGGGCCCGCAGGTGTCGGCGGAATTCGAAGGACGGGTGGATTATATCCTGGACGGGGGGCCGTGCCCCGGAGGGGTCGAATCCACGGTGGTGGACGCGAGCCGGGGCGTGCGCGTGCTCAGAGAGGGCGCCCTGACGCGCGAGGTCGTCGAAGAAGCGTTGAAACCACGATGAAAGTCCTATTCGTCTGCACCGGGAACAGCTGCCGCAGCGTCATGGCCCATTTCCTCCTAAACCGCATGACCGCCGACCGGGGACTTTCCGGCTGGGAGGCCCGTTCGGCCGGCATCGCGGCCGAGCGCCACTTCGGCGTCCCCGATGGGGTGCGCAACGCCCTCAAGGCCAAGGGCATCGAGGACATCCAGCATGTCCCCCAGTTGGCCACCCGGGAGGTTCTGCGCTGGGCCGACCTCGTCCTGCCCATGGCCCGCATGCACCGCGACTATCTCCTGGACCAATACCCCGAATTCACCTCCAAGACCCGGCTTTTCCTCCAGCATGCCGGCCAGGGGGAGTGTGACGTTCCCGACCCCATCGGCAAACCGGACGCGGTCTATGTCCAGTGCCGCGACCTCATCGAGGGAGCCCTGCTCAAGATAGTGGAAGGAGGCGACAGTGCGAAGTCTTAGCGGGCAAGATCCGGAACTTCACGGCGCCATCGCGCGCGAGGCGCGCCGGCAAGCCGACAACCTGGAGCTCATCGCCTCGGAGAACTACGTCTCGCGAGCCGTGCTTGAAGCCCAGGGCTCGATCCTGACCAACAAGTACGCCGAGGGCTATCCCGGCAAGCGCTACTACGGCGGCTGCGAGTTCGTCGACCAGGTGGAGACCCTGGCCATCGAGCGGGCCAAGAAGCTCTTCGCCTGCGAGCACGCCAACGTCCAGCCCCACTCCGGCACGCAGGCCAACGTCGCCGTGTACCTCTCGGTGCTCAAACCCGGGGACGTCATCATGGGGCTCAACCTCGCGCACGGCGGCCATCTCTCCCACGGCCACCCGCTCAACTTCTCGGGCATGTTCTTCCAGATCGTCCCCGTCAATGTGCGCCGCGACACCGAGGAGATCGACTACGAAGAGGCCGAAGCCCTCGTGGAGCGCCGCAAGCCCAAGCTCATCCTGGCCGGGGCCTCGAACTACTCCCGCGTCATCGACTGGGCGCGCTTCAAGAAGATGGCCGACTCGGCCGGGGCCTATTTCGCCGTCGACATCGCCCACTACGCCGGGCTCATCGCCGCCGGAGTCTACCCCTCCCCTGTCCCCCTGGCGGACTTCGTCACCACGACCACGCACAAGACCCTGCGCGGACCGCGCGGCGGAATGATCCTCTGCAAGGAAGCTCACGCCAAGGCGGTGGACAAGATGATATTCCCCGGCACGCAGGGCGGCCCGCTCATGCATGTCATCGCGGGGAAAGCGGCCTGCTTCGGGGAGGCGCTCGCCCCGGAGTTCAAGGACTATCAGCGCCGGGTGATCGCCAACGCCCGGGCGTTGGCCGGAGCGCTCAAGGACCGCGGCCTGCGCATCGTGGCCGGGGGGACGGACTGCCACCTCTTCTCCGTCGACCTCAGGCCCAAGGGCGCCACGGGCAAGGAGGCCGAGGAGGCCCTCGACCTGGCCGGGATCACCGTGAACAAGAACGCCATCCCCTACGACCCCCAAAAACCCTTCATCGCCAGCGGCATCCGCATCGGCACTCCCGCGGTGACCACCCGGGGGATGGGGGAAGGCGAGATGGGCGCGATCGCCGAGTTGATCACCGACGCCTTGGACCGGCGCGCGGACCCCTCGGCCCTCGCGGCGGTGCGCGGGAAGGTGAGGGAACTGACCGGGAAGTTCCCGATATACGAGGAAATGCTTGAAAAGTCTGCGACTTGATGAAAACGGAATGGAAACGCCAAGAAGGACGCCCCCACGACGGTCCGCCTCGTGGGAACGGCAAGAGAACGGCAGGGGAACGGCTAACATGCCCCCCGGCTGCTTTCCCCCCGTGGGGGGGAAAGCGGCATGATCGCCCACATCCTCATTGCCGACGACAACGAGGAGATCCGGGCCTTGCTCCGCGATTTTTTAACGGCCAAGGGACATCGCATCTTGGAGGCGGTCGACGGCGCCCAGGCATTCACGATCGCGGAGAAGGAGCACCCGCACCTGATCATCATGGACGTGGTCATGCCCGGGCTCTACGGTTCCACGGCCCTTCAACTGCTCAAGGAGTACCCCTCGACGCGCGACATCCCCGTGCTGATCATGAGCGGGAGCGTGGACCAGCCCCTGCGCATCGGCATAGAGGAGCGGGCCGGACTGCGCTTCATGCGCAAACCGCTCGACCTCGCCTCCCTCGACAAGGCGATCCGGGAGATGCTCCCGGAGGGCGGGTATACGGCCTAGTGACCAGAGGAAACTCCCGATGAAACGGATGCCCGCCCCTGGGACGAGCATCCTCCCGTGGGGAGGATGCTGATATGACCCATCAGAAAAACAACAACGCACACCGATCCGTACGGATCGGCGTGATTGGGGGCTCGGGACTCTACCGGATGAAGAACGTCCGGGACTTGGTCGAGGCGCGCGTGAAGACGCCTTTCGGAGCCCCCTCGGACGCCGTGTTCATCGGCACCCTCTCGGGGGTCCGCTGCGCTTTCCTGCCCCGCCACGGGCGAGCCCACTCCCTGCTCCCCTCCGAGCTCAACGGACGGGCCAACATCTGGGCGCTGAAATCCCTGGGCGTGGAGCGCATCCTCGCCTTCGGGGCCGTCGGCTCCCTGAAAGCCTCCCTGGCCCCGCGGCATTTCGTGTTCCCGGACCAACTCGTCGACAAGACCCATGAGCGCCGCTGCACCTTCTTCGGGGAAGGCGTGGTGGCGCATATCGCTTTCTCCCATCCCTTCTGCGACGACCTCTCCGGCCGGCTCCTGCGCGCCGCGCGGCGCCTGAAGATCCCCTCCCACCGGGGCGGGACTTACGCCTGCATGGAGGGCCCGGCCTTCTCCACTCGGGCCGAGTCCCTCCTCCACCGCCGGCTGGGCTACTCGATCATCGGCATGACCGTGGTCCCCGAAGCCAAGCTCGCCCGTGAGGCGGAAATCTGCTATGCGCCGGTGGCGATGGTCACGGACTACGATTGCTGGAAGGAAGGCGAGGAGGTCAACACCGAGAAGGTGCTCGCCGTGCTCAGCGCCAACGCGGAGAACGCCCAGGCATTGATCGAGGCGGCCTTGCCCGAAGCCGCGGCCGCTCCCCGCTCCTGCCCGTGCGCGAGCGCCCTGCGCAACGCGGTGATGACCCGTCCGGAAGCGATGCCCAAAGGGACTCTGCGCAAGCTCGGCCCCATACTCAGGAGGGATTGATGGCTCTCAACATCAAGAAGAAATATCGCGTCCTCATCGAGCTGGCCAAGCGCGCGCGCAAGAACGCGTACGCCCCCTACTCGCGCTATCCCGTCGGGGCGGCGGTCGTGACCGAATCCGGGAGGTTCTTCACCGGAGCCAACGTGGAGAACGCTTCCTACGGGCTGAGCCTATGCGCGGAGCGCGTGGCGATCTTCAACGCGGTCAGCCGGGGCGAAAAAGCCCTTCAGGCGGTGGCGGTCGCGGCCCGCTCGGCCCGCCCCTGCGGCGCCTGCCGCCAAGTCATGACGGAATTCAGCACGAAAGACACCGACCTGCTCATCGTCAATCTGGACCCCAACAAGAGAGAGACCATCACCCGCGCGCGGGTCTACTCCATGCTGCCCGGCCCCTTCGACCCCCTGGCCTCCGGCCTTCTGCCGGCGAACCCGCATAATCTTATCAAGCGCGGCCGTACGAAATCCAAGCGGAGCCGGCCCAAGCGCAGGCGGAGCGCGAAGGCGGCGCACCACCGCTCTTCCGGCTCCCGCCGCTCCCCTCGCCGCCGCGGCAAGAAAAGGAGTTCCTGATGGACGAGAAGACCCTGCGTGAGATCACGAGCTGGATGCGGACCACGGACCTCGTCGAGGCCTCTTATCGGGATTCCGGGCTGGGCGCCATGTTCCGGATGGAGGGCGCCGAACCCTCCGCGGACGGGTTCCGAGGCTGTTCCCTGGTCCCGGTCTCTTCGCCCGAGGTCGGGATATTCCGGGCCAACGAGCTCGGCTCCGCTCCGAAAGCGGCTTTGGGCGCGGCGGTGAAGGAAGGCCAAGCGCTCGGCTTCGTGGAAACGGGGACCCGCAAGGAACCCGTCCTGGCCCCCGCCTCCGGGAAGATCGCGGCCGCACCCGCCGAGGACGGTCAGGCGGTTCAATACGGCCAGGCTCTCTTCTTCATAGAACCATAGACTAGGATGGGATCGAAACCGGCGGTTCTTCAATGTTCGAAATGCGGCAAAGGCCCGCCCCCGCCCATGCCCGCCAAGCCCGGGACTCCCGCGCCCGATGCCTCGAAATGCCCCTACTGCCAGGGGCGCGTCGTCCGCATCTGCGGCTCCTGCGGGTTCCGGAATTCGGCGGCCAAGAACTACTGCGACATCTGCGGCGACATGCTGATGCTCGGCGACGGAAAATCGGCTCCGCCCAAACCCGGAGCGCAAGCCCCGGCCTCCAAACCCGCGCCCCTGGAGCCCCAGAGATTCATCGTCATCAAGCCGCCGGCCCCGCCGCCGCCCAAGCCCCAAACGGCCCCGCCCCCGGCGCCCAAGGCTCAACCGGCCCCCCAGCCCAAAACCCCTGAGCCGGGACCTTTCGCCCCCAAAGCCTCCCCTCCACCGCAGGAGGGCGACGGTCCTTTCTCGCCCAAACGCTACGAGGTCCCGAAACCCGAGCCGCCCGGCCCCTTCTCCCCCAAGACGCCCCCGGCCGAACCGCCGCCGTCGGATGAACCCGGCCCCTTCTCCCCTCTGCGCTGGCAGAAACCGAAGGTAGAAAAAGCGCCCGAGCCGGTCGAACCCCAACAACGCGCGGAGTCGACACTCCCCGCTGGTATGCGGGTCCCGCAGGCCGAACCCCAACCGCGCGCGCTCAAGGCCCCCGAACCGGCCGCCTCCGACGTACCCGGCCCCTTCTCCCCTCTGCGCTGGCAGAAACCCACCCTGGAGAAGGCCTCCGAGCCGGCCGCGTCCCCGATACAGCCTGCTTCCCCGGAACCCGTTCCCGCTCCCCCGCCTCCGAAACCCGAACCCCGGCAGCCCCCGGAACCGGCCCCCGCTCAAAGTTCCCTGTCGCTCGTGCCGGCCCAGAAGCCGGAGCCCGAGCCGGAGCCCGCGAAAGCGCCCGCGGTCGAGACGCAGGAGCCTTATCCCGAGTTCAAATCCCCGGCCCGCTCCCCTTTCCTGGACGCCCCCAAGACCGGCATCATCCGCATCGCGGAGCGGGCCCCCAAGGAAACTCCCGAGGAGGCCCCCGCGCAGGCGTCCAAGGAAGACAAGGCCAAGTTCCGGTTGAGAGCGGAGAATACGGGAGTCCTGCGCGACAAGATGGCCAAGCGGCACATAGAGTTGAGGCACTCCCCCGGGGAGAATGCGAAAGCGCAGAAACCCGAGAAGCCCACCTTCACCCGGACCCGCGCCCTGGCGTCCACCTCGATCGGGATACTCCTGCTGGTGGCCGGCCTGCTCCTCTACGGTTTCTACTATTGGAACTTCCGGAGGAACCCGCGCGTGAGGGTGGTGCGCAACGCCGGCAAGTACTTATCCGCCATCCAGACCGGGGACATCGAAACGGCCTACGGGATGCTCTCTCCCATCTCACGGAGCAACTGCCCCAAAGACGATTTCCGCCGCCTGCAGGACTCCGGCCGGACTTTCGGCTCCGTCGTCCTGGAATCCCTCGAAAAGGACTGGGCGAGCATCCGCTACGAGTCCCGCTCGCCCAATGGGGAGACGCTGACCGAATTCATGGATTTCGCGCTGGACGACGGGCGCTGGATGAGGGCCTTCAACGCCAATCAGCTCGAAGCCGCGGAATCCGCGATCCTGTCCCTGGATTTCGATTTGGCCGACCAATTCGCCCGCGGAGCCCTGGCGGTCAACCCGCGCGACGCCCTGGCCCGGTCGTATCAATGCGAGACGGCGTATTATCAGAACCGGATCCAGGACGCCGTGGGCGAATGCTCGGCGGCCATCGACCTGGCCAAGCAGGCCCCCTCCGAGATGGATGAGCACCGCCTCTTCTACCTGCACGGGATACTCTCCGACCTCTACAAGAACCGCCTGGACCGTCCCGCTGAGGCGGTGCGGGAATACAACATCCTCCTGTCCCTGCCGGGACAGTCCCCGGCCCAGCGCTGCGACATACTCCTCGCCCGCGCCGACGCCCGCGCCATGCTCAACGCCCCCCAGGAAGCCCTCAAGGACTACCAAGAGGCCTCCGGCGTCTGCTCCGCGAGCGACGACTTGGAGTATGCCCAGCGCAACGTGAAGGTTTTCTCCGGCCAGGCCGGTGAAGAGGCCGTGGGCGTCGTCCAGCATCACCGCACCGCCGATGACGAGTCCACCCTATCGGAGTGGCGCGAGAAGGCCCGCCGGGAGCTGGCCGCCAAGCTCAAAGCCCAGGGCTCCAAGCTCCGTCCCGGCCAGGAGAGCTGGTCACCGGAGCATGTCTCGGGGCCCAACTACCGCGTCTCCCTGCGCACCGCCGACGTCGAGATACTCTCGGCCAAGGTCGACCTCTGGTCCAGGAAGGTCAAGGTGGACGTCTATGTTCAATAAAGTCCTCATCGCCAACCGCGGGGAGATCGCGGTGCGCGTCATCCGCGCCCTGCGCGAACTGGGAATCAAGTCCGTGGCGGTCTATTCGGAAGCCGACCGGCAGTCCCGCCATCTGGCGCTGGCCGACGAGAGCGTCTGCATCGGGCCCGCCCCAGCAAAGGACAGCTACCTGAGGGCCGAGCGCATCCTCTCCGCGGCGAAGATCACCGGCGCGCAGGCCGTGCACCCGGGCTACGGCTTTCTCTCTGAGAACGCCGCCTTCTCCAAGGCCTGCCGGGACCAGGGCCTGCTCTTCATCGGCCCCTCGCCCGAGGCCATCTCCTCGCTGGGCCACAAGATCGAGGCCAAGGAGATAGCGCGCAAGGCGGGCGTCCCGGTGGTGCCCGGCGCCGCCGGAGAGGGTCCCGCGCTAGCCGAGGCGGCCCGGAAAGTGGGTTTTCCGGTCATGGTCAAGGCCGCGGCCGGTGGAGGAGGCAAGGGCCTGCGCCTGGTCCGCGAGGAGCGCATGCTGGCCTCCGAGATCGAGAAAGCCTCCGGCGAGGCCAAGGCCGCCTTCGGGGACGGAACTCTCTACCTGGAGAAGTTCATCGAGCGGCCCAGGCACGTGGAGATCCAGATCGCGGCCGACGAGGCCGGCAGCGTCGTCGCCTTCCCGGAGCGCGACTGCAGCGTCCAGCGCCGCCATCAGAAGCTCATCGAGGAGTCCCCCTCCCCGGCCGTGACCCCCGCCCTGAGGGAGAAGCTCCAGAGCTCGGCCGTCCGCCTGGCCAAAGCTTGCGGCTACACCAACGTGGGCACCGTCGAATTCCTCCTCGACCCCTCCGGCGGGTATTATTTCATCGAGGTCAACACCCGCCTCCAGGTAGAGCATCCCGTCACCGAGATGGTCACCGGGCTCGACCTCGTCCATGAGCAGATCCGCCTCGCGGCGGGACTTCCCCTCTCTTTCGACCAGGAGCGCGCCTCACTCATCTCGGCCCACTGCATCGAGCACCGCGTCAACGCGGAGGACCCCTCCCGCGGCTTTGCCCCCTGCCCCGGGCTCGTGGAGGAACTCACCCTTCCCGCCGGACCCGGCGTGCGCGTGGAAACGCATCTCTACCCCGGCTACACCGTTCCCAGCTACTACGACAGCCTCCTGGCCAAGCTGATCGTCTCGGGCCGGGACAGGCCCACGGCGCTCTCGCGCGCGCTCAGAGCCCTCGGGGAATTCTCGGTGGGCGGGCTCAAGACCACGCTCCCCTTCCATCGCCAGGTGCTCCAGGACGGGCGCTTCCACTCCGGGGACTTCGACACCTCTTTCGCCGACATCCTGCTCCAGGAGAACGCCCATGCCGGGTCTTGAGGACAGAATCCGTTCCGAGATCATCGAGAGCGCGCGCACGACGGAAGCCTCCGCCGCGCAAGCCGCCGCCATCGCCCGCATGGGGGAACTGCTCGTCGACGCCTACCGCCGGGGCAACAAGCTCTTGAGCTTCGGAAACGGAGGCTCGGCCTGCGACGCCCAGAACTTCGCAGACGAGCTCGTCGGACGCTACGAGCGGAACCGCCCGCCCTTGCCCGCCCTCGCCCTGACGACCAATACCGGCGACCTGACCTCGATTGCCAACGACTTCGGCTACGAGACCGTCTTCGAGCGCCAACTCGAGGCCCACGCCAAGCCCGGAGACGTGGCCGTGGCCATCTCGACGAGCGGGAACTCCCCCAACGTCCTGCGCGCCGCCCAAAAGGCGAAAGCCCTCGGGCTCGCGGTGCTCGGTTTGAGCGGGGAGAGCGGCGGGAAGCTCAAGGCGCTCTGCGATGTCTGCCTCTGCGTGCCCTCCCGCCGGGTAGCGCGCATCCAGGAGACCCACATCGCCATCATCCAGATCCTCTGCGGGATCATCGAGGAGTCCCTCTTCCCGGATGCCCCTAAAGCGCACTAAGCCGCGTATCGGACTTTTCCGATATTTTCGCGTCTATCATCCATGAAACTGGAGTCGAAAATCTCGAAAAAGTCCTCCATGTTGAAAATCCTGACACTCCCCCGGCTTATCTTGGCCCGGCGCAGGTGGGCAAAAGAGGGACGCGCCGTTGTCTTCACCAACGGGGTCTTCGACATACTCCACGCCGGGCACGTGGAGCTCCTTGAAAAGGCCGCGTCCCTGGGCGGCGCTCTCATCGTGGGCGTCAACAGCGACGCCTCGGCTCGCCGCCTGCACAAGGGTCCCGGCCGGCCGGTACAGCCGCTCAAAGACCGCGCGCGCATCCTCGCGGGCCTGGCCTGCGTCGACGCGGTGATCCCTTTCGGGGAGGATACTCCCGAGCGCCTCCTCTCCTTTATAAAGCCGGAGGTCCTGGTCAAAGGCGCGGATTACCGGCCCGGCCAGGTGGCTGGAAGACGGCACGCCGGACGCGTCGCCCTGCTCCCCCTCAAGCGCGGGCGCTCGACCACCTCCATCATCGAGCGCATCCGCAATCACTCTTGAAGCCCATCCTCATCCTCCTCAACGGGGAGCTGCCCTTTCCCGCACGGGTGCGCGCGCTCGCGCGCAAGGCCCGCCGCGTGTTCTGCGCCGACGGCGGGGCCAGGCACGCCGCGCGCCTTGGCATCGAGCCCCGCGTCGTCATCGGGGACATGGACTCCCTGCCCAAGCCCCTTCCCCGCTGGAAGAGAGCCGTCTTCCTCTGCGATTTCTCCGAGGAAAGGTCCGATTTCGCAAAAGCCCTCGAGCTGGCGGCCTCCTCAGGCGTCCGGGAGGTCTGGGTCGCGGGAGCCCTGGGCGGCCGCCTCGACCACCTCCTCGTCAACCTCTCCCTGGCCGAGCGCTTCGCGCCCGGCCTGCGCGTGGTCTTCGTGGACCAGGGCGCCATGTTTCTGGCCGCCCGGGGGCGGCATACCCTCCCCTGCCGCGCGGGGGAGACCGTATCCATCGTGCCGGCCACTTCCACCGTGAGCGTCCTCAGCCGGGGATTAAAATTCCCCCTGCGCGGCGAGGTCCTGGGGAAAGGAAGCCGCGGCCTTAGCAACCAGGCGATCGCGGCCCGGGCCGCGATCACGGTGCTCCGCGGCAAGGCCTGGATCGTCTGTAACCATGATGGCCTTGCGAGGTCCATGAAAAGGGGTTAAACTTGAGAGATTCTTGGCTTTTTAAGGAGGACCGAATGGTTCCAACGAAACGCCTTTTTTTCTCCGCCCTACTCGCCTCCGCGTTCGCCGCGCCCGCGCCCTCGATGGCCCTCCTCGGCTTCGGCGGGGACAAGAACCTTCCCTCGGTCAACGCCTCCATCGGCTCCGTGGAGGGAGGGGTCCAGTACAAACCCGCGGGGACGCCCTTCTGGATCCCGGCCCCGACCGGGCAGGCTCTTTCCGCGCGCGATGAGATAAAGACCGACTCCAACGGCGCCGCGGTCATCGCGTTCTCCGACGGCACCAAGGTCCGCATCGGCCCCTCCTCCGCCTACGCCCTCGACAGGCTCTCCCCCGGCCGGGTGGACATCCGCCTCACCGTCGGAGTGCTCGACGCCTGGATCAAGAGGCTCAAGGGCCGGCGCTTCGCCGTGCGCACGCCCAGCGCCGTGGCCAGCGTTCGCGGCACGGAGTTCCGCACCGAGGTCGAGCCCGGAGGCGCCACCACCTGGAACCTCTTCGGCGGACAGCTCGACTTAAACGACGCCTTCGGCCGCCAGACCCAGCTCGACGCGGGCAACCGCGTGGTGGCCGACGCCCTCGTGGGCTTGGCCGAGTCGAAACCCGCGCCCCTTCCTCCGGAGGTGAAGCAGGCCCCGGAGCCGGCCGTCGAGCTCCCTGCCGCGCCCCCGCCCGCCGAAAGTAAGGGCGGCAAGGACGACAAGGAAAAGAAGGACGCGAAAAAAGAGGATGGGAAGAAGGGCGGAGAGAAAGCCGAGGGCGATGGCCCCAAGACCAAGGTGGTCAGCTTCACCGGCAAGCTCGTCATCACCATGCCCGATGGGAAGATCGTGACCGTGGAGCCGGGCAAGCCCGTGCCGGACATCCCGCCGGGCGCTTCGGTGAAGGTCGAGAACGGCGTGGCCGTCTTCGTCTCCGGCGGCTCGGCCGTCGAGGCCAAGGCCGGCGCCACCTTGGCCATGACTCCCAACGGCCAGCTCATGGCCGCCGGCGGGCAATTGCAGGTGGCGCATTCCGGCGGAGAGCCAAAACCCATGCTGGCCGGAAAGGCGGAGACCGTGGCTCCGCCCCCCCCGCCCCCTCCGCCCATGACGGACAAGCCGATGCTGCCTCCCCCCATGGCTCCCCCGCCTGCGCCCAAGCCCGGGGAGCCTCCTCCCCCGGGTCCCTTGCCGCCGCCGCCCGGAGACCTGATCGGTGAGCCTTTGCCTCTCCCGCCCCCTCCTCCGCCGCCGAACGTCCTGCAGGACACGGTGATCAACTGCACCGTGGTCTCTCCCTCGGCGCCGGGCTCGGGTGATTGCCAGTGATCCGGACTTGAAGCGTTCAAGCTCCAGCTCGCGCTGATGCCGTCTGCCGTTGCCATGAACCGATCGGCGTCCGGTATCTCCTTAATACTACAAAGGCCAACTCTGGATCAGCCGAGCGCCAAACCACGGCCACAGGAGCCAACGACCTCCCTTGACCGCAGAAGGCTTCCAGAAGCTAAAAGAGGGTATTGGAATCCACCGGCCCCTGAAGATCAGGATGGGGATGGTATATGTGACAGAGAACCAGGAGACCCGCCTGGCCATGCTGGTGGGTGGGAGGCAAAAATTGGAACAAAATCAGACGTCATTAATTCAACTCACGAAGGATCGGATTGGGCCGAAATCCATGGAACATACGGACACCAAGGAATTGATTGGGCACATCCCGGCAGCCAGTGGGAGCCATAGCCGAATTTATAGAGAAGAGGAATTATGAAGTTTGTCATTGGATCGCTTGTTGCGGGTTGTCTGACTTATAGTCCAACTTCGAACATGGTGCTTGCTGAAGAAAATAAGAAATCAACACCAGAACTCATTGAACGGGCGAAGAAGATTCATGCATTGGAAAGCTCTGTTGATTCTAATGGAAAGCCTGACTTGGTTGCCATAGGCCGATTCGCCGAAGACCGCGATCCGGCAATCCGCGCCATAGCCATGGAATTCGCCGGTCGATTCAACGGCGCGGAATCCATCGCAATCTTGAAGAAGGCGGAAACAGACACGGTTTGGTTCGTAAGGCGATCAGGCAGAATCGGTCGTGAAGTTAGACGGTTGGCAGAAAAGAGTGTTGAAGATAGGTGGCAATATCTCGAGATGCTGGCGAAGACAAATCCCGAAGTTGTTGAACCTTTCGCGCTGACTTATATTATGAAGGGCTGGGCTCATGACCTGGATGAGATCGAGACCAAAGTCCCTAGTTCTAAACGTTATACTGAGCATGCGCGGGCTCGGGGCCAAGTCGCACGTAATTTAAATAAATTGTCGCCAGTCGATAGAAAGAGGCAGGCGATTGGTCTTTTGATAAATTGGGTGACACCTGTTCAGCATGAGCAGGCAGTGTCGGTTATTGGCGAGTTAGGGAAAGCTGTGGTTCCTGATATCCTAAAGTTGCTAAACAACGAAGAAAATATACCCGGCGTGCCTGGCCCTCCCTGGAAGAAGGTGCACGCAAACTACTCGGTCATGATGGAAGCTTTGAGATGTATTCCAGACGAGCGAGCAATTCCCTTGCTGGAGCAACTGGCGAAGAGAAACGAGGCTTTCATTAACGAAGAAGCACGGGAAACCTTGCTGTGGGTTAAGGCTGATGTTCCGTATCTCCTGCGCTATAAGAAAATCTTAATGGCTTCGGAGGATGATGTCCCGCCTGGAGAATAGGTAGACGTTTGATATGGATATGGGAATCATGGCGAAAAAGATGCCAATCGAATGCCGCGATATTTGAAGACTTCTAATTCAGACTACTGAGACGATGAGGAATAAGATTGTAGAGGCCATGCTCCTATCATTTCTGACCCTATGCGGCGCGGCAAGCGCAAGGGCAGAGTGTGATCTCGCTGTTTACAACCCCACTGTGGATAAACGTATTGAATTGCCATCAATCACTGTGAGGGGAAGCGCTTTGCCGGTGGACAAGCTGGGCGGGCTTCTGCATCTGGCCGTGGACGTGCGGCATGAGCCCTACGACAAGCGGACCGAGGTGGGAGTGGGAACGGAGTACTCGGTATTGCCCGTGTTCGCCGTGCGCGCGGGTTATGCCTCGCAAGCCGCAAGAACAATCAGTTCCGCCTCATCCAGCCCAATAGGATTGGGGGGGCTCGGCGGCGGGTTCGGGCTCAAGCTCGGAAATTACCGGGCCGACTACACCTTCACGCCTTTCGGCGAGCTGGGCAACGTGCAGAGGATAAGCTTGGGTGCAAGATGGTAATTCATCCACGCATTATTTCTTCGATTCGATAATAGAGAGAAATACGGAAACAACCCTGATAGATAAAACTTGCCGGCTCCCTCAATGATCTTGTCGGCGGCCGACTATCTCATCCTCGCGGCCTATCTGGCCGCCGTGGTCTGGACCGGCCTGCGCGCCGCAGGCCGCCGCAAGGAAGGCAGCGAGGATTACATTCTGGCCGGGCGCACCCTCACTCTGCCGAGCTTCGTGGCCACTTTGGTGCCCAGCTTCTACGGCGGCACTTTGGGGGTGGGCGAGTATACCTACCGCTACGGGATCTCCAACTGGCTGGCCCAGGGAGCCCCGTATTATCTCTTCTCCCTGCTCTACGCCGCCCTCGTGGCCGGGCGCATACGCGAGAGCCGGGGACTCACCATCCCCGACCACCTCGAGCGCGCCTACGGCAAGAAGACCGCGGCCCTGGCCGCCTTCCTGGTCTTCCTGCTCGCCAGTCCGGCCGACGAGGCCCTGATGCTGGGGACTTTGGCGCAATGGGTGACGGGGTGGCCGCTCTGGCTCTGCCTCGCCGTCTCATTGGCGGCGGCGGCGAGCTTCCTCTTCGCCGGAGGCCTGCGCGCGGATGTTTGGGCCAACCGCCTGGAATTCCTGGTGATGTTCGGAGGCTTCTCCCTCATCCTCCCCTTCGCGGTCCTGCGCGCCGGAGGAACGGGCTTCCTCGCCGCGAACCTCCCCCCCTCCCATCTGGATTGGACCGGAGGGAAGCCGCCCTTGTTCCTGATGACCTGGTTCTTCCTGGCCCTCTGGACCTTCGTCGATCCGGCCTTTCATCAACGGGTCTGCGCGGCCAAGGACGCGTCCACCGCCCGCAGGGGCATCTGCGTCTCCGTCCTCTTCTGGGCGGTCTTCGACTTCCTGACCACGACCACCGGCCTCTACGCGCGGGCCATGCTCCCGGACCTGCAAGAGCCGCTCCAGGCCTATCCGGCCCTCGCGTCCCATCTCCTCCCCTCCGGCATCCGCGGCCTCTTCCTGGCCGGAGTGGCTTCCTCCACGCTGGCCGCCCTGGGCTCGACGAGTTTCCTCTCGGCCGTGAGCCTCGGGCGCGACGCGGCAGGCAGGGTGCTTACGATGAGGGCCGAGGACGAGGAGGCGTGGGTCCGGCGCGGGCTCTTGGCTACCTGCGCCCTGTCCTTCGTGCTGGCTTTGGCCCTTCCCTCGGTGGTGGCCTTATGGTACGCGGTGGGCTCGGTCGTGATACCGGGACTGCTCATCCCGCTGACCGCCTCTTATTTCCCGGCCCTGCGGCCGGGCCCGCGAGGGGCCCTGGCGTGCTCGCTGGCGGGGTGCTTGACCTCAGGCGCGGCCTGGGCGCTGGGAAATCCAGCGCCCTTCTACCCGGGTCTGGCCGCGTCGGCGGCGGTCTATCTTCTAGCGCTGATGCGCCGCTAGCTCTCCGACCCGGTCGGAGAGCTAGTTTCCCTCGTCGTCCTGCTGCTGGGTCTCGGCCTGCGCCTCTTCTTTGCCCGAGGCCTCTTCCTCCGGGGCCCCGCCTTGCGCCTTGAGCTCGGCCAGCTTGGCCCGGGCTTCCTTGACGTCGGACATCAGCTTGCTCCGGGGATGCGCGGCTTCGAACTCATCGAGTTTCTTGGCGCCCCCGTCGAAATCTCCCTTGAGGATGGCGTCAACGGCAACCTTGAACTCCGCGCGCTCCTTGTTGTACTCGGCCGCCTTTTTATCCGAGAGGCCGCCCTTCCAGTAGGGCTTCTTGGGGTCGACGTCGTCTTGGCCGGCGCCGCGCACCGCGGCCACGGCCCCGGCGCGCACCTTGCGGTAGCGGCCTTGGACCGCGGATTTCTCCAGGCTGGTCTTTACGTTCTTGAACCACTTGAGCAGGCCCCCGCCCTTGGCCGGCGCCGACGCGGCGGGCGCCGCCGCCTTCTCCGCGGCCGCCGGCTCCGCGCAGCGCGCGGGGACGGCCGTCGCGAGCACCGACAACGCGACCACCAGCATGCGGATGTTCATCTTCATAGTTGACCCCCTAAGATCATTTCAACAGCGACTGCACGGCCGGCTCCAGGCCCGGGTCCAGCGCCAAGGCCTTCTTGGAGAATTCCCCCGCCTCCGCCGCCTTCCCCGCCTTCAGCGCCGCCCGCGTCAAGTTCATCCAAAGTCCGGCGTCCAGGGGATCCTCGTCGGCCGCCTTCTGATAATGCGCCAGCGCCTCATCGAATTTCCCCTCCATGTAGGATAGGTTCCCGAGGTTGGTGAGCGCCGCCGCGTTGCGCGGGTCGAGCTCCGCGGCCCGCGCGAACTCCTTGACGGCCTCCTCGGTCTTGCCATGCTGGATGTAGACGATGCCCAGCTCGTTGGCCAGTTCCGGGTCGTTCTCATCCTTGGCGATCCTCTTCTTCAGGCCCCGCGTCAGGTAGTCGTAGCGGGCCTTCAAGTACGCCTGGGATTCCTCGTCGAAGCGCTTGGCCACGTCCGCCGCATCCGGAGTCTGGATGGGCGCCTCGGAGGCGGGGTGGGTCGCGGGCTCATAGGTCTCCCACGCCACGCGGGGGTCGATGATGCCGACCTTGCCGGCCTTGAGCATCTCCCGATACGCCGAGAGCGCCTTGCGCACGGCCTCATGGAAGGGCGAACCCACCAGCGTCGCCTCCAGCGGGATCCACAGCGAGCCCTTGTAGCGGATGAGAGCTCCGGGCGGAAGGCCGACCTCCGCCGCGTCCGAGGCTCCGGTGTCGAACATCAGGGCGATGTGCCCCGGATAATCGAGGAGGGCCGTCTTCACCGTGGCCCCCTCGAGCATGGAGGCGATGAGCGTCACCAGGTCGTCGCATTCCCCGCTCTTGCGCCGCAAGGTCTCCCGGGGGAACTGGGTGTAGTCCACCGGGAAAGCCGGGTCCTCCGAGATCTGCTCGAAGGGGTTGTTCGGGCTCGGGAGGAAGCGGACCCCGACGGCGCCCAGCGCGTCCCATATGTGCATCGCGATGACCAGGTTGCCGTTGAGATACTCCGCCGCGGGGGGACCCTTGGGCGCCTGCCGCAGAGCCTCCCGCCCGAGGTCGAGCACCGGCGGGTCCTTGGGCGTGATGAAGTTGGCGATGCGCTTGGGGTCCTCCCAGGTGATGGCGTTGCGGGAATAGACCTTCAGTGCCTGCGTCCGGGACACCCGCTGGGGCTTGCCCTCCTCGTAGAAGGTCACGGTGAACTCGGCCTGGATGGGCGTATCCTCGCTGACCTCCAGTATCTTGTTGTTGAGCGTGGCCGCCAGCGGAACCTCCACCGTCTCCTTGGGGCCCAGGTTCTCGATGACCTTCTCGGTGGCGAAGTCCATAAAGTCCTTCAAGCGGAAGGCGAGCTTCACGTTCTGGAAGGGCACATTGAGGTTGTTGACCACCACGGCGCTGCCCAGAGGGTTCTTCAGATACCACTTATAGTTCGCGGAGAAGATGTTCCCGATGGTGATCGTAGAGAGCTCGACGGCCGCGCGGTTGATGGAGGAGGGAACGAACACCTCAACGGGCAGGGAGCGCGGGCCCTCATCCCCCGTGTCCGCCACGACGGCGACCCGGTACCAGTACCTCGTCTCCGGGCTCACCTGCGAGTCCCTGAATACCGTGGTCGAGGAAGTCCCCACGTCGGCGAAGGGACCGGAGGCTTGAGTGGCCCGGTAGACGCGGAAGAGGTCGATCCAGGGATCCTTCTGCTCCGGCCATTCGAGGCTGATCTGCCCGGCGACGGCCTTCGTGGACAGGGAGACCGGGGGAGCGATGCGCGGGCGCAGGGCGAAGCTCAGTATCCTGTTCTGCCCCGGATCCGCGATGGAAAGGCGGCTGCCCGTCACGGCGATGGCCGAGGGCTGCTTGAAGCCCCTGTCGTCGGACCCCCGCGAGAAGAAGTTCGTGATCCAGTTCCCCTCCTTGTCGAATACGGAGACTCGGGGGTTCCCGGCGTCTAGCACGTAAAGATAGGTCTTGCCGTCATAGGCCATGGCCACGGGGTCGACGAACTGGCCGATGCCCTCCCCGAGTTCGCCCCACGAGGAGACGAAGCCTCCGGAGGGCTCGCACTTGATGACCTTCTTGAGGCCGCGATCGAGCACATAGATGAAGCCCTCCTGGTCGTAGACCAGCGCGGCCGGGTCCTGCAGAGTGAGGCCCCCGATCTGCGGGCCGAAGGCGAAGAGGAAATCCCCCTTGGGATTGAACGCGGAGACGCGGGCGTTGCCGCTTTCGGCCACGTAGACCGTGCCTTTCTCGTTGACGGCCACGGCGCCCGGCTCGGAGAGGCGGCCTTCCTTGCCCTTTCCGAACATGCCGCCGGCGCCCACCTCGAGCTTGAACTTCCCGGCGTGGTCGAAGACCTGCATCCGGTTGGAGTCGGTGTCCGCCACGAAGACGCCGTGCGCCTCGCTGACCGCGAAGCCCCGGGCTCCCCGCGTCACGGAGGGGTCCTTGCCCTCTTTCCTGCCGAAGCGCAGGCGGTCCTTGCCTTTCTCATCGAGGGCGAGAAAGAAGCCGGTCTTGGGCACGTAGGCATAGAGCAGCCCCTTGCCCGAGGCCAGGGCCGCGGCGGGCTGGGGGATCATGGCCGTAGGCCCGCTGACGAGCAGCTTCATGGCGAGGTTCTGGGGCAGGCGCGCCGTCTTGGTCTTCGTCGTCAGCGCCACGCGCAGCACCCGGGTGTTGCCCGTGTCCGCGATGAGCAGGGTGCCGTCGGGCGCGGCCGATATCTCGGAGGGCTTCTTCATCTGGCCCCTGCCCGAGCCGAGGCTGCCGAACTCGCCCAGCGTCGCCCCCTCGGGATTGATCTCCTTGACCTTGCCCCGGCTCGCG
This sequence comes from uncultured Elusimicrobia bacterium, assembly GCA_964359165.1. Lineage (GTDB taxonomy): Bacteria > Elusimicrobiota > Elusimicrobia > UBA1565 > UBA1565 > CAYHRV01. The sequence goes on from CAYHRV010000002.1 coordinate 19,643, forward strand.
TCCAACACGTAGATGAAGCCATAGGCGTCGACCGTGAAATCCTGGCCCGCCAGCGGGAATTCCTTCTGGAATCGGATCTTGGAGTCGAACTTCTGGATGCGCTCGTTGCCGTAGTCGAGCACGTAGAGGTTGTCCGAAGGGTCGACGAGCACCTTCTTGGGGCTGCTGAACTGGCCCTGCAGGCTCCCCTTGCCTCCGAACCCGAAGAGGAACACCCCCTCCTGCGTGAAGACCTGGATGCGATGGTTGCCGGTGTCCGCGACGTACACCCGGCCGTCTCCGCCCACGGCCACGGCTTCGGGATAGCTTAAATGCCCCGGCTCGGACCCGCGCGTCCCGAAACGGCCGAGGAATTTCCCCTCGGGATCGAGCATCTGGATGCGGCTGTTGCCGGTATCCGCTACGAAGACGGTCCCATCCGGCCCTATGGCCACGCGCTTGGCGTCCTCGAACCCGTCCGGGCCGGAGCCGGAGCGGCCCACGGCCTTCAGGTATTTCCCCTCCGCGGAAAAGAGGACCAGGGCGCTCTTCTTGTCGTCGTAGACATAGGTGCGGTCCAAGGAGGCGGCCACCGCCACCTGCCTCCCCACGGGGTCGGATCCCAAGGGGGCCAGATACTCGATGTTGTCGTAGGCCTGGACTCCCGGGCTCAAGAGAGCGAAAAGGGATAGCAATGTCAGGCGGCATGTCGTTCGGGTCATTTCAACTTCTCCTTGATGAGTCTGTTCACGGTCTCGGGATGGGCCTTCCCCCGGGACTTTTTCATCACGAGGCCCACGATGGCCCCGATGGCCCTATCCTTGCCGGCGCGGAGGTCCGCGGCCGCGGCAGGGCTCTCGGCGATGGCTTCCTCGACCCAGCGGCCGATCTGGACCGGGTCGCTCACCTGCGCCAGCCCCAGCCGGTCCACCAGCTCTCCGGGCCTCTCGCGGGTCTCCCACATCTTGGCGAAGACTTCCTTGGCGGACTTAGAAGAGATAGTTCCCCGTGTGAGGAGCCCGGCCAGCTCCCCCAGCGCCCGCGGGGGCACCGGGCAATCCCCCAAGTCCCGGTTCTCGGCGTTGAGCCGCCCGAGCAATTCCGTGCCGATCCAGTTGGCCGCGGCCTTGGCGGCGCCCGGGTCCCCGCGCACGGAGTCCTCGAAATAGTCGACGAGGGATTTCTCCGCGGTCAGCACTCCGGCGTCATACTCGGTGAGCCCGTATTGGGAGCTCAGGCGCGTCCTGCGCGCGGCCGGGAGCTCGGGCAGCGAAGCCCGGGCGCTCTCCGCCGCGGCAGGGTCGCAGACGAGCGGAAGGAGGTCCGGGTCGGGGAAATAGCGGTAGTCGTGCGCGTCCTCCTTGGAGCGCATCGCCTCGGTGACGCCGCGCTCATGGTCCCAGAGGCGGGTCTCCTGGCTGACGCTTCCGCCGGCCTCCAGCTCCCGCGTTTGGCGCTGGGATTCGTAGGCCAGGGCGTCGCGCACGGCCCGCAGGGAGTTGAGATTCTTGACCTCGACCTTCACACCGAGCCGCTCGGAGCCCGGCCGCCGCACCGAGACATTGGCATCGCAGCGCATCTCTCCTTTTTCCATGTCGCAGCGCGACACCTCGCAATAGCGCAGGACGGAGCGCAGAGAGGCGAGGTATTGGAACGCCTCCTCCGGACTCCTCATATCGGGTTCGGAGACGATCTCGACGAGAGGCACGCCCGCCCGGTTGAGGTCGACTAAAGTGTGGGCGAGGCGTTGCGACCCGATCGCGTGCAGGAGCTTTCCCGCGTCTTCTTCCATGTGCGCGCGCGTTATCCCGATGCGTCTTCCGGAGACCTCCAGGAAACCGGCCTCGGAATAGGGCTCCTCATATTGTGAAATCTGGTAGCCTTTGGGAAGGTCCGGATAGAAATAATTCTTCCTCGCGAAGACCGAGCGCTCCCTCAGGCGGCACCCCAGCGCCAGCGCCGCGCGGAAGGCCAATTCCACGGCGCGCCGGTTGAGGGAGGGCAGCGCCCCGGGCTGTCCGGTGCAGACCGGGCAGATGTTCGTGTTGGGCTCGGCCGGAGCCGTCGGGCATCGGCAGAAGAGCTTGGAGGCGGTGGCCAATTGGCAGTGCACCTCCAGGCCGATGACGGTCTCCCAGGCCGCGCTCACGAGCGCCTCCCGCCCGCGGCCGAAAAGCTCTCGGTCTTGTCCAGGAGCCGGAAGTCGGCCGGGTAGCGCAGAAGCCGGCGCGCCGCGCCGTACCCGAGCCAGCGCAACCCGAAGATCTCCTTAGGGTCCGCCTTCCCGCGGCGGAGCAGGGGCTCCATCCAATACCAGCGCACCTTCTTTCGGACCGGCCTCCCCTTCCTCTCGAAGGAATAGCGCACGAGGGCCAGGCTCCGGCGGACGCGGCAGAAATAGCCGCTCTCCTCCTCTACTTCCCTGAGAGCCGCCTGGCGCGGGGTCTCACCCCCTTCGAGATGGCCCTTGGGGAAGGTCCAGACCAACTCGCCCTGGAGGTTGCGCATCCGGATGAGGAGGAATTTCCCCTCCCGGGTCACCACCCCCCCAGCCGAGAATTCTTTGACCGCGCTTGTCCCGTTCCCCGCTCTAGAAACGGCGAGGGGGAAGCCTCTCCGGCCGAGTCCCCTGGCCCTTGGGACGGAGTCCCCCCTTCCGGGGACCCCCCCACAGGGGTTCGCCCGGAGAGGCTTCCCCCTCTTCCCATCCAGAACCGACCGCATCAAGGACACCCCCGGCCATGCGACTTGGGCCAAAAAGGCAAGAGGAAAGCGCGGCTCGCGAGGTCCCGACTCTCCACGTGGATAGTATGACGCGGACTCGCCACGCGGCGAGCAGTGACGCTCAAATCCCGTCCGGTGAGGGTCAAAACAAGGGTCCTCATGCCGTCCCCTTTAAAGTCATCGACTCATCGGGCCAGGCGGGGAAGGGGCGGCGCTCCTGGTAGCGGGCCGCCGCGCGCAGGAGGAGCCCTTCGGAACCCGAAGGGCCCAGGAGCTGGAAGCCGATGGGAAGCCCCTCGGTGGAGAGCGCGCAGGGGACCGATAGGCCCGCGATCCCCGCCATGTTGCAAGGAATCGTGAACACGTCCGAGAGGTACATCTGGAGCGGGTCGGCCTTTTCGCCGAAGCGGAAGGACGGGGTGGGCGCGGTCGGAGTGAGGAGGATATCGGCCTCGGCAAAAGCCTTCTCGAAATCCGAGCGCACCAGCGTGCGCACTTTCTGAGCCCTCCGATAGTAGGCGTCATAATAGCCGGAGCTCAACGCGTAGGTCCCGACCATGATGCGGCGCTTGACCTCCGCGCCGAAGCCTCCGCCCCGGGACTCCTCGTAGCGCGAGCGCAGGGGCATGCTCGAGCCGCCGGCCGCGCTGAAGCCGTAGCGCATCCCGTCGAAGCGGGCGAGGTTCGCGCTGGCTTCCGAGGGGGCCAGGATGTAGTAGCTGCTCAAGGCGTGCGCGGTGTTGGGCAAAGAAACCTCGACCACGCGCGCGCCCAGCGCGCGCAGTTCCTCCCCCGCGGCGCGCACCGACTCCGCGACCTCCGCGTCCAGACCGGCCGGGAAATACTCCCTCGGCACGCCCACGCGCAGGCCCGAGAGGTCTCCCTCCAGCGCGCGGGCATATTCGGCTCCGGAGGAGGGGGCGCAGGTGGAGTCCCTCGGGTCCGCCCCCGCGATCACGCTCAGCGCCAGGGCCGCGTCCTCCGCGTTCCGGGCGATGGGGCCGATCTGGTCGAGCGAGGAGGCGAAGGCCACCAGGCCGTAGCGGGACACGGTCCCATAGGCCGGCTTGAGGCCGAGGACGCCGCAGAAGGAAGCGGGCTGGCGGATCGAACCGCCCGTGTCCGAGCCCAGGGCCAGCGGCGCCATGCGCGCGGCCACGGCCGCGGCCGAGCCGCCGCTCGAGCCGCCCGGGACCCGGTCCAGGCGCCAGGGGTTGCGCGTCGGAAAGAACGCCGAGTTCTCCGTCGAGGACCCCATGGCGAACTCATCGAGATTGGTCTTGCCCAGGAGCACCGCATCCTCGGCGCGCAGGCGCTCGACCACCGTCGCGTCATAGACCGCCGTGTGTCCTTTGAGCATCCTGGAGCCGCAGGTGGCCTCGAAACCCTTGACCAGGATGTTGTCCTTGAGCGCCACCGGGACTCCGGCGAGCCTCCCCGCGCGGCCGCCCGAGGCGATGCGCCGGTCCAACGCCCGGGCCGACTCGAGGGCCGCGTCCTCGAAGACGGCCAGGAAGGCCCGGATCTCGCCGTCGAAGCGGCGGATCCTCTCCAGATGGGACTTCACCACCTCCTCGGCGCGCAGAGTCCCGGCGCGCACGGCGCGGGCGATCTCCGCGGCGGTCCGATCGCAGAGAGAGGCGGAGTTCATCGGGAAAGGTCCCGCTCGCTGGGCAAGGGTTCCTGCGGCAGGGAGCCTTGCGCCGCCACCCCGGTGAGTTCCCCGTCCATGGCCACGGCGTCCCCGCCCCCGCTCAAGCGCTGGATCTGCTCCTCGATCTTGGCCGCCTTGGCGGGGAGGAGCACCTTGGCCTTGCGCAGGTCCGAGAGCGCGCCGCGCATGTCGCCCATCTCGCTGCGGGCCACGCCCCGGTTGGCGAAGGCCAGGCCGTGGCTGGGGTTGACCGAGAGGATATGGTCGAGATCCTTGACCGCGCGGTCCTGGTCGTTGAGGAGGAAATAGGCGTTGCTGCGCAGATAGAGGGCGTCCTCGTGGTCGGGGTTCTTGCGCAGGAAGGCGGTGAAATCCTCGACGGCCTCGGGGTACTTTCTCATCTCGCGATAGGCCCGCCCGCGGTAATAGTGGGCCCACTCGAAGGCGGGAGCGACGCGTAGGACGGCCGTGTAATCCACGGCCGCCCCGGCGAAATCCCTCAGCTTGTCGCGCACGGTCCCGCGCACCACCCGCACCACGGCGGCGTCGGGCGCGAGCTCGACGGCGCGGTTGAGATGCTTAAGCGCGTCCTTGGGCCGGTTCTGCGAGCTCAGGACGCTCCCCAGGCCAAAATGCGCGAGCGCGTACTTCGGGTCCGCGGCCGCCGCGGCCGTGAAATCCTCGGCGGCCTCGGACATCCGCTTGAGCACGAAGCGCGCCAAGCCCCGCGCGGTGTAGGATTGGGCGCCGTCGGGCTTGAGCTGGAGGCCGGCCTCGGCATCCTCCCGGGCGCCTTCCTCGTCCCCGGAAGTCCAGCGGCACATGGCTCGGAAAGCCGAGGCGGTCTTCCAGCCCGGATGCTCGGTCATGGCCTGGGTCAGGCTCTCGATCGCCTCGTCGAAGCGGGCGGCCTGATAGGAGGCCAGCCCCTTGCTCAAGGACTGCAGCGCGAGGGCCGAAGGCTCCCTCTTGGCCGTGGACCCCTTCCGGACCGACCTCTCCTTCGAGGCGGCCGGAAAAGAGAGGAGCAGACAGCACGCCGTTGCCGCCAAGGCCCTCATTCGATCACCTTCGGGACCTTGAAGAAGCGCCCCTCGCGGGAAGGCGCGTTGGAAAGGATGTCCTCCGCCGCGGCGCAGGCTTCGGGCTCGTCCGGACGCAGGTCGCCTCCGAGCCCCCGGACATGCGCGGTCGGGGCGACGCCGTCGAGATCGAGAGCGCCCAAGCGCGCCACGTGTTCCAGGATCCGACCGAGCTGCTCGCGCAGTATCGGGACCTCCTCGGGCGTCAGGTTCAGCCGCGCCAAACGCGCGACGCGGCGGACCTCGGTCTCGTCGATCACTTTCTCCTCATACCGGAAGCAGGGGAGCGTAGCGCACCAGGAGCTTGCGGGTCGCTCCGCTGTCGAAAGCCACGGTCACCTTGAGTCCCTCGCCGGAGCCGTCCTTGGCCACCACGCGTCCCATCCCGAACTCGGGATGGCGCACGCGGATCCCGATGCGGACCCTCAACGCGGCCGGCCGCGGACGCGCCTCTTCGCCCGCCGAGTCCGCCGCCGGGGTCTCCGCGTGCGCGGCCCTCCTCCCTCCCAGCAGCCCCGCCTCCAGGATGAAGCGCGAGGGAAGATTCGCGTAGACCCTCCCGAAGAGCCTGCGCGTCGCGGCGTAGGTGAGCAGGAGCCTCTCCCGGGCGCGCGTCATGCCCACGTAGCATAGCCGCCGCTCCTCCTCGAGCTCGTCGGGGTCCCCGCCGTCCCGGGAGATGGGGAAGAGGCCCTCCTCCAGCCCGGTCAGGAAGACGGCCGGGAACTCGAGACCCTTGGCCAGATGCACCGTCATCAAGGTCACGGCGGGACGGCCCGCTTCGTATTCGTCGGCTCCGCTCTGCAGGGCCACGTCCTCGAGGTAGCGCTCGAGCCCTTCGCCGGGACGGCTCTCCTCGAACTCCCGCACCGCGTTGACGAGCTCCTGGACGTTGTCGAGACGCGCGGCTTCCGCGGGGTCGGAGACGGCCTCGGCGCGCAGCCAATCGAGGTAGCCGGTGCGCCGCAGGGCGGACTCCAGGGCCGCGGAGGGGGAGAGGGCGCGCATGTCGCGCCCTAGCCCCTCGATAAGGGACCTCAATTCCCGCGCGGCCCGGCGCGCGGCGGGGGTCAGCTTCTCGATGGAATCGGCCTTGCCGAGCACCGCGAAGAGCGGCGCATCCTCCAGGACCATGCGCTCCTCCAGGGCGTCGAGGCTGGCTTTGCCCACGCCGCGGGAGGGCACGTTGATGATCCGGGAAAGGGAGATGGAGTCCGCGGGGTTGAGGGCCGCCCGGCAATAGGCCAGCGCGTCCTTGACCTCCTTGCGCTCGTAGAAGCGCACCGTCCCCACCACGCGGTAGGGGAGCCGGGCCAGGCGCAGGGCCTCCTCGAAGGACCGGCTCTGCGCGTTGGTGCGGTAGAACACGGCGATGTCCGAGAGCGGCATGCCCTGCTCGGCCAGGCGCACGACGCGCGCGCTCACGAAGCGCGCCTCCTCCCTCTCGTCGGCCAGCTCCTGGGACTCGACCCCGTGCCCCGAGGGACGGTCCGTCCAGAGCGTCTTCTCCGGCCGGCGGCGGTTGTTGGAGATGACCGCGACCGCGGCCTTGAGGATGTCGGGCGTCGAGCGGTAGTTCCTCTCCAGGCGCACGACCTTGGCGTCGGGGAAGTCCTTGTCGAAATCCAGGATGTTCCCGACATGCGCTCCGCGCCAAGCGTAGATCGATTGATCGGGATCTCCGACGCAGCAGACCTGCCGGTGCTTGGCGGCCAGGGTCTTGGTCAGGCAATGCTGGGCGTGGTTGGTGTCTTGGTACTCGTCGACGAGGAGATGGTGGAAATGCTCCTGGTAGTAGGAGCGGACCCTCTCGTGGTCGCGCAGGAGCTCCACGGCCTTCATGAGCAGGTCGCCGAAGTCGAGCCCCCCGGAGGCGCTCAGACGGCTCTGGTAGCGCTCGTAGACGCGCGCCGCGGTCTGGCGGAAGGGGTCCTTCTGGGCCATGGCGTAGATCGAATAGGACTGCGCGTCGAGCAGGTCGTCCTTGGCGCGGGAGATCACGCTGACATAAAGCGACGCCTTGTTCTTCTCCTTCTCCAGCCCCAACTCCGAGAGGGCCTTGGACACCAGCCGCTTCTGGTCATCCTGATCGTAGATCGTGAAGTGCCGCTCCAGGCGCAGGTCCGCGAAATGCCGCCTCAGAAGGCGGGCCGCGAAGGCGTGAAAGGTGTGCACCCAGGCCAGGGCGCCGTTGCCCGGCGCGAGCGCGTCGATGCGGCGGCGCATCTCCCCGGCGGCTTTATTGGTGAAGGTGACGGCCAGGATGCGGTCGGGGCTCACCCCATCGGCCAGAAGGGAGGCCAGCCGGTGGACGATGACCCGGGTCTTGCCGGTGCCGGCCCCCGCCAGGACCAATAAGGGGCCGCCGCGGTGCGCCACGGCTTCCCTTTGCTCGGTATTGAGGTGTCCCAGGTCTGCCATTCGGCGTGGACGGCGGAAGGCAAGCCGCCGACGATAGATTGTAACACATCCTCGTCGGGCCCGCCAGGCGACTTTGGTCCCACAACTCCGGATACCTGACAAACGCGCCGACGTTTGTCGGGGGTCCGGACGTTAATGGTAAACTGACTCGATGAAACGGACCGCCGGGGTCCTCCTCGCGCTGGTATTGGCGGCCTGGATCCTTCTCAAGCCGGCCCCGCGCCGGGGCCCGGACGCTCCGCCACCGCGGGCCATCCCCGCCGGTTCACCCCCCGCGAACTCCTCCGACGCGCGCCTCCATTACGAGCGAGGCAAGGCCCTGGTGGGAAAGAACGATTGCGAGCCGGCGGTCAAAGAACTCGACGAGGCCATCCGCCTCGACCCAACGCTGGCCCCGGCCTACTACGACCGCGGCTTGGCCAAGCAATGCCTGGGACGAAACGAAGAGGGAGCGCTCGATTACGGCCGCGCGATCGAGCTCGACCCCAAGGACCCCTACGCTCATTACGCCCGGGGCCTCTATTACGCCGGGGAGGGCCGGCTCGCCGACGCCCGGAGCGATGCGGACGCCCTATTTTCCCTGAGTTCGGCGGAACTGGCGCACAACATGGCCCTCGTCATACGCGAGCACGACCCGTCCACGGGGGCCGTCCAGGTCGAGAAAGAACCGGATCAGTAGATGGTTCGGAGCAGGGCCACGGCTTCGATGTGGTCGGTGTGCGGGAAGAGGTCCACGCCCTCCACCTTGCGCAGGTCGTAGAGGTCGGCGAGGCGGCGCAGGTCCTCGGCCATGGCCTTGGGATTGCAGGAGACGTAGAGGATGTGTTTTGCGCCCAGCTCCTTGAGGGCCGGGACGGCCGAGGGATGCAGCCCGGAGCGGGGCGGGTCCACGATCACCGTGTCCACCTCCACCCCCTGCGCGGCCAGCCCCGGCAGGATCTCCTCCACTTTGGCGGCCATGAACTGGGCGTTGGGGACCTTGTTGATCTCCGCGTTGTGCCGGGCGTCCTCCACCGCCGAATCCACCAGTTCGACGCCCATCACCTGCGCGCAGAGGTCCGCGACGGAGAGGCCGATCCCGCCTCCGCCGCAGAAGAGGTCGAGCAGGTTCTTGGGCTCGAGTTCCGTGAGCCAGGAGCGCAGGAGGCCGTAAAGGAACTCGGCGCCGCGGCTGTTGGTCTGGGCGAAGGAATACGGCGAGATCCGGAACCTCTTGCCCAGGAACTCCTCGTAGATATGTCCCGGCCCATGTAGCAGTTCGAGCTTCTCCGAGGACGCCGTGTCGGATTTGCTCGTATGGATGCCGCGCAGGACGGTGCTGGCCGGGTAGCAGGCGGTCACGGCCTTCACGAAACTCTCGGCCGGAAAGGGGCCTGGCGAAGTGACGCAGACCACCATCCGCTCGCCCGTGTTCTTGCCCTCGCGCACGAGCAGATGCCGCAGGAAGCCTTCCTGGCGGTGGAGGTTGTAGGGAACGAGATTCTCCCGCCGCGCCCACTCATGCACTCCCTTGAGCAGGGCGGGCGCCTCCGGGGAGAGCAGGAAGCATTCCTCCAGGTTCATGACCTTGTCCCACCGATTGCGGCGCTTAAGTCCGAGGAGGAGCGCGTCCTCCCCGGGCGGAGGGGCGGGGTAGACGTCCTGGAAGGAGTACTCCATCTTGTTGCGGTAATACCAGGGCTCGGGGGAGGGATGGACGAGCACCCCTCCGCTCAAGCCCAGCGGCGCCATCAAGCGGGAAAGCTCCTCGGCCTTCTTGGCGACCTGCGCCTCGTAGGGGAGGTCCTGCATCCGGCACCCCCCGCAGTCCCCGAAGTGCCGACAGCGGGCCTGTGTCGGCAGCCCCCCCACGGGGGGCTGCCCGTTGTCCGGGGCCGCCGACATCTCCCCGGCGGGGCTGGCCGACGCCCCCCCCGCGGGGGGGTGTCCTTTTGTCGGGGCCATGTCCTTTTCTGGAACTTCCTTCGTCCGTAGTCGGGCGCCGGCCTGTTTTTTCGGGGCCATACCTTATCCGTTTATCTTAAAGAAGCAGACATCCCCGTCTTCGACGACATACTCCTTCCCCTCCGACCGTATCAGGCCCTTGGCCCTGAGCCCGGCCTCCGAGCCTTCCTTGTCGAGCTGGGCGTAGGTGTAGACATCGGCCCGGATGAAGCCCTTCTCGAAATCGGTGTGGATGACGCCCGCGGCCTGGGGCGCCCGCATGCCCTTGCGTATCGTCCAGGCGCGCACCTCGTCCTCGCCGCCGGTGAAGTAGCTCTGCAGGCCGAGCAGGCGGTAGGCTGCCAGGATGACGCGCTCAAGACCTGTCTGGCTCAGGCCCAAATCGGCCAGAAACGGGCCCCGGTCCTCCGGAGCCAGTTGGGCGATCTCGGCCTCGAGCTTGCCGCAGAGGGTCAGGTGCTCCGCGTTGCGCGAGCGCGCCGCCTCCTCGAAGGCCTGGAGGTCCCCGGGCGCGGGCTTCTCGTCGGTGTTGCCCACGAAGACCACGGGCTTGGCGCTGATCAAGGAGAACTCCTTGAGCTCGGCCGGCGGGACGCCTAGGGCGGAGGCGGGCTTGCCGGCCTCGAGCGCGGCCTTGACCTTCTCCAGCACGGCGAGGGTGGCGACCGCCTTCTTGTCCCCGGTGCGCGCCTTGCCCGAGACCTTGTCGAACTGCCGGTCCATGCTGGCCAGGTCGGCCAGGATGAGCTCCGTCTCGATGATCGCGATGTCGCGGGAAGGGTCCACCTCGCCCAAGGTGTGCACCACGTCCGGGTCCCGGAAGAGCCGCGTCAGGTGCAGCACCGCGTCCACCTCGCGGATGTGGGAGAGGAACTGGTTGCCCAGCCCCTCCCCCTTGGAGGCGCCCTGGACCAGGCCGGCGATGTCCACGAAGCGGACGGAGGCCGGAGTGGTCTTCTTGGGCTGGAAGACGGCGCTCAGGCGCTGGAGACGGGGGTCGGGGACCTGCACCACGCCCACGTTGGGCTCGATGGTCGTGAAGGGATAGTTGGAGGAGGCCGCGTGAGCGGAGGTCAAGGCATTGAACAGCGTGGATTTCCCGACGTTCGGGAGTCCGACGATGCCGATCTCCATGGTCGCCAATGATACCATACTCCTGAACGCGGCGCATAAAATGCGCTGCGCGTTTTCTTGGCTCTACCCAACGCGCGCCTCCGTTTTTTACTCAAAGCTATTTTTTCGCTATGTTTAGAGTAGAATGCCTTCCTCGATGACCGCTCCCTGCGTTTTGATGTTCATCTCCGGGGCCGCGGCCCTGGCCTTCGAGACCGTCTGGCTGAGGATGCTGGGCCGCGCCTTCGGGGTGAGCGTCTACGCAATGAGCGCCCTGACCGCGCTCTACATGGCCGGCCTGGTGCTCGGCTCGGCCGCCGCGGCCCGCTGGACGGGCCGCTCCCAAAACCTCGGAGGCGCGATCCCGTGGCTGCGCGTCTACGCCGTCCTGGAAGCCCTGGCCTGCGCCGCCTCCCTGGCGGGGACCTACGCGATGTCGCGGCTTCCCGCCGTCGTCGCTTCCTTAGGGGACGCGGACCGGCCGGACCTGCTCTTCGACACGCTCCTGCGCCTGGCTCTCTCCTCCCCGCCCCTGCTCCTGCCCACCTTCTTCCTGGGCGCCACCCTGCCCGTGCTAAGCCAGGCCTTCGTGCGCGGCACGGACGCCGCAGCCGCCGGCGTGGGCCGCCTCTACGGAGCCAACACCTTGGGCGCCGCGGCGGGGACTCTCCTGGCCGCCTTCTGGACGATCGGTGCGTGGGGAGAAACGGCCACGGCGCTCGGCGCCGGGGCCCTGAACCTCCTGGCGGCCTTGCTGGCGTTGGGTCTCTCCCGACGGCCGGCCCCGGCCGGAGCGGAAGCCGTAGAAAGCTCCCCTACTCCTGAGGATACCTCCGACGGACGCCCCCCAGCGCCCCGGCTCCACTGGGGCTCCGGGCTCGTCTGCTCGCTCTTCGCGGTCTCCGGCTTCTGCGCGCTCGGCTACGAGGTGCTCTGGTCGCGCCAACTCATCCCCCTGCTCGGGAACTCGGTCTACGCTTTCGGCCTTTTGCTCAGCGCGTATCTGCTCGGGATGGCCCTGGGCTCCGCCTGCGCCGGACCCGTCCTCAAGGCGCTCTCCAAGGGACGCGGCGACGGCTGGCTCGAGTTCGGCCGGCTCGAGCTCGCGCTCTCGGCCGCCGCCCTCTTGAGCCTCTGGACCTACGGCCGCTTGGCCCTCGCCTCTCCGGACCCCGACCTCCTCTACTCCCCCCTGCGCTCCGCCTTGGACCTGCCCGTGCTCGCGGCCAAGACGCTGTTCATCGTCCTGCCCTCCTCCTTCCTCATGGGCCTGCTCTTCCCGGCCGCGACGCGCGTCGCCTCCCCCCAGGGCGCGGCGGGACCCGCCGTGGGCCGCGTCTACGCCTTCAACACGGCCGGGGGCATCCTGGGCGCTCTTTGGGCCGGATTCGCGGGCATCTCCCTCTTCGGGGCGCACAGGTCCTTCTTTCTCCTGGCTCTGCTCAACGGCCTGGTGGGACTCCTAGCCCTCGCCCTGGTCCGTGAGCGCAAGGCCAGGCCCAGGACCTTCGCGCCCGAGGCCGTTCTCTGCTCCCTCATCGCCTTGCTGGGAGCCCTCTCCTGGAAGGATCCGGCCCTGGACGCTCTGCGCCCGCGGCTGGCGCGCGCCCTGCCCGGCTCCTTCGTCCTCTTCCATGACGAGTCCCCGGCCGGGACCGCCACCGGAGTCTTCACCGAGCGCGACCGCTACCTGCTCATCAACGGGATACTCACCGCCGGAGTCGGAATCAACGGCACGCTCATGGCGGCCCTGCCCAACCTGATGATCGAGAAGCCCGAGTCCACGCTCGTCATCTGCCTGGGCGCGGGGGCCACGCTGAGGACCGCGCACCGCTTGGGCGGGGAAGTGAGCGTCGTTGAGTTGGTGGGAGCCGTCGCCCGCCACCTGAGCGACTTCCAGCCCGACCTGGCCGGCCTCTTCGAAAAGCCCCGGCGGCGGCTGGTGGTGGAGGACGGCCGCAACCATCTCCTGCGCTCGCGCCGGCGCTACGACTCCATCATCGTGGACGCGAGCCCCCCGCTCTACAGCGCCGGCACGGCCAACCTCTACAGCCGGGAATTCCTCGCCCTCGCGCGCGGGCGGCTCACCGAGCAGGGCATCTTCACGCTCTGGCTCCCCCTCTACTCCTTCGAGGAGGACTACTGGCGCATCCTGCGCGGGTTCAGCGGCGAGTTCCCCCATGTCGCGGTCTGGAACCATCCCCGCATCCGAGGGATATTCCTATTCGGCTCCGCCCGCCCCTTCGCCTGGAAGCCCGGGGAGCTCGACCGCCGCATCCGCGAGCGCTGGAACGGCAAAGTCATCGACGGGATGGACGAGCACGCCGTGCGCGAGGGCTTCCAGCTCACCGAGGAGGAAGCGCGCGCCTACGCCGCGCGCTTTGAGGCCGTCACCGACGACAAGCCCGACACGGAATTCCCCCTGCGCCGCTTCCTGCGCAAGGAACCGCTCCAAAAGAGCCACGACTTCCTCCTGAAAGCGAAGCGCTAACCCCGCAGCGCAGCGCGCTGCGCGATATATCGATAGTTATTAATCTTTTACATTATTTAGCTTGACAAAGTTGGGAATGGCTGTTATCGTTTCTTTAGGAGGAGTTACCATGGCCAAATACACTCTCGCCGTCAAGATCGACCCGAAAGTCGCCCAACGGGTCCGCCATTATTGCGCGCAAAGAGGCCTAAAACAGGGCTTTTTCGTGGAGAAGGCCTTGGCCGAACAGTTGGACCGCGACGAATTGACCGAAGACCTATCGGACCTGCGCAGGAACCGAAAGGACGAAGCCCTCGCCGTCAGCTTCGAGGAATACGAACGGCTCAGGCGTGGCTAGAAGCCTCCGCCTCCTCCCCTCGGCCCTGCGCGACCTCGACGCGCTGGACCCACCGGTCTACCGCCGTCTCAAGGCGGCGATCCTGCGCCTTGCCCGAGAGCCCCGCCCCTCAGGGGCGCTCAAACTGACCGGAGAGGAGGGCTACCGCCTCCGGATCGGCGATTACCGGGTCCTTTACCGGATCGACGACGCTTCCTCGACGATGTTCGTCTACCGTGTCAAGCACCGCCGCGAAGTCTACCGCTGAAACGGGGCCGGGACTCGCCGGCGGGCGCCGGCTACAGAAACTCGAGGCTCTCCAGCACGCGCTCGTAGATGCGCGCGTTCCTCAGGGAGTCCTCGTCGGGCTTGGTGTTGTCCATGTATTTCCCGATGTCCGCCCAAATGCTCACGTAATTGCCGTTATCGCGATAGCAATGGGACTGGATGGTCGCGGTATGGACCTTGTCGTACCTGCGCTCGGTAGGGTAGCTGACGCAGCGTCCCCACTTGAATTTCAGATTCTTGGGCGGATTAATGAAACGCCGCCCAGAGGTCATGCGCTTCTCCGCGTTTGCGATAAACTCCTCCAGAGGACGCTTTTTGGCCTCCGCCTTCTCAACAATCATAACTCGGCCGAGATCGTTTTCCATTACACCCGGGGGTTCGACGGACCAAGTATGTTCTTGTCCATTGGCGAAGATGGCCGGTAAAACACTCCACCTGTCCGGATAGTCAACACGCATTCTCTTATCCTGATAGGTCTTCCAACCTCTTTCGGATTTCGAAGTCTCAGCCCCACCGTCAGTGCCCTCCTTGCGCGAACAGGCCGAAACGAGGTAGCAGAGGAGCAACAGCGCCGCCATGGCCGATCTAGTCCGCACGCTTAGACCTCCTTTGCGTCCTTGATGCGCTTGGGGCCGACGCAGGGTTCCCGGTTCGCTCTCGAAACTCCGAGTCCTCCTCGAACAAAGTCGCTTGATAGCCTTCCTTTCCCCGCTGATACTCCGGCAATGCATCCTTTGAAATGGCCTTCTTCGACTCTTTCATCGCCCCGCCCTTCAAGGCATAGTCCTTGAACACCAAGTTCAGTACCTCCTTGGTCCCATATCTGCCCTTCAAATCATCCTGTCTCGCTATCTCAAATTGTTGCGCCAGATCGTCGTTTTTGAACTCATCCTCATCCATCGGTTTGTTCGCCAGGTCATCCTTCCAGATCCGGACGCCCAGGCGTATCGCCTCGCAGAGTCTCGACTCGTCCGAACAACCATCCTCATCACGGAAAAGCTCCTCGGCGATCCAGATGCGGACCAAGGCCGCCTTCTGCTTGATGAGCAGGGCGGGGAACCAATCCCCATGCTCCTTCCTGTCGCCCGCCTCGCTGAGCCCCTCGCCCAACACCGGCTCGGCCACGCCTTTTTTGTCGGATAGAGCTTCCGGGGCCAGCAGGATCACGAAGACCTCCCCCTCCTTCTCAACCCGCTGGCCCTCCTCCCCCAGGTCATGCCCGCTCCTCACGTCCACCCCGTTCTCCCTGAGCGCCGAGAGCGTCACTCCGCCGTCCGCGTCCTCGGCTATCCGCTTGATGTATTGCCGGCCCTTGCCGGTCCGAAAGAGCCTGTTGAGCGCCCGGTCCACCCGTAAGCGCTCCCTCTTGTCCAAGACTTTTCCATACAGGGGAGCCTTCCCCGAAAGCTCGGCTTCACCCGGCGCGGGGGCCGCGCGCACGCCCCTCCGCTCTCGCGCGGCGGGCGCGGACTGCCCTCGCCCGCTTAAACGCCCCGTCTTACCCTGGGCGAGCCTGAGCAGGACTTTCATGGACCCGTCCTTCTTGTCGAGCAGAAGAGCCCCGCGCGCGAACTTGGCCGCTTCGGCGTAATCCCCCCGCGCGTAGGCCGACTGCGCGGCGAGGGCGTGCCCGCGAGGGTCCGTCGGCTCCAGCTCGCGCAGTTTGGCCGCCACCCGAGCCGCGTCGCCGGCATAGCCCAAGAGCAGATACCCCCTGCCGGCCTCCTTGAGGGTGTCGAGTTCCTCGCTGCGCTCAAGGTAGGATAAGCCCGAGCGCACCTCCTCCTTCTGCGCGGGGGACATGAGCTTGACCGCGCTCTCGGCCGTGGCGCCCTCGCCGAGCGACTCCGCCTGCTCCGTGCTCAGCTTCGACCACAGCAGGCCCTCCAGCGGCAAGGCGCCGCATGCGCCCGCCTGGAAGAGGAGCAGAGCGAAGCCCAAGGATATCCTGCCCATTCTTCCGTATATATCAGGAGTAGCCTCCGATTTCCAGGGGCAGACCGACCCGAGCCGACGACCGCGGCCATCCGGTGGGCCGCGGCGGCGCCGGACCTTGAATTTCCTATAATACCCCGCACGAGCCGGGATAGCGATGGAAAAAACTCTCGCGGAGCGGAAATGACACCGGGGGGCCCTTCGGCCCGCCGGACGCTCAGGCGCCTGCTCGCGACCAAGCTACGCCGCCGCCGAGCGCTGGCCAAGCTGTCTTTTCGGGAGAAGATCGCCGTCGTGGTCAGGATGCAGGCCATCGAGAACGGCATCCGGCGCGCCCAGCACCGTCCCACCCGCCAAGCCTGGGCATAGCCGGCCTCAGCGTGCTCTTTTTCCCCCGCATCGCGAGGACTTCAATGCCGGGCGGGGGAAAGAGCCTGGCAGGCCCCTTCCACGAGAGTCGCGAATTCCCTCAAGCCGACGCGCGCGCGGGGATCCGGGTCCAGGGCGCGGTGGATGAGCGTGTCGATGGAAGCGGGCAGGCCGGGAACCAGCGAGCTGAGCTTGGCGAAAGCTCGGCCCGCCTTGGCCTGCGGGCTCGCCGTGGGGAAGGGCGCCATGCCGGAAAGAAGTTCGTAGAACGACACCCCAAGGCCCCACACATCCGACTGCGGACCGCCCCCTCCTTCCGGCGCATCGTAGGCCTTGAGCGCGAGCACGGACGGGTCCAGCACGGGGGCGAAACCCCCGTTGCCATTTCCAAACGCCGGCTCCAACTCACAGCTCAAGACGAAGTCCCGTAGGCGGACCAATCCCCCTTCCGAGAGCAGGAAACTCGAAGGCCGGACGTTGCGGTGGGCCACACCGGACTGATGCGCGGCCTCGAGCGCCGCGCAGATCGGCCTAAGAGTCCCCAACACATGCGCCAGGGGGAAACGCTTGCGCTCGGCAAGAAGCGCTCGCGCATCCTTGCCCGCCGGAGACTCGATGATGAGATGGATTCCTTGGGGCAGGTCCAGGCACTCGCGGACAGCCAGGATGTTGGGATGGCGCAAGCCGGCGAGCGTATGGGCCTCCCGAAGGAAGAGCGCCTTGGCCGCCGCGTCCCGCGGGCCTTCGAAGAAGGCCTTCTTGATCAAAACGGCCTGCCCGGTTGTCCTATCCTTCCCGCCCCAGAGCTCGACCGGCCCGCTCCTGGACACGACATGGGACAAGTCGTATTTCCCCGCAAGCGGACCCTTGTCCGTTTGGAAGCGGCCGGCCGAGGGATGAGCCGAGGAAGCGCCGTCCTGGGAGCCGCCGTTGGATCTCTCCGCGGAGAAAGCCGACGCCAGTTCCTGCTTGCGTCGTTCCTCCGGACTCATGCGGGCCAGCGCGATCCTGGCTTTTATCTTCTTCACCAGGCGGCCCAGCCCTACGAATAGGCCCCAGAGGGCAAGGATGGCCGCTCCCCCCAGCAGAACCTTGAGAAGCGTCCCGAGCCAGCCTTCCAGCCTCAGGGAAGGCGCGAATCTCATTCCCTCTTCGGCCTCTTTGAGTTCTTTCGCGCACTCCGCGGATTCCAAGGCCGCGCATTTCTTCAGATCGGAGAGCATGAGTTGTTTGTTCATCTGAGTGAGCATCTTCAGCGCCTGGGAGCGGATGTAATAGGCCTTCGCGCTGTTGGGGTCTAGGGCAAGGGCCTTGGACGCGCTGGCGATGGCCTCCTCGTATTTTCCCTGCTTCAATTGAGCCCAGGAGAGGGTTTCCCAGGCCTTCGCGTTCGCGGGGTCGAGCCGCACGGCCTCCAGCAGATATTTCTCCGCTTCCGCGTACTTGGCCATGCGCTCTTCCTTGCTCAAGCCCGGGGTCTCATCGGCCTGCTTGATCAAGGCCGTGGCATAGAGCAAATAAATCTTCGAGAAAAGCTTCGGCGCGTCGTCCGGGTTCTTGGTCTTCAGCGCCTCCTCCAAGGCCTTCTTGGCGTCCTCCTCCATCCCGGCCCAGTCCTTGAGCTTCTCCTTGTTCTCGGCCGAACGCATAAAATCCAGTATTTTGTTGAGGGACTCCGGCCCGATGCCCTCGACTTCGCCTCTGGAGAAATCGTCGATCCTGAACCCGGCTCCCGCGGCCCCAAGCCCGGAGATGGCCACGCGGCCGGACATCATCTGCTTATCCGTCATGGCCCTTCCGCCGGAGTAGATCAACTCGCCTCCGGGCGCCGCTCCCGGAGCGTTGTCCTCGATCGCTATCTCCGGCCCGGAACGAGGCCTCGGGGCCTCCTTCTGCATGTTCGTCGCCACCACGCCGGTGACCGCTCCAAACCCTGCCTGGAGCAGGGCGGAATCGGGTCCTTTTTTTCTCCCCGGATCGACATTGAACCGGCCTTCGTCAAAAGGCTTCGGCTTGGCTATGTTATTGCTCACACCCCCTTCCGGCAAACTACGCAACCCAACCAGTATCTTTGCCCCTATAGCTTCCGCGTCGACTCCCGCTTTATCCCAGACCGCATACGGCACCATAGGCTTTCCCACGTAGGGCTTTGCCAGTTCCGCCATGAGGCCGTCTGCCCTTTGAAGCATCTGATTGCTTTTATCCAGCAAGCCCTTCACCTCCTCCATCTTCATTGCGATCTGCTCCATTGAGCTTGCGGAATTTTTCCCAGCAGCAAGCTTCAAGCTTAAGTCATCGTAGAGTTTCTGCGCTTCCTTTATTGCCTCCACGATAGTCGGTCTCTGTGTGTCTTGATAATTATTCCATTCAGTACAGCCGTCCTTATTGCACCCCACCATGCTGCCCGCACCCGAGGGGGACAGTGGAGTGTTGGTTTCGGGGTCAGCGCCAGCCTCTGTTTTTTTTGCCGATAGAGCCGGAGCAGCGAACAATCCTACGGCCAAGGTTGAATGAAACAGGACAAGCAAAATGCGGCGCGCCAGCCTCAGTTTATGGATATCCATAGGGCGATGTTCTGTGCGTCCGCTTCGAACAGGGGCATGGCAAACTCCTTCCTGCCGGGGGTGGTAATAGTATAGACTGGGTTATATACCCTGTCAATAGGTTCTACGACATCTTCCTTTTCGACGGGACTTGTCCTTGAATATGAGCCGAGAACTCCCCCATGGACAAGCTCTACGCCGAGATCGGCGCGCGCATGCGCGCGCTCCGCAAAACCCTCAAGCTCACCCAGGCCCAGGTCGCCGAGATCGCCTGCATCGACGCTTCCTTCTACGGCCAACTGGAGCGCGGGGCCAACATCCCCAGCGTCAAGACCCTGCTGGCCGTCGCGCGGGCCCTCCACGCCGACCCCTCCGACCTCCTACCCTGGTCCAAGGACGACAAGGACTCGGCCCACGAACGCGCCATCGCAAACATGCTATCGCGCATCAGCCCCAAGGAACGGGACATGGCCGTGGGCGTGGTCAGCGACGTGCTCGGCCGCTTCCGCAAGCGCGGCTGAGGCCGCCTCGAAGTTAATATAACCGGCGCCGCTTTCCTGCTGGAACCTCTCCGGGGGCTTGAATGGGGTGCAAGTGACGATGTACAATGTGTTCAGGATGGTGAACAATTTGTGTTATTCCAATAAAGCAATTGTTATTAAAACATTATTTCATGACATTTAAGCGCGAGACCATACTATCGCCTCTTTACAAGAACCTTTCCCGTCCGGCCCATATCCTCCAGATCATCATAGGACCGAGGCAGGTCGGCAAGACCACGGCGATCCATCAGTTCCTAGACGAATGGCCCGATCCGAAGCTCTATGCGACGGCCGACCAACTCACACCCCCGGACAACCGATGGCTGGCTGAAACCTGGCACAGGGCCAGGCAACTGACCGGGAAGATGCCTCTCTTGGTCGTCGATGAGATTCAAAAGGTGACCCGCTGGAGCGAAGCGGTCAAGATGCTCCATGACGAGGACGTCCGGGAGCGGCGGCCCCTGCGCGTCATCCTGCTCGGCTCCTCGGCTCTTCTGCTTCAGCGCGGGATGCAGGAGAGCCTGGCGGGACGGTTCCAGTTGATTCCCTGTCCGCACTGGAGCTATCCGGAATGCCACCGGGCGTTCGGGTGGACGCTCGACCGTTTTCTTTTCTACGGGGGCTATCCAGGGGCCGTGCCGTTCATCGACGATTTTGCGGCCTGGAAGGATTACATACAGAATTCCCTGCTGGAGACGGTCATCGGCCGCGACATCCCCTTCGTGCAGCGCATCGACCAGCCGGCTCTTTTCCGCCAGACCCTGGCGCTGGCTTGCCGGCATCCGGCGCAGATCATCAGCCTCCAGAAGCTGCTGGGACAGCTGCAGGATCGCGGCAGCATCAACACCCTGGCCAACTATCTCGATCTCATCGCCGGCGCTTTTTTGGTGGCGCCGGTCAGGAAGCACAGCCAGCGCGCCATCCGCGCACGCACATCCAGTCCCAAGCTGATCGTCCGCAACAACGCGCTGGTCACGGCATTGAGGGGCGTGCCCTTCGAGGAAACGATGCGGGATAGGGATTTTTACGGCCGGCTCGTGGAGAATGCCGTCGGCGCGGCCCTCCTCGATGCCGGGGAAAGCGTCTTCTATTGGTCGGAGCGGGATAAAGAAGTCGATTTCGTCGTTCAACGGGGAGAGGAACTCCTCGCGCTGGAGGTCACGGCGGGGGAGGGGCACGCCGCCCCAGGCTTGAAGACGTTTCAGAACCGATATCCGCAAGCAAAACCCGTCCGCATCGGCGGCGCCCGCGCCGACTATTCCATCGAGCGATTCTTCCAATCCGGACTCTCATGAAGATCATCTTCGCCACCGAAGCCACCGGCTGGACCGGGGGAGCCAACCAGATCTGGCTCACTTCCCAGGAACTGCGCCGGCGGGGGCACGAGATCGTCGTGGCCTGCTCCCCCGAAGGCGACCTCTCCCGAAGGCTCGCCGCGGCCGGGGTGCCCGTGGAGCCCGTGCCCATACGCCAGGACTACGACCTCCCCGCCGCCCGCGCCATCGCGCGCATCGCCGACGAGCGCGGCGCCTCCCTCATCCACGCGCATCATCCCAAGGCGCACGCGGTCTGCCTGCTATCGCGCTGGCTCTGGACCCGCGTCCCCCTGGTCGTGACCCGCAGAGTCATCAACCCCATCCGCAAGAACCCCTTCAGCCGCTTCAAGTACAACTCCGGCAAGATCGCCCGCTACATCGCCGTCTGCCAGGCCGCGGCCGACGAGCTCGCGGCCGTAGGCGTGGCCCCGGAGAGGATCTCGGTCATCCCCTCCGGCATAGACACCCGGCGCTGGGACGCCTCGCGCAAAGACCGGGCCTCCCTGGGTTCGACCCCGCCCCTGCGCGTGATCATGGTCGGCCATTACTCCCCCATCAAGGGCCATTCCATACTCCTCCAGGCGGCCGCGCGCGTCATCCAAGAATTCCCGTCGGTGCTCTTCCAGCTGGTGGGCCGCGAGACCGCGAAACTTCGGCCCGAAGCCGAACGTCTAGGCGTTGCCGGGCATGTGGAGATACTCGGAGAGCGTACCGACGTGCCTGAACTCCTGAGCAAGACCCACCTCTTCGTCATGCCCTCGCTCATGGAAGGCATCGGCACCGCGCTCATCGAGGCGCAGGCCGCCGGCGTGCCCGTGGTCGCCTCCGAAGTCGGGGGGCTCCCAGATGTGGTGGAGAAGGGGGTGACCGGCCTATTGACCCCTCCCGGAGACGCCCAGGCCCTCGCCTCGGCCCTCCTGCGATTGCTCAAGTCCCCCGAGGAGCGGGAAGCCATGGCCGCGCGAGCGGTGGAGAACGCGCGAAAGAATTTCTCGGTGGAAGCGGTCACCGACAGGCTCGAGGATCTCTATACTCGGATGGCGCGGCCATGAGCGTCCCCGTCCTCATGTACCACCATGTCGCCCCGGACCGGGAGGTCACCCCGGAGGGCTTCGAGAGCCAGCTTGCGTGGCTAAAGGAGAACAACTTTCATACCCTTTCGTGCGGGGAACTGCTGACTTATCTCAACGGCGAGAAAATACACGCGCCGGTTCGGCCGGCGGTGATAACCTTCGACGACGGGTACGCGGACAATTGGGTCTACGCCTTTCCGCTTCTCAAGAAATACGGCATGAAGGCGGTCATCTTCGTGCCCACGGGGAAGATCCACAGCACGGGCAAGCTCAGGCCCACCTCGCAGGAAGGCGGAGCCATCCGGGACACCCGCAAAGCGGAGCGCGATCCCGCAGGCTTCCTGACCTGGGAGGAGATCCGTGCCATGGTCGCCTCGGGCCTCGTGGAGATCGGTTCGCACACCCACACGCACAAGGACTTCGACTCCAAAGCGGGCTATGCGGACATCCGAGAGGAGCTCAAGCGTTCAAAAAGCGAGATCGTCTCCCACACCGGGTCCTGGTCCGGCGCCCTCGCCTGGCCCTGGGGCGAGTTCCAGGAGGACTGGCTCTCTCTCCTTCCGGAACTGGGGTATCGCCTGGCCTTCACCACGCGGGC
>CAYHRV010000003.1:0-20406 GCA_964359165.1 uncultured Elusimicrobia bacterium
ATGCGGTGCAGCAAGCCAACGCCGCCGGCCGGGCGGCGGCCAAGCCGGGCGCCAAGGCGAAATCCGCGGCCGCGGAAGAAGAGGACGCGCCCAAGGCGTTCGACCCCGACGAGTTCCGCGTGGAGGAGTTCACGCCGAAGGCCTTCAAGTGGGCCGAGGTGGAGTGCCCCTATTGCGGAGAGTCCTTCGACGTGCGCGTGTCCACCGGCGAGGAAGGCCAGAGCTTGGTCCAGAACTGCCAGGTCTGCTGCAAGCCGGTGCAGCTCTCCGTGGAAGTCGACGAGGGCGAGGTGGAGGTGTTCGCCTCGCGCAGTTGAGGGGAGCCGGCGAGCCTTAGCGGCTCTTGTTTTCCGTGTCGGGACGGATCTCGGTGAGGAGCAGTTCGGTGCCGAGGTCGACGAGGTTCGTGGCCGAGCGCATGGCTCTCTGCAGGCGCGAGAGCCGGATGGACGCTCCTTTTTCCACCGAGAAGAAAAGGCGGTAACGGTCGTTGGGGGCGAAGCGGGCTTCGACGATCCCCTCCACCTTCCTCAGCTCCCGAACCACCGCGCGCATGCATGCCTCGCAGAACACCCCGCTCACCGCGGCGCGGTAGCGTCCAGGCTCCAAGGCCTTGGGCAAGCGCTGGGTCTCCTCCTGCGCGCGGCCCGCGGGGGTGAAAACCGCGGAAATCCCCAAAATCTGCAGGCAGGCGGCCAGCGCCAAGCTTCCCATTACGGGTACCGTATCATATGGGGGCCGATCCCGTCAAAAAATCACCATTGACAGGCACTTATACTTCGGTTAAACTCATGAAGATTTGCGCGGTAATTAATGAAGAATAAAGCTTGGCTGGTGGATGCCCTGCTGGGGCTCTTCGTCGCCGCCTTCGTGGGGGGGTCCTATGTGTTCCGGGGCGCCTTCCTCGAGGGGCTGGAGCTCCAGGCCTATGACATGCGCGCCAAGCTCCGTCAGGATCTGGAGCCGTCCAACGACGTCGTCATCATCGCCATAGACGACGAGTCCATCGACCGCTTGGGCCGCTGGCCCTGGCCCCGGACGAAGATCGCGGAGATGATCGATTGGCTGGCCGCGGCCAAGCCGAGGGTGATCGGCCTGGATATCGTCTACAGCGAGGCGGAGCGCAACCCGGCCATCGGCGAGATCGACAACCTGAAGGCGCGCTACGAGGAGCTCCTGCGCGAGAAGAAGGTGGTCCAGCGCGGCGCCGCCTTCGAGACCGAGTTCGCCTCGGTGACCATGCGCCTGGACACCGACACCCGCCTGCTCGCCTCCCTGACCACGGCGCAATCGGTGGTGCTCCCCATGTTCTTCCAGGGAGGAGGCACCCTGGGGGCCAAGCCCGAGGAGCCTCCGGCGGCGCTATCGAGCTCCACGCTCTCCGTCCGCCTGACCCGGGAGGTCGCCGAAGGCCTTTCCCCCCTAGTCGAAGGCTCCAAGCCCGTGACCCCGATCGTCCCCTTCCTGGAGGCCAGCGCGGGCGTGGGCCATGTAAACATCTATCCGGAGATGGACGGGGTGGTCCGCCGCGAGGTTCCGGCGGTGAAATACGGCGAGCGTTTCTACCCCTCCTACGCCCTCCAGTTGGTCATGCGGTACCTGGGTCTCAAGGGGGAGGAGGTCGTCCTCACCCCGGGTAAATCGGTCCAGGTGGGGAAGATCACGGTCCCCCTGGACGCCGGACAATCCATGCTGGTGACCTTCAACGGACCGGACCACACCTTCCGCTACTATTCTTTCCACGAGGTGCTGGAGGGGAAGGTCTCCCCGGACGCGTTCCGGGACAAGATCGTCATCCTCGGCCCCTCGGCGACCGGAGTGGCCACCCTCTATGTGACCCCCGTGGCCCAGGGCCTCCCCTCCGTCGAGTTCATCGCCAACGTCATCGAGAACATGCTCGGCCAGCGCTTCCTGGTGCGCCCCGAATGGGCGGCGCAGGCGGAGCTGGGACTCATCGCCTTCTTCGCCCTCTTCATCATGTTCGGCCTGCCCAGGCTCAAGGCCGTGGGCGGGGCCACGGTGACGCTTCTGCTCCTGGGCTCCCTGCTGGGCGGCGGCTTCTATCTCTTCGTGGAGCGAGGCTGGTGGGTCAAGGTCGTCTACCCCTCCTTCCTGCTTCTGGCGGGCTACCTGGTGATCGTGACCAAGCGCTTCGTCTTCACCGAGAAGGGCAAGGAGCTCGTCGAGGCCTCGGCGATCGAGACCAACAAGATGCTCGGGCTCTCCTTCCAGGGCCAGGGCATGCTGGACATGGCTTTCGAGAAGTTCCGCCTCTGCCCGGTCGACGAGAACATGCTCGAGACGCTCTATAACCTCGGCCTGGACTTCGAGCGCAAGCGCCAGTACGCCAAGGCGGTCTCCGTCTACAAGCACGTCGAGACCGCGGACGCGAAGTACAAGGATATTCAGGAGAAGATCAAGACGCTCTCGGCCGCGGCCGAGGGAGCCGTCTTCGGCGGCATCGGGGGCAAATCGCCCGAGGGGACCGTGCTCATCACCGGCGGAGCCTCCAAGCCCATGCTCGGACGCTATGAGATCGTCAAGGAACTCGGGCGCGGCGCCATGGGCATCGTCTATCTGGGCAAGGACCCCAAGATCAACCGCCAGGTGGCCATCAAGACCCTCATGCTCGGGGAGGGGTCGAGCCCGGAGGAGACCAAGCAGATCAAGGACCGCTTCTTCCGGGAGGCCGAGTCGGCCGGGACGCTCAACCATCCCGGCATCGTCAAGATCTACGACGCGGGCGAGGAGCAGGACATCTGCTTCATCGCCATGGAGCTGCTCGACGGGCACGACCTGACCAAGTTCGGCGCCAAGGAGGGCATGCTCGACCCTCTCACGGCCATGGACTACGTCGCGCGGGTCGCCGAGGCCCTGGATTTCGCCCACGCGCAAGGCATCGTGCACCGGGACATCAAGCCCGCCAACATCATGCTCCTCAAGGACGGGACCATCCGGGTGGCGGACTTCGGCATCGCGCGCATCACGGCCTCCTCCAAGACCGCCACCGGGACCGTCATGGGCACCCCCTCCTACATGAGCCCGGAGCAGATCGCGGGCAGGAAGGTGGACGGCCGTTCCGACCTGTTCAGCTTGGGGGTGGCCCTCTTCGAGTTCTTGACCGGCGAGAAGCCTTTCAAGGGAGGCGAGGGGATCGGCACCCTGCTCTTCCAGATCGCCAACGACCCCGAGCCGGAGCCCCTCGCGGTCAATCCCAAGATGCCCCGCTGCGCCTCCGCCGTGGTTCATAAGGCGCTCAAGAAGCAGCCCGATGAGCGCTACCAAAAAGGCTCCGAGATGGCCGCGGACCTGAGGGCCTGCATCGAACTGGTCAAGAGCGGCAAGGACATGGAGGCGGCCCCCGCCGCGCCGAAGCCCGCTGCGGCGCCTGTCGCCGCCAAAGCCGTGGAGGCGGAGCCGGAACCCGTTGCGGCCGCGCCGGAGCCCGAACCCGCTCCCATCGAGGCGGCGCCGGAAGCCGCCGAGACCGTCGTGCTCCCTCCGGCGGCCGAGGGGCCGCAGTCCGCGGAGGGCGGACTTTCTCCTTTCCCGCAGGGGGCGGAGCCCGAGCCGGCTGGATCGGCGACCGCGTGGATGGCCGACGCCGCCCCGACCCTCGCCGCGGCGGCGGCGGCCGAGGAGCCGCCGTCCGCGGAGGGCGGACTTTCTCCTTTCCCGCAGGGGGCGGCGGCCGAGGAGCCGCCGTACGAGGCACCCGCCCCCGTCGAGTCGACCATGAGTTTCGAGCCGGCGCCCGCGGCCGAAGCCGAGGCCGCTCCAGTCGCCGCGGACATGACCCTTTCCGTCGACCCCGTACCCACGGTCGAAGCCACCATGAGTTTCGAGCCGGCGCCCGTCGAGGAAGCCGTTCCTGCGCCGGCGGCGGCTCCTGCGGAGGTTCAGCCTTCTTCCGATGAAACCATGGTCCTTTCCCCAATCACGGCCGCGGAGCTCACGCGGGCGCCCGCTCCCGCCGCGCCCGCGCCGTCCTCCGATGAAACCCTGGTCCTCTCTCCGCTCAACGCCGCGGAGCTTACCCGAGCCGCGGCCCCGCCGCCCGCGGTGGAGCCGCCCATCGAGCTCGAGCTCGGGGCCCGGCCCGGCGCCGGAGCGGGGTCCCAGATTGTGCCCCCTCCTCCCAACCCCGCGCTCGCCGCCCAAGGCGCCGTTCTTCCGCCTCCCGCGCCCTCCGCCGACATCGAGCTGGGGCCCAAGGGCGGGACCGGACCCTCCGCGGCCTCGGATAAGACCCTTAAAATCGACGACATCGAGGCCTACATGAAGCAGTTCGCGGCGGCTCGGCAGGCCGCCAAGGCGGCTCAGCCGCCCGAGGGCTCGACGCAGGGCAAGACGCCCGAGGAGATCGCCGCCTCATTGCCCGGCGGGGAGCCTCCCGCCCCGGAGACTCCTCCGTGAGCCGCCTTACGCTCGACATCTACGGCAAGACGGACTTGGGCTGCGTCCGGGAGCGCAACGAGGATAATCTCATTATCGACGAGACGCTGGGCCTCCTCGTCGTGGCCGACGGGATGGGCGGGCATAATTCCGGGGAAGTCGCCAGCCAGACGGCGGTGGACACCATTGTGCAATGCGCGCGCCAGATGCTCTCGGGGAGCAAGATCATCGTTCCCGACGGGGACCACTCGCGTCCGGTGCGCTCGCGCCAGCTCGAATATATGGTGCAGACGGCCAACATGATGATCTTCGAGAAGGGGCGCGCCTTCCCCAAGGACCACGGGATGGGGACCACGGTGGTGGCGGTGCTCCTCGATCCCAAGTCCCTGACCGTGGCGCACGTGGGAGACAGCCGCCTCTACCGGCTCCGCGCCGGGGCGCTCGAGCAGATCACCGAGGACCATTCCCTGGTCATGGACCAGGTGCGCCAGGGACTCATCACCCGGGAGCAGGCGGAGCACTCCAATCTCCAGAACATCCTCACCCGCGCCTTGGGTACGGAGGAGAAGGTCGCCGTGGACGTGGCCGAGCACCCAGTGCTCCCCGGGGACGCCTTCCTTCTGTGCTCGGATGGGCTGACGAAGATGGTCAGCGAAGCCGACACGGCCCAGACGCTCGAGCGCTGCCGGACCTCGCAGGAGGCCGTCGACACCCTCATCGAGGCGGCGCGCGGGGCGGGGGGAGTGGACAACGTGACCGTCGTGATCGCGCGCGTGCGCGAGGCCGGAGGAAGGATCGGGGGCATTTTTTCTAGACTGTTGGGGCGAAGACCCTGATGCCCAAGCTCCTGCTCAAATTCAACGCGGCCGTCATCCGGGAGATCGCCATCGACCGGACCGCCCTGAGCGTGGGGCGCAAGCCGGACAACGACATCGTCATCGATAATCCCGCGGTCTCCGGCCACCACTGCAAGATCGTCTCGGCCGGGGACACTTTCTACGTCGAGGATCTCGATTCGACCAACGGGACCTTCGTCAACGAGAAGCGCGTCATGAAATCCGGGCTCCACCACAACGACGCGATCGGCATCGCCCGCCATTCCCTGGTGTTCGTCGATGAGAAGGCCGCCGCGGCGCCTCCTCCCAAGCCGCCGGCCCCGCCCAAGACCGAGCCGCCCCCGCCCTCCGCGGGGCCCTCGGCGCCCGAACCCGCTCCGGCGGCCGCCGCTCCGCCTCCCCCTCCGGCGGCTCCCAGGCAGGATAAGCTCGGGGGAGTGCGCGTGCTCAAGGGCGTGGTCACCGAGCCGGAATTCGAACTCAAGGGGCTCTCCACCTACATCGGCAAGTCCGACCGCGTCCAGATACAGATCAAGGGCTCCGGCCTCTTCGGCGGGGCGCCCGAGGTCGCGGCTTCCATACATCGCAAGCCCGAGGGGTATGTGCTCCTGGCCGTGGCCGACGGCTATCCCTCCGTCAACGGCAGCAGCGTCTCGGGGCAGATCGAGCTCAAGGACGGGGATATCATCGAGTGCGGAGCCACCACCCTGCAGTTCTACCTGAAGGACAATCCAGCCTGAGGCCGTTTATTCGGTGAGGTAGCTGAGCAGGTCCCGGGCCGAGACCAGGCCCAGGGAGCCGTCGGGCAAATGGACCGGGATGTGGCGGTAGCGCCCCACGGACATGTGATGGAAGGCGTGCGAGACGGGCTCGTCATGCTTGAGGCAGAGCGGGTCGGGGTGCATGATCTCGCGGACTTTCACCTTGGCGGGGTCCTTGAGCCCGGCGACCCGGAGCAGGATGTCCCGCTCGGTGAGTATGCCGGTGATCGCCCCTTCCTTTCCGGACTCGACGAGAAGACAGCCGGTGCCGCTCTTGCGCATGAGGCGCACGGCGTCGGACACGGGCGAATCGGGGCGCACCAGGACCGCCGCGCGGGGCTTGAGGTTGTGAAGAGCGCCGGATAGGATCTTTTCGGAGAGGCCTTTGCCGGGCTGAGGCCCGGATAAGGGGGATAGCGGGGCGTGACAAGCCTCGCAGGTCTCCGCTCCGGCGATGTTGGCGTGGGAGCAGTCCGGACAGCGCATCACTTCACTTCCCAGGTCTCCGGGCCGCTGAGGAGCTTGGCGAGGTCGTCGGCTCCCGGCTTCATGGAGCTTTGAATCTGCCCTTCCATGAGCTCCTCGTAGGTCGCCTCTTCCACGGCGCGGAACACGCCGACCGGGACGGGGAACTCGGGGGGCTCGAGCTGGGTGAGCAGATACGCGTACTCGGCGCCGGCCTTCTCGTTATGGACGATGAGGTCCTTGGGAGGCTCGCCCGGCTTGAAGGTGACGACTTCCGGCGAAGCGCCGTTCATCCGGATTCCGCGGTCCTTCGCCTTTCCGAAGATCAGGGGCTTGCCGTGCTCGAGCTTGACCGAGAAGTCCTCCCGGGTCGTCCGGTTCTCCACGTCCTCGAAGGCGCCGGCGTTGAATACGATGCAGTTCTGGTAGATCTCCACGAAAGAGACCCCCTTATGGCGGGCGGCGCGCTCGAGCGTGATCCCCAGGTGCTCCTGGTCGGTGTCCACGCAGCGGGCCACGAAGTTGGCCTCGGCCGCCAGGGCGATGCGCAAGGGATAGATGGGCCGGTCGATGGTCCCGACCGGGGAGGACTTCGTGACCTTGCCGCGCTCGGAGGTCGGAGAGGCCTGTCCCTTGGTCAGGCCGTAGATGCGGTTGTTGAAGAGCAGGATGTTGAGGTCCACGTTGCGGCGCATGGTGTGGATGAGGTGGTTGCCTCCGATGGAGAGCCCGTCCCCGTCCCCGGTGACGACCCAGATCTGCAGGTCCGGCCGGGCGAGTTTCAGTCCCGTGGCCACGGCGGGGGCGCGGCCGTGGATGGAGTGGAAGCCGTAAGTGTTCATGTAGTAGGGGAAGCGGCTCGAGCAGCCGATCCCGGAGACGAAGACGACCTTCTCTCGCGGGACGCCGAGGTTCGGCAGGACTTTCTGGACCTGGGCCAGGATGGCGAAGTCGCCGCAGCCCGGGCACCAGCGCACCATCTGGTCCGAGACGAAGTCCTGGCGTGTGAGCGGCTTCTCGGGGTTCTGGGTCGTGAGTTCGGGCATGTCAATTCCCTCCCTTCGTCTTGAGGAGTTCCAGGACCTTGTCCCGGATCTCTTGGACCCGGAAGGGCTGTCCCTTGACCTTGTTGAGGCCGGTCGCGGGCACCAGATACTTGGCGCGCAGGATGAGGAGCAGTTGGCCGAGGTTCATCTCCGGCACCAGGACATGCTCGAAGCGTCCTAGGATGGGCCCCAGGTCCGGGGGGAGGGGATTGAGATGCCTCAGGTGGACCGCGGATACCGCGTGCCCTTGGGCTTGGAGGGCCTGGACCGCGGCCGTGATGGCGCCGTAGGTGGAGCCCCAGCCCACGACCAGGACTTTCCCGGAGTCCTTTCCGAGGATGCGCGTCGGCGCGATGTCCGATTCGGAGCGCGCGACCTTCTCGGCCCTCAGGCGCACCATGGTCTCGTGATTGTCCGGATCGTAGCTGACGTTGCCGGTGACGTTCTGCTTCTCGATGCCTCCGATGCGGTGCTCCCGGCCGGGAGTCCCGGGCAGCACCCAGGGCCGGGCGAGGGTCTTGGGGTCGCGCCGGTAAGGAGCGAAGTCCGCGGCGGGCTCGTTGGAGACCGGGATCTTCGTGAGCTCGTCGACGGAGGGGACCTTCCACGGTTCGGAGCCGTTGGCGAGGTAGCCGTCGGAGAGCAGGAACACCGGGGTCATGTACTTGATCGCCAGGCGGCAGGCCTCGATGGCGTACTCGAAGCATTCCCCCGGCGTGGCCGGGGCCAGGACGATGACCGGGCATTCGCCGTTGCGCCCGAAGACCGCCTGGAACAGGTCGGCCTGCTCGGTCTTGGTCGGCAACCCGGTGGAGGGGCCGCCTCTTTGCACGTTGACGATGACCAGGGGGAGCTCGGTCATCACCGCCAGCCCGATGGCCTCCGATTTGAGGGCCACGCCCGGACCGCTGGTCCCGGTCACGGCCAGATGGCCTCCGAAGGAGGCTCCGATGGAGGCGGCCGCGGCCGCGATCTCGTCCTCGGCCTGGAAAGTCTTGACCCGGAAGGCCTTGAATTTGGACAGGGAGTGCAGGATGTCGGAGGCCGGCGTGATGGGGTAGGAGCCGTAGAAGAGCGTGCGGCCGCAGAGGCGGCTGGCGGCGACCAAGCCCACGGCGACGGCCTCGTTGCCCGTGATGTTGCGGTAGCGTCCCGGAGCGATCGGGGCTTTCTTGACGCGGTAGTGGTGCGAGAATATCTCCGTGGTCTCCGCGTAATTGTAGCCCGCGATCAGGGCCTTCTCGTTGGCGTCCACCATGGCGGGGACTTTCTTGAACTTCATGCGGATCCAGGCGAGGGTGGCGTCGATGGGCCTTTCATAGAGCCAATACATGACGCCCAGGGCGAAGAAGTTCTTGCAGCGGTCTATCTGCACGCGGGTGAGGTTCATTCCCGAGAGGGCGTTGTCGGTGAGCGTGGTCATCTCGATGGGGATGACGCGGTACGCCGAGAGGCTCCCGTCCTCCAGGGGGTTGGCCGCGTAGCCGGCTTTCTTGAGTGTCTGGGCCGAGAAGGAGTCGGTGTTGACGACGATGGTCCCGCCCGCCTCCAGGTCCTTGAGGTTGGCCTTGAGGGCGGCTGGATTGAAGGCCACCAGCATCTGGGGGGCGTCGCCGGGGGTCAGAACCTCGCGCGAGGAGAAATGGATCTGGAAGCCGCTGACCCCGGGGAGCGTGCCGGCGGGGGCGCGTATCTCGGCGGGGTAGTCGGGAAGGGTGCTCAGGTCATTGCCCGCGATGGCGGTGGCCGTGGTGAACTGGCCGCCCGTCAACTGGATGCCGTCGCCGGAATCGCCGGCGAAGCGGATGGTGACCGAGTCGATCTCCGTGACCTGCTTGCCCTTCGTCTTGGACTCCGAGGCTTCCGTTTTTGTCGGCGTTTCCATGGTATGGTTGCTCCCTAGTGAGGCATTGCAACCGCGTCCGCGATCGATGGGCGGCTCACGCTCCTTCGACCTCTTCGGTGACTTGGCCCGGCTTCGGGGGTAGATTGACGACCTCGGCCGGGTAATGGGCGGCCAGGAGGCGGATGATGCGTCCAACGGTCACGAGGCCTTTCGGCTTTCCCTCCGCGTCCACGATGGGGAGGTTGCGGATGTGCTTGCCGTGCATGAGGCGGACCGCGTCGCCCACGGTGGCTCCCTCTCCCGCGGTGACGACCGGCCTCGTCATGAACTCCCGCACGGGGGTGTTCGCGGGCGGCGCCTCGAGGACGAGCTTGTTGAGGATGTCCCGTTCGGTGAAGATCCCCGTGAGTCTCCCGCCCCGGCAGACTAGGATGGAGCCCAATCCCCGCTCGCGCATCAGCTCGAGGGAGTCGCGGTAGGAAAGACTCTCTTCGGCCTGGAGGAAATCCAGCCGGCCCAGACGGGAAATCGGCTCTAAAAAAGGATCGGATGCCATGGGAGAGGTAAGTTAATATGATACCATATGTACGCGGCGCACAAAGTGCGCTGCGCGTTTTTAAGGCCGCGCCCGACGGGCGCCTACATTCTCAACGCACAGCGACTTTCGCCGCTGTGCAGATAACCGCTGAAAAGGACATTTTCCGGGCTGATAATCTTATTTTTGCAACGATCCGGCCAAACAATTCCGGAACCAGTGGCCGATGCGTTGCTCCTAAGTCCGGTGCGTTCGGAGAGCCACAATGAAACTTCTCGAATACGAAGCCAAAGACATCTTCCGCGCCTACGGGATACCGGTGCCCGCCACCGGCGGCGTCATACGCAAAGCCGCTCAACTCCCCGCTGCCTTGCGGCGGGCGGGCAAGGGGCCTTGGGTGCTCAAAGCCCAGGTCCTGGCCGGCGGCCGGGGCAAGGCCGGAGGGGTCAAGCTGGTCAAGACTCCCGCCGAGGCCCGGGAGGCCGCCAAGAAGATGGTGGGGATGAAGATCGCCACGCATCAGACCCAGGGCAAGGCTTTGACCGTGCGCGAGGTGCTCGTGGACCAGGCGTCGAAGATATCCCGGGAGATCTACCTCTCCATCGTCATGGACCGAAGGCAGGCAGCCCCCGTGGTGATCGCCTCCGCGCAGGGAGGCATGGAGATCGAGGAACTCGCCCGCACCAAGCCCGAGGCTATTCTCCGGGAGCCCGTGGACCCGCTGCGCGGGCTGGAGGATTTCCAGGCGCGCAGGCTCTTCTTCGCCTTGGGCCTAGGCGTCCAAGGGGGCGGCGCCGCGGGGCCGGGCCTTCTCGGCCCTTTCGTCAAGACGGCCAAGGCCTTGGCCCGGGTCTTCCTGGACATGGACGCCTCCCTCGTCGAGGTCAATCCGCTGGTGGTGACGGAGCGGGGAGGGCTCATCGCGCTCGATGGAAAGATCGTGACCGATGACAACGCCTTGTTCCGGCAGAAAGCCCTCGCCTCGCGCAAGGACCCGGAGGCTTCGGTCCTCGAACGGGAGGCTCATAAGGTCGGGATCTCCTACATCGGCCTCGACGGGGACATCGGCTGCATGGTCAACGGCGCCGGGCTTGCCATGGGGACTCTAGACACCGTGGCCCTGGCCGGGGGCATGCCCGCCAATTTCCTGGATGTGGGGGGCGGGGCGACCGCCGAGCAGGTCACCGCGGCCTTTCGCATCATACTCAAGGACCCCAAGGTGCGCACCGTGCTCGTCAACATCTTCGGCGGCATCATGCGCTGCGACGTCATCGCCCAGGGCGTCTTGGAGGCGGTCAAGAAAGTCAAACTGAGGGTCCCCCTGGTGGTCCGCCTGGAAGGGACCAACGTCAAGGAAGGCAAGGAGCTCCTGCGCGCCTCGGGCCTGACGCTCCAGCTCGCCGAGAGCCTCTGGGACGGCGCTCAGAAGGCCGTCGCCGCTGCCGCGCGCGCGCCGTCCTCCTCTCGCGCGGTCCCCGCGGCTCTCGGGCCAGCCGCGGGGGCGTCACGGAGGTCCTTATGAGCATCCTTCTGAACAAGGATTCCCGCGTCGTCGTGCAGGGGCTGACCGGTTCGGCGGGCTCCTTCCACGCCAAGCAGTGCATGGACTACGGAACGAGGATCGTGGCCGGGGTCACCCCGGGCAAGGGCGGGACGGAGCACATGGGCGTTCCGGTCTTCGACACGGTCTCCGACTCGGTCCGCAGGGCCGGCGCGGACGCCTCGCTCATCTTCGTCCCCCCGCCCTTCGCCGCGGACGCCATTTTGGAAGCCGCGGACGCGGGCGTGGGCGTGATCATCTGCATCACGGAGGGGATCCCGGTCTTGGATATGGCGCGGGTCAAGAAACGCCTTGGGGAGATCGCGGCGTCCGGCCGGGAACTGCGCCTCGTGGGCCCCAATTGCCCGGGCGTCATCACTCCGGGCCAGTGCAAGGCCGGGATCATGCCCGGCTACATCCATAAGCCGGGGCCCGTGGGCTTGGTCTCGCGTTCCGGGACTCTGACTTACGAGGCCGTCTGGCAGATGACGGCCAAGGGGCTGGGCCAGTCCACGGTCGTGGGCATCGGCGGAGACCCCATCGCGGGCTCCTCCTTCACCGACATCCTCGGGCTCTTCGAGGCCGATGAGGAGACCAAGGCCGTGGTGCTCATCGGCGAGATCGGCGGCTCGGCCGAGGAGGAGGCGGCGGAGTTTTACCGCAAGTCCATGACCAAGCCGGTCTTCGCCTTCGTGGCCGGGAAGACCGCCCCGCCCGGGCGGCGCATGGGGCATGCGGGGGCCATCATCGAGGGCGGCAAGGGCACGCACGCCTCCAAGGTGGAAGCCCTCCAGCGCGTGGGCATCCGGGTCGTCGACAACCTCTCCGGGATCGGAGAGGCGGTGGCCGGCGCCATGCTGGGGCTCGGCCGCCCCCAAAGCCTCGGAGGCGGCACTTCCTCGGGTTATCCCTCGGTCGTCCGCTAAGTGAGCTTCCTCATCGCCTTCCTCGCGGGCCTGGCGAGCTTCCTCTCGCCGTGCGTGCTCCCGCTCATCCCCGTCTACCTGGCTTATCTCACGGGCACGACCTACGATCAGCTCGTCGAGACCGCGCCCCGGGCCCGGACGCTGGCCCATTCGGCCTTCTTCATCCTGGGCTTCTCGCTCGTGTTCATCCTGCTCGGGGCCTCGGCCTCGGTCGCCGGAGACGCCCTCCAGCGCCATGGCATCTGGATAGAAAGAGCCGGGGGGGCGTTCCTTATCCTGCTCGGGCTCTGGATGAGCGGCCTCTTTCGCGCGGGAGTCTTCGACCGGCTGGGCCTCACCGCCGTCTTATATAAGGACGCCCGCTGGCATTTCCAGGACAAGCCGGCCGGCTTCCTGGGCTCGGTGTTGGTGGGCGCCGCCTTCGCGGCGGGTTGGACGCCCTGCGTGGGCCCGGTGCTCGCAGGGATATTGCTGCTCGCCTCGCGCAGCGGCTCGGTCGGGCAGGGGGTCCTCCTCCTCTGCGCGTATTCCGCGGGCTTCGCTCTGCCCCTCCTCCTCTGCGCCCTGGCCGTGGACCGCTTCGCCAAGGTCCTCTCCCGGATCAAACCCTGGCTGCCCGTCCTGGAGAAGGCCACGGGCGCGGCTCTGGCGCTCGTCGGCCTGGCCCTGGCCATGGGCAGCTTCTCGCGAGCCTCCACCTGGGCGCTCTCCTTCTTCTCCGGCTGGAGTAAGTTGTTCTCCAAGTTGGGAGTCTGATAGAATGAGGCACCATGGCTAAGAATGACACTCAGCAGTCCGCTTCCCGCTTCCCGATCTATTTCACCGTCGCCTACCTTTTCGCGCTCTCGGTCCTCTATATCCTCAACATGTTCCGCGGGCTCGACAATAAGTGGGCCGACACTTTCTTCCGGATCCGCGGGATGCAGAAATCCGACGAACACATCTCCCTGGTGGCCATCGACGACGTCTCCATCGAGAAGATCGGCGAGTATCCCTGGCGGCGGCGGGTCTACGCCCGGCTGCTCGACAAGCTCTTCGGCCTCGGGGTCAAGGTGGTGGGCTTCGATATCCATTTCCCCGACGCCTCGAGCTGGGCCGAGGACGACAAGATCCTCGCCGACGCCACGCGCAAGTACGCGGACCGCGTGGTCCACGCGGTCTACGTCGACCCCTCCTCCAAGGACCAGACCCTCTTCCGCCACCCCTACCCGCGCCTGACCAAGGCCACGCGCCACTTCGGCATGGTGACCCCCCCGGCTCTGGACGCGGATGGGTCGGTGCGCCGCACGACCTTGTTCATGGGGACGGACCTGGGCGACTACCGGCATTGGGCCGAGGACCCCAAGAAGATCCCGGTCTTCGCCGTGCGCATCCTCTCGCTCTTCGAGGGCAAGGATCCCGAGGAGTACCTCAAGGAATTCGGCAACTACCTCACCCTCAACGTCCCCGGCCAGCAGGAAGTCAGCAAGACGGTCGAGGAGATCCACGGCGATAAGCGGGAGGTCAAGTTCAAGACGGAGTGGGAGTACGGCATCCGGCGCGTCGCCGCCTGGCGCGTGATGGAGGGCCAGCTCAGCGACGAGGAGCGCTCGGCGCTCGAGGGCGGCATCGTGGTGCTGGGCTCCATCGCGGTCGGGGCCTTCGACCACTACCCCAACCCGTTCTTCGAGCTGGCGCCCGGCGCCGAGATACACATCACGCTCATCGACAACCTCCTGCGCAAGAGGCCGCTCAGTGCGATGGACCCGTTCTGGAACCTCCCCATCATCTTCCTATTGGGCGGCCTGGGCTACGCCGTGACGCTCCTGGCACCGTTTGCCGCCACGCTCTCCTTCGCGGCCCTTCTGGCCTTGTGGCTCTTCGGGGGCTACTTCCTCTTCCTCAAGCTCATTCTCATCGAATGCGCGGTCCCGACCCTGGCCCTGGTCGGCGTCTTCATCGCGCGGATGGTCCATCGCGCGCTCATGGAGGAGAAGAAGAAGCGCGAGATGCGCGGCATGTTCGGCCAATACGTGTCCCCGGAGATCGTCGACATCCTGGTCAAGGACCCCTCGAAGATCCGCCTGGGCGGGGATAAGCGGGACATGACGGTGTTCTTCCTCGACATAGCGCACTTCACGACGATCTCGGAGAAGATGACCCCCGAGGACCTCATCAAGTTCCTCAACCATTACCTGACCGCGCTCACCGACGTCATTCTGAGCAACAAGGGAGTCGTCGACAAGTACATCGGCGACTGCGTCATGGCCTTCTGGAACGCCCCCCTC
The DNA here is from genome assembly GCA_964359165.1 of uncultured Elusimicrobia bacterium. Taxonomy (GTDB): domain Bacteria; phylum Elusimicrobiota; class Elusimicrobia; order UBA1565; family UBA1565; genus CAYHRV01. The sequence continues at coordinate 14,618 of CAYHRV010000003.1, forward strand.
GACACCCCGGGGCACCGTTCGTTGGCCTGCAAGGCCGCGGCCGAGTGCATCGAGGTCATCGAGCGCCTCAACAAGGAATACGTGGACCCCTCCATGCCGGAGAAGCCGGCCGTGCGCATCGGCCTCAATTCCGGTGAGGTGGTGGTCGGGAACACGGGCTCGGCCCGGAAGCTCGCCTATACGGTGCTGGGCGACGAGGTCAACCTCGCCAGCCGCCTGGAAGGGGCCAATAAGTTCTTCGGCTCCACTGTCATGGCCAGCGAGAGCACTTATAAGGAAGCCAAGGACACTGTGGAAGCGCGGGTCCTGGGCCAGGTGCGGGTGGTCGGCAAGGCCATTCCGATCCGTGTCTATGAACTACTGTCGAAGAAAGGCGGGCTTTCCGAGGCTTGGAAGAAAGCTCTTCCCCTCTACGAGGATGGCGTTACGCTTTATCTCGCCCGAGATTTCAACGGCGCCAAGGCCCGGTTCAAGGAGGTCCAGCAGCTCGTTCCTGGAGACAAGCCCTCCAAACTGTATCTGAGCGTGTGCGAGGACTATTCCGTCATTCCCCCGGGCTCGGACTGGGACGGCGTCTTCAACCTGACGGCGAAATAACATGGACATCCATATACTCGGCGCCAAGCGCACCCCCATCGGGGCTTTCAACGGCGCGCTCTCCAGCTACACCGCGCCCCAACTCGGCGGCAAGGCCATCGCCGCGGCGGTGGCGGCCGCGGGCGTGGAGCCTTCCTCGGTGACCGAAGTCGTCATGGGCAACGTGCTTTCCGCGGGCATCGGCCAGGCCCCGGCCCGCCAGGCGTCCATCGCGGCCGGCTTGCCCGTTTCCACGGGGGCCACGACGGTCAACAAGGTCTGCGGGTCCGGCATGAAGGCCGTGATGCTGGCCTCCCAGTCCTTGGCGCTCGGGGATTCTTCCATCGCCGTGGCGGGGGGGATGGAGGCCATGAGCAAGGCTCCCTTTCTGCTGGAGAAGGCCCGCTCCGGCTACCGGCTCGGGCATGGCCGGCTCACCGACGAGATAATCTTAGACGGACTCTGGGACCCCTACAAGGACGTCCATATGGGCATATGCGGGGAGCTGTGCGCGGAGAAGGAGGGCATCGGCCGCGAGGAACAGGACCGCTTCGCCGCGGCGAGCTACGAAAGGGCCCGTGCCGCCCAGGCCTCCAACGCCTTCGCCGCGGAAATCGTCCCGGTGGACGGGATCGCCGAGGACGAGGAGCCCAAGAAGGGGGACGCCGCCAAGATGCCCCGGCTCAAGCCGGCCTTCAAGCCGGGGGGCACCATCACCGCGGCCAACGCCTCCAAGATCGACGACGGCGCCGCGGCCTTGGTCCTGGCGGCGCAAGCGCCCGTGGGGGCCAAGACCCTGGGACGGATCAAGGGCTGGGCCACCTTCAGCCAGGAGCCGGAGTGGTTCACCACCGCGCCCGCCGGGGCCATCGAGAAGCTCCTCTCCCGGGTCGGGTGGAAGAAAGAGGAAGTCGACCTCTATGAGGTCAACGAGGCTTTCTCGGTGGTGACCCTGGCCGTGATGAAGCGCCTGGGCTTGCCCCATGAGAAGGTGAATGTCAACGGCGGGGCCGTGGCTCTGGGACATCCCCTCGGGGCGAGCGGAGCCCGCATCCTGGTCACACTGCTGCACGCGCTGGAGGCCAGGGGCCTCCAGCGGGGAGTGGCGTCGATCTGCCTGGGAGGCGGCGAGGCCGTGGCGGTGGCCCTCGAGCGGTGAGATGACGGCCTCCCTGATGCACTCGCAGGCGATCTCCGAGACCTCCTTCGCTTTCCTCGACACCGAGACCACCGGACTCTCCCCCGCGCGCGGGGACCGGGTCTGCGAGATCGCGGTGCTCAAGACCCGCGGCGGAGCGGTGATCGAGAGCTTTCAAAGCCTCATCAACCCTCAGCGGCCCATCGACCTCGGGGCACAGGCGATACACGGCATCTCGGACGCCATGGTGGCCAAGAGCCCGCGCTTCGGGGATCTGGCGGCGCGTCTCGCCGCGCTCCTCGATGATTCGGTGCTGGTCTGCCATAATATCCCCTTCGACAAAGGATTCATCGAGGCCGAGTTCCACAGGACCCGCGTCTCCCTGCCCGCCATCCCGGAGCTCGACACCCTGAGGCTGGCCAGGAAATATTTCAACTTTTCTTCCAATAGGCTAGGCGCGATCGCCGGCTCGCTCGGCGTCGCTCCCGAGGGCTGGCATCGCGCGGGAAACGACGTGGCCATGCTGAGGGCCGTTTTCGAGCGCTTCCTCCCCGAGTTCGAGCGCAAGGGGGCGCGCACCCTGGGCTGCCTCCTGAAGCTCTAGGAAGAAATGAAAAGGAAGCCTTCGATAAAACAGCGCAGGCCCCCCGAAGGAAGCACCGGCACCCCCTCCGAACGAAGGGGCATCCCAGTGGGGAACCCCACCGGGGTTCCCCCTACCCCTTGGGGGGGGCGCTGACATGAAACCATTCGAGCTCGGCGGCCGGGTCACTCTCACGGAGCTTGCCGAGGTCGCGGAGAGGGGCCGCCCCGTCCATCTGACCCCCGCGGTCCGCCGTCTCCTTCGCCGCTCGCGGGCCCGCCTGGAATCGGCCGTGGCCTCCGGAGCCCCCGTCTACGGGGTGAACACCGGCTTCGGCGAGCTGGCCTCCCGCCGCATCCCGGCCTCCGACGTCCGCGCCTTGCAGAAGAACCTCGTCTTAAGCCACGCGTGCGGGGCAGGAGAGCCTCTGCGGGAGTCCGAATGCCGGGCCATCCTTTTCCTGCGGGCCAACGAGCTCTCGCGCGGGCATTCCGGCTGCCGTCCGGCGCTCGTGGAGCTGATGGCCCAGCTCCTCAACCGCGGGATATCCCCCGTCATCCCCAGCCGGGGCTCGGTTGGAGCCAGCGGAGACCTCGCGCCCCAGGCCCATGCGGCTCTCCTTCTCATCGGTCTGGGCCGCGCGCGCAGGGGCGGCCGGGAGATGGAAGGGGCCAAGGCTCTCGCGGCCGCGGGGCTCAAGCCCCTGGCGCTCGAGGCGAAAGAGGGGCTCTCGTTGGTCAACGGCACCCAGGCCATGCAGGCGGTGGGGGGGTTGGCCCTGCGCGATGCGGCCCGGACGCTATCGGCCTCGGACATCGCGGGCGCCATGAGCTTGGAAGCCATGACCGGGACCCCCGTGCCCTTCGACGCGCGCCTATCAGTCCTCAAGGCGCATCCCGGTCAGGTCAAGACCGCGGCGCGCCTGCGGCGTCTGCTCGCGGGATCGCAGATCCGCGAGTCCCACCGCCGAGGCGATCCCCGGGTGCAGGACCCCTATAGCCTGCGCTGCATGCCTCAGGTGCACGGCGCGGTCGCCGACGCCCTCGCCTACGCCCTGCGCGTCGTGGAGACCGAGATGGACAGCGTGACCGACAATCCCATCCTGACCGGGGGCGCCGTCCTCTCGGGCGGAAATTTCCACGGCCAGGCCCTCTCCATGGCCTACGACCATGCCGCCCTGGCGATGACGGTCCTGGGCGGGATCTCCGAACGCCGCATCTTCCAGCTCGTCAGCGGCCAGGCGCCGAGGCTTTCGCCCTTCCTCGCCTCCGATCCGGGCTTGGAGTCGGGCTACATGATGCTCCAGGTCACCGCCGCGGCGCTGGCCTCCGAGAACAAGGTGCTCGCGCATCCCGCCTCGGCGGACTCCATCCCGACCTCCGCCTTCAAGGAGGACTTCGTCAGCATGGGCATGGGCGCGGCCCTCAAATTCCGCCAGATCACGGTCAATTCGGCGCAGATCGCCGCCATCGAGCTCCTGGCCGCGGCTCAGGGACTGGAGGCTCATAAACCGCTCAAGCCCGGCAAGGGCGTGGCCAAGGCCTTCTCCTTGCTGCGCGCCGAGGTCCCGGCGAGCCGGGGAGACGAGCCCATGTCGGAGAAGATGCGCATCGTCAAGGACATGGTCCTGCGCGGGGAACTGGAACAGGTGGCCGGAGCGCCATGACGGCTCAGGGCGTCGTGAGGGCGCCGCGGGGGAGCCTGCTCTCCTGCCGGGGCTGGCAGCAGGAAGGGGCTCTGCGCATGCTCATGAACAACCTCGACCCGGAGGTGGCGGAGAGGCCCCAGGACCTCGTCGTGTACGGGGGACGGGGGAAAGCCGCCCGGAACTGGGAGTGCTTCCATGCCATCGTGCGCTCCCTGCGGACCCTTCACGACGACGAGACCCTCCTGATCCAGTCCGGCAAGCCCGTGGGGGTGTTCCGCACCCACGAATACGCCCCGAGGGTGCTCATCGCCAACTCCAACCTCGTGGGCAAGTGGGCCGATTGGGCCGTCTTCGACGACCTCGAGCGCAAGGGGCTCATGATGTACGGCCAGATGACGGCCGGGTCATGGATCTACATCGGAACGCAAGGCATACTCCAGGGGACTTACGAGACCTTCGCCGAGGCCGCGCGCCAGCGCTTCTCGGGGACGCTCGCCGGACGGCTCGTGGTCACCGGCGGCCTGGGAGGCATGGGCGGGGCCCAGCCCCTGGCCGCTACCATGAACGGAGCGAGCTTCCTGGCCGTGGAGGCGGACCCCTCGCGCATCCAGCGCAGGATCGAGACCGGCTATCTGGACTTCATGGAGACCGGCTTGGACGCCGCGCTCAAGCGCGTCCTGGACGCGCGCCGATCGCGGCGCGCCGTCTCCGTGGGCCTCCTGGGCAACTGCGCCGAGGTGCTCCCCGAGCTCGCGCGCAGGCAGTTGGGCATCGATCTGCTCACCGACCAGACCTCGGCCCATGATCCGCTCAACGGCTACATCCCGGCGGGGCTGAGCGTGGAGGAGGCCGCCGCGCTGCGGCGCAAGGACCCGGAGGGCTGCGTGTCCCGGGCCATGGAGTCCATCGCCGCGCACGTGCGCGCCATGCTCGACATCCAGAGGCAGGGCGCCGTGACCTTCGACTACGGCAACAACATCCGCACCATGGCGCACCGGGCCGGGGTCAAGGACGCCTATGATTTCCCGGGCTTCGTGCCCGCGTTCATCCGTCCGCTCTTCTGCCGGGGGAAAGGGCCTTTTCGCTGGGCCGCCCTCTCCGGCGACCCCGCCGACATCCGCGCGACCGACGAGGCCGTGCTCGACCTTTTCCCCAAGGACGAGGGGCTTCGGCGCTGGATCGGCATGGCCGGCGAGAAAGTCAGGTTCCAAGGCCTGCCCGCGCGCATCTGCTGGCTCGGGCAGGGGGAGCGGGCCGAGATGGGCCTTCGCATCAACGCGCTGGTGCGCGCGGGGAAGCTCTCGGCGCCCGTCGTCATCGGGCGCGCCCATCTCGACACGGGCTCGGTGGCCAGCCCTTATCGGGAGACGGAGTCCATGAAGGACGGCAGCGACGCGGTGGCCGACTGGCCGATCTTGAACGCGCTCCTCAACACGGCCTCCGGGGCCTCGTGGGTGAGCTTCCATCATGGCGGGGGCGTCGGCATCGGGTACTCCCTGCACGCGGGGCAGGTCTGCGTGGCGGACGGGACCCAGGGGATGGATGTCCGGCTCGAGCGGGTGCTCACCAACGACCCGGGGCTAGGAGTGCTCAGGCACGCGGACGCCGGCTATGAAGAGGCCCTCCAGACCGCGAGCCGCCACGGCCTCAAGCAGCCGATGGGGCCGCAAGGGGCGTGATGGATTCCGGCGAGGGGACCATCGGCTCGGTCCTCGTCTCGGCGGCGGATAGCCCCTGGAATAATTTCCATTAGGAGGATGTTATGGCCGATGAATTCTCATTCGACGTAGTGAGCAAGGTGAACCTGCAGTTCGTCAGCGAGGGGGTGCAGACGGCCCTCAAGG
>CAYHRV010000003.1:20506-38712 GCA_964359165.1 uncultured Elusimicrobia bacterium
GTGAGCAAGGTGAACCTGCAGTTCGTCAGCGAGGGGGTGCAGACGGCCCTCAAGGAGATCATCAACCGCTACGACTTCAAGGACACCGACTCCGGCATCGAGTTCAACGAAAAGGAACTCTCCCTGACCCTGCAGTCCAAAGACGAGCACCGGCTCAAGGCTCTGCTCGACATCCTGCTCATGCGCCTGGGCAAGCGCGGGGTGCCGCTCAAGAATTTCCAGCCGCAAAAGATTGAGTCGGCCCTGGGCGGCACAGCCCGCCAGCTCGTCAAGATCACCCAAGGCATCCCCTCCGACAAGGCCCGAGAGATCGTGGCCGAGGTCAAGAAATCCGGCCTCAAGGTCCAGCCCTCGGTGCAGGGGGACCAACTCCGCGTCACCAGCCGCTCCAAGGATATCCTTCAGCAGGCGATCGTCTTCCTGAAAGGAAAGGACTTCGGAGTGGACCTGCAGTTCACAAACTACCGCTAGGGAACCGTCCCTTCGCCGCGCCCTCCTATCGGACGCTCCGCCGATGCCCATGACGGCGCCGCGACCAGCTGAGGGATAACCCGAGGAGGTGTCACCCCCGAAGTCTGTGAGCTTAGCCCTCCTGAATTCTGAAACGGGACACCCGCTTGTTGCTGGTCCGCGAAAGACGCTACCCACAGGCAGGTGCTTTCGTGTCAGGAGCCGGTCGGAGGCCCGAAAAAATGATTGTTTTTCCAAGATTTTAACTTAGCCCGGGATAAGTTAAAAACGAGGTTTTTCAAGCATTATTTCGGGCCTCCGACCGGAGACCTCCCGATCCGCTGCTCCAGTGAGGGAACTTTCCCGCCCTTCATCCGAACTTGGGGGCGTAGAAGCTCGGCCGAAGCCATCCCCCATGGGGGTCGGCGCGCCGGAGGAGCAGCCGGCATGCGGATTCCTATCGAGGCGGGACCGAGCCGGACGAAACCGCATCATTGCGGATAAGACACCCGAATCAGCGGAGGCCCTCGTCAGGGAGCGATTCAATTCTAAGGGCTCTACGGAAGTCACGGGAATTGAGGCGGATGTGAAATACTGGTGAGCGCTCTTTGAGCGCCGGGTGCCATGCTTGGAGTGAGTGGAAACCGACATGGAACGCATCCGAGGGAGCATCCTGATCGTCGACGATGAAGAACCGGTCCGGAAGGTGTGCGAGAGGATGCTGCGGGATAGCGGCCTCGAAGTTCGGTCCGAGGGAAGCGCCCAGGCGGCCCTCTCGGCGTTGAGCGCCCGCTCCTTTGACTGCGTTTTGACCGACCTTCAGATGCCGGGGAGCATGGACGGGGTCGGACTGGTCTCGGAGATACATCGCCTCAGCCCTCGGACCGCGGTCGTGGTGATGACCGGGGAGCCGACCGTGGACACCGCCGTGACCACCCTGAAGGCCGGCGCCTGCGAGTATCTCCCGAAGCCTTTCCAAACGGCCCATCTCGTCGACGTGGTGCGCCACCAGATAGAAAAGGCCCGTTTATCGCGCGAACTCGACCGGGAACGGTTCCAGCGATTGGAATTGGAAGCCATGTACGCCGAACTCCAGAAGGTGGAGCGGATGAAGGACGCCTTTCTCTCCCGCCTCAACCACGAGCTCCGCACCCCGCTGGCCGCGGTCTCCATGTCCGCCGAGCTGCTCTGTTCCGGCGGGCTCTCTGTCCAGGAGTGCCGCCGGCTAGGGGAAGTGATCCGCGGGAGGATCGGCCGCCTGGCGGCGACGGTCGAGGACCTCCTCCTCTTCTCGGAGACCCGCTCAAGGAAGGTGGAGCTCAAACCCGAGGACATGGACCTGCGGGTCCTGGCCGAGGAATGTCTCCAGGAGCTCAGGCCGCTCCAGGAGGAGCTGGGCCTGCGCGCGGAGGTGGATTTCGAGCCGGGCAGCTCGGCCTTCCGGGGCGATCGGGGACTGCTCAGGCGCGCGTTCCGCCACCTGCTCCTCAACGCGATCCAATTCAACCGTCCGGGCGGGACGCTCCGGGTGGAGGGGCGAAGGGAGGATGGCCGGGTCGTGGTGCGCTTTTCGGATACCGGCATCGGCCTGCCCGAGGGGGCGCTCGAGAAGCTCTTCGACGGCTTCTACCAGGCCGCGTCGCATCTGACCCGCAAGGTCGGCGGCCTGGGCCTGGGCCTGGCCTTGACCCGGCGCATCGTGGAGGCGCATGGCGGAACCGTCAGCGTCGAGAGCAAGGAGGGCTCCGGGAGCGTATTCAGCGTGTCGCTCCCGGGCGTTGCGGACCTGCGATGAGGAAGGGGGAGAGATGATCGATGATAAGCCCGTCGCCCGAGGCGGCCAGCCGGTGGACCTCCTCGCGCAGAGATACGAGAGCGTGCTCTGCGTATTCCTCATCGCCTTGGCTTTCCTATGGAGGGATAATCCCGAGCTCCAGTTCCCCCGCGTACTCTATCTCCTGGCCGCCCTGCTCGTCCTCAACCTAGCGGCCGGCTTCTCGCTGAGGCTCTGGCCGACGCGCAAGTGGCTCTCGGCCGCGGTCACGCTGTCGAACTGCGCCGTCATCACCGGCATCCTCTCCGCCTCGGGTGGGCCGGAGTCGAAGTTCTGGGTGCTTTATCTTCTACCGATATATACTTCGAGCCTGCTGTTGGGGAGCCGGGAAACGGCATGGATCACCGGAGGAGCCGTCGCGTTCAACGCCGCCTTCAGCGCGGCCTCGACCCCGGTCTGGGACCTGGCGCTGCTCTGCAGCCTATCCTTGAAGAGCGCCATCCTGGCTTTTTCGGCGGCCGTGACCTGTCGGATCGTCGGCAAGGAAAAGGATTCCCTGCGCAGGCTGGACATCCAGCGGCGACGCCTGAGGCGCTTGGAACGCACGGACAAGGACCGGACCCATCAGGCGGCGCGCAACGAGGGCCTCGCGCAGGTGGGTCTGGAGAGCTCGGAACTGCTCCATGACCTCAAGAACCCCGTCACGGTGATCCTCGGGACCGCCTCCCTCCTGCTCGAGGACGAAAGGTTCCCGGAGGCCCTGCGCGAGGACCTGCGCCGGATCGAACGCTCGGCTCAATTCTGCAAGCGCTTGGCCGGCGGCGTGCTCAGGGCCGCCCGCCAAACGGGGGAGGAGGGAGTCTTCGACCTAGCCGATGTGGTGGACAACGCCCTGGTTTTGTATGAGAAGAAGTTCGCCCGCAGGAGCATCCGGGTCGAATGCCGGTCCCCGCATGGGAGCATCGTGCGCGGGGACGCCGTCGAGATCCAGCGCGTCTTCATGAATCTCTTCGGCAACGCGGCCGACGCCATGCCCCGGGGGGGAATCCTGCGCGTGGACTTGTCCCGGGAAGGGAGCATCGTGCGCGCCGCAGTCGAGGATACCGGCCCGGGCATCGACGCGAAGACGCTGTCCACGCTCTTCCAGGCCTTCGCGACGACGAAGGGCGATAAGGGGACGGGCCTGGGTCTCTATCTCTCCCGCGAGATCGCCCGCCGCCACGGCGGCGAACTGAGCGTCGAGAACGCGATTGGGGGAGGCGCCCGCTTCCTGCTGAGCCTCTCCGTCCGAGCCGGAGCGTCGACCCTGCCTGTCCGCCTCACGTGATATTCACATCCGGTTTGAGTTTTTATTGAGGACCGGGTGAAGCCGCTCGGAACTCCAGGCCCCATGCTATGGGTGCGAGGGAATGGAGATGAACACGAGAGAGGCGGTCGCAGCACTGGCCCTGGCGCTCCTCAGCCAGGCCGCCGGGGCGAGCGCGGGAAGCTCGCTTCGGCCCATGGCCAAGGATTTCTCCCGGGCCGCGCTCGGAGCCGGGATAGAGCGCGTGGCGGTGCTCTCCTTCCTGCCGGCCGACGGGTCCAGCCGGGCGGAGGGGACGGGGCTCGCCGAGCGCCTGACGACCGAATTCGCCCGCCTGGGAAAAGTGGTGGTCGTCGAGCGCGGCATGCTGGACTCCCTTATGCGCGAGCATTACCTGGGAGCCTCCGGGGCCCTCGATGAGGGAAGCCTCGCGCGCGTCGGGAAGCTCCTGCAGGCCCAGGCCGTGGTGACGGGGTCCTTCTCCACCTTGGGCAACACCGTAGAGCTCGATGCGCGGCTCATCCGGGTGGAGACGGGAGCGGTCCTGGCCGCCAGGACCGAAACGATCGAGCGCCTACGCTACGGGCGAGAGGATATCATACCCGAGGGAGAGCCCATCGACCCCCGGGAAGCCGCGGCCGAAGCCCGGGCTTTCCAAGAGGACCGCCCGTATCTTTCAAGGGCGGCGCTCGCGCAAGAGGAGTCCGCGGCCCTCCAGGCTTCCCTTTGGAACGGGAGCGGCCGCCCGGGCGAGGATGGGCTGGATTGGCGCGACGCCCCGGGCGGCGGGGAGTGCGCCTCTGCCTCGCGCCGGGTCGACTCGATCCAGGCGGGGATACTGGACCTCAAAGCCCGCTATTGGGCCGCCCAGCTCCTAAAGAGGGATTTCAAGATGGAGGATGTGAAGGTCAAGCCCGGCAGCGTCATCACGGATAAGGCGCTCAAGATGAGGTTCCTGCGCCGCCTCCAGGAGGCCTACCGCCTCCCGGGGCCTGCGTTGACGCTCGCCGAGATCAAGCGCTTCATCGACGCCGATTCCGCCTCGTTCTCCCTGCACCAGCGCTGCGGCCTCACCGCGGCCAGGTAAGTCTCCTCCGGATCCCACCCTTCGCTTTCTCGGAATAAAACGAATAGAATCATCTTATGAGAATATTATTGGTCGGCGCCTCCGGGACGATCGGGAAGGCCGTTGTCAAGGAGCTCGGAGCACGCCACGACATCCTCACCGCGGGCAGCAAATCGGGGGATATCCAGGTCGACATCACCGACGCCGTTTCCATCAAAACCGCGTTCAAGAGGGTGGGCTCCGTAGACGCCGTGGTCTCCACGGCGGGCCGGGTCAAATTCGCCTCTCTCGATGACCTGGATCAGGCCGGTTATGAGGTCGGACTCAAGGACAAGCTCATGGGCCAGGTCAACCTGGTCTTGCTCGGCCGCGACTCAGTCAAGGACGGCGGGTCTTTCACGCTCACATCAGGCATCCTAGACAGCGACCCCATCCGCGCCGGCTCCTCCGCGTCGATGGTCAACGGCGCCCTCAACTCCTTCGTCATCGCCGCCGCCATCGAGTTGACGCGCGGCCTGCGCATCAACGCCGTCTGCCCGGGAGTTCTCATCGAGTCGATGAAGGACTTCGGTCCCTTCTTCCGCGGCTACGACCCCGTTCCCGGCGCGAAGGCGGCGCTTGCCTACGCCAAGAGCGTGGAAGGCGCCCAGACCGGCAAGGTCTATCGAGTCGTATAGTCGGGTCGGCAAGCAGCTCTTCCCGCCGTATTAGAGCACGCTCCCACACCCCGTGCCGCCCACGAGCCGGATACCCTCGTTCCCATCCACCAGGACGAGATGCTCGCGGGCCGTCTTGGAGAAGCCCAACCTGTTCCAGAATCGAGTGAGCTTGTAGTAGGGGACCGCGGCATCGGTCTGGATCTCGATGACGCAGCCCTGGTGCTTGCCCGCGTACGCCAGGGCGATGTTCTTGTCCGGCGTCGTGAACTTGTATAGGTTCCGCCGGTCGGAGGTGTCGTAGCGCCAGCCGTTGGCAGCCAAGTTGCGGGCCTCTCGCTTGCCGACCCCGCGGTAGAGCACGGTCCTCTCCGTCCCGATGAGCCGGAGGAAAAACGCTTTGAGCGGCGCTGTGGTGATCACGCCGCGGATGCACTTATCCTCGAAGCCGTCGAAGGCCCGGATGAGGCGGTAGATGCGTCCCCGAGTAGTGACGAGTTTTTTAGCGGAGTCGGGCGCGGGCGGCGGGGAATCGGGGCCCCTGCGATGGCGTGCGGAGCCTGCCTCCGCCTTCGCCGGTTCGATTGGGGGAGCCCCGACCGACGCCCCGGCTAGGACTGGTGCGGAAGTTTCCTCGCCGCTCCAGGCGGAGCCGTGAAAGAGCTTTTCGAGGCGTTCCTCGCGTAGGGCGGCCTCCTGGGGGGAGAGCGCATCCTCAAGGGACCCAAGGCTCGGGTTCCCGGCCTTGGCTTCCGGCGGCTCTCCTCGCTCCGGAGTCTCCTCGGCGGTCGCCGGCGCGGCCGTCGGCCGCTGGCAAGGCGCGCCGCGCTTGACCCGGGTCTTTTTGGATCCCTTGCCGGGGAGATCCGATGTGATGAGTGGTGAGCAGGGTTCTTCGACGCCGGGGGCGGGCTTTTGGGGGCTGGAAGGGCCGTTTTCCAAGCCGGCGGCCGGGAGGAGCAGGAGCGCCCAGAGCAGGAGCAGTCTCATGACCGTCATAGTATCAGAAGCGCAGGCCCAGGGAGAAGCGGTAGGCCTCGCCGAGCGTGCCGAGGGGTTGGAAGGAGAAATCCGCCGTCACTTTCCCGGTGAGGAGCCCCACCCCGGCGGTGATGCCGGAGGCGAACCCGAGGTAGGGAGCCGAGAGCGTCTTGTAGCCCGTCCTCAGGGACATCGAACTGTTCTCGCCGACCCGGAAGGAATACTCGAGACCCAGCTTGCCGAAGGGGGCGCCATAGTAGGGCAAGGCCGCTTCCAGGACGGCGAGCAAGCGGCGCTTGTCCCCTTGGAAGTCGTAGGAGGCTCCGATGTCCGCTTCCACGGGGAGGCTCTCGCGCTCGCGGATGAAGCGCGGGCGAGTCCCGAAGTTCCGCAGGACGAAGCTCAGGGCGAAGTCCTCGGCTTCCTGGTGACGGAAGCGCACTCCGGCGTCTCCCGCGAAAGCCGTGGCTTTGCGGTCATGAAGAGTCTCTTGGAGCACCTTGAGCGAGAGGCCGGCATCGAGATTCCCGGTCCATAGGTCCCCGCCCCGGTCCAAGGGCCGATAGTCGCCGGCGATGCCCCAATTGTCCTGGAAATAGGCGCGGTCTCCCTCCCGGTAATCCTCTCCCACGCCGAAGGACCGGGCAAAGGCCAGGGAGAAGGCCTCGCTATGGGGCTTGAAGGTGCCCACCACCTGGTTCGTGTTCGTGACCAGGTCGAGGGCATCCTGGTAGTAGACGGTGAACGCGGAGCCCAGAGTCCCGCCCAAGAGAGGAACGGGGTGCGCGTAGGCGATGTGGTCATGATGGACGAAGCTCAGCAGCTCGATGTGGGAATAAGACGCCTCAGGTCTCTCGATCCCCGCGAGCCCGGCCGGGTTCCAGTACACGGCCTCCGCCCCGGAGGCGACCGGACCGTAGGCCTCGCCCATGGCCGCGGCGCGCGCCCCGGGCGCGATCCGCAAGAACTCCGCCGTAGACCCCCCTCCGTTGCTCGTAAAGCCCCACCCGCCCCCGACTATTCCTATTAGGAAGGCCAGCGAAGATGATAAAACCGGTACCAGCCTTTGTTTGACCGGTCCGGGTTCCAGGGTGTGAAAAACATGGGGGACCGGCTTGGATCCATTGAGCCGGGGCGTGTCGGAGCCCTGCGCCACGAAGAGCGCGGGGCGAGACACGAGCGGCGGCCGAACGGAGAGGCCGACCGCGTACCCGGCGAGAGGATTCAAGACGGGCCCCACCTTGAAATCATCATCGACGGGACCCGGCCGGTGATGAGGGACCCGGTTCATCGGATGAGCACCACCCGCCGCACGAGCTTCGACCCGCCCCCTGAAACGACCGCGAGATAAGTCCCCGAAGCCACCCGCCCTCCATGGCCGTTGCGCCCGTCCCAGAGCACGATCCCCGTGAGATTCGCGGAGCCTTCCCATATCTGTTCGCCCTGCAGGGTGAAGAGGCGCACCGCGCCGTCCGAGGGAAGGCCGCTGAAAGTAAGATAGGGCGCGTCGAAGCTCGCGTCGCCGGAGCCCGGCTCCCAGGGCACGGGGTAGGCCTGCACCGAGGACAAGCCCGACCCGGGGGAGACCAGGAAGGGGGCGAACAGCGAGAAGTGCAGGGTCTGCGCGCGCAGGGTCCGGGCGCCGGTGTCCACGGTGGTGGGAAGCAGGCTCCACTTGTCCTCAGAGGGGACATAGCGCGCCATGGAGAGGCGTCTCGGGTCCGCGCCGGCGAGCGAGGCCGCCTCGTATGTCACCGAGATGGTGACCGGGCCGGTGGGTTGGGAACCGCCGGCCGATATGTCGATGCCCACTCTAGGTCCCAGCGCGGTCAAGGACGCCTGGCTGGACTGGGCGGAGGGGACGGAGGCCGGGCTCGCGTTGACCGAGAGCACGGCTCCGTCGGGGAGCGCGCCCACGGGCACCTCCACCTGGACGCGGCTGAGCTGGGGGAAGAGCGGGATGAGGATGATGCTCAACGCGGAGGTGTTGGTGATGGGAGCGCTCGAGGCCGCGCCGTCGAGCGTCCGCGTGGAGCCCAGCGAGACATAGTTCGCCCCGCCGCTCCAGTTGAGGGCGCCGACCCGGAGGTGATAGGTGGTGCCGTAGTCCAGGTTGCCGATGGCGAGCTGGGAAACGGCGGAGCTTAGAGCCACCTCATGGAGTATCCTCCCGGTGAAGTCGGCGGCGGTGGAGGCTTCGGCCTGGTACCCCTCGCAGGTCGCCGTCGAAGGGGAGCCGGGAAGTGGAGTCCAGCGCAGGGTGATGGAGGAGAAGCCCAGGATGTAGGAGGGAGAGGCCGCCAGCGGGGCGGCGGCCAGCGTCGAGGAGGATGATGTCAGCGACGGAGTGGGCGAGCCTGCCCGGTTGAAGGCTCTTACGCGGAGATAGTGGGTGGTGTTCGCGTCGAGGCCGGAGAAGAGCGCGAAGCGGTTGAGCGTGGCCGAGGACTGCACTCCGGCGGAGAACGCGGCCGCGGAGGAGATCTCCGCCAGGTAGAGCGTCCCCGAGGAATTGCCCCCGGAGGACCATGAGACGCTCAGGCTCGATAGGAACACCGAGGAGAAGGTGGGGGAGCCGGCCTCCGGCGTGTAGGCGAGAGTGACCGTGCTCCCCAAGACGGCGAAGGGGCCGGTCGCCGCGCGCACCCGGAAATACCAGCTCGTGTCCGCGGTCAGTGAGTCGAAAACCGCCAGGGCGGCATAGGTGGAGGAACTGCGCAAGGTCCCGCTGAAATCCGGCGCGGTCGAAGCCTGCGCGATGTATTGGAGGCCGGCGGGGTTGCCGCCCGAGGTCCAGTTGGCCTGCGCGCCGATGGCCGAGACCCCGGAGAAGGCCGCCGTTCCCGGGGCCACGAGCATGGTGAGCGTGAGCGTGGAGCCCAGGGATGTGAAATCGGGCCCGCCCCTCTCGTTGAGGGAGGCCAGGCGCAGATAATAGGTGGCGTAGGCGTCGAGGCCGACGGCGGTCAGCGTCGAAAGAGCGATGTTCGCCGTCCTGCTCGAGGCCACCGCGCCCTGGAAGGCGGGATCCGTGGAAGCTTCGAGGAGATAGCCGAAGCAGGAGGCCGAGCTGGGGGAGGCTGGAAAGGCCGCAAACGACGCGGAGATGCTCGTCACATGCACCGCGAACTGGACCGAAGCCGAAGGGGCCTGAGCCAGCGTCGAGGAGGAGGCCGCGACCGGACCGTTGGGGGAGCCCGAGCGGTTGAGGCTCCAGACCCGGAGGTAATAGGAGGTGTTGGGCCAGAGTCCGGAGAACGACGCGGAGGTCCCGTAAGTGGAAGAGGAGAGGAGTCCGGAGGCGAACGCCGCGCTCGAAGAGAGTTCAGCCAAATAACGGGTTCCCTGAGCGTTGCTTCCCGAGGACCAGGCCACGCTCAAGCTCGAGGCGTACACCATCGGGAAAACCGCGGACCCCGGGTCCGGAGGGTAAGCCAAGGTCACGGTGGAGCCGAGATAGGTGAAGGGCCCACCGCTCGCCCGGACCCGGAGATGGTAGGTGGCGTCGGGCGATAGAGAACTGAGTAGTGCGGAAAAACCATAGGTGACGGAACTCGCCAGGGTCCCGGAGAAATCCGAGGCGGTCGAGGCGAAGAGGGTGTACTGCAGGCCCGCCGGATTATCCCCCGCGGTCCAGGCCGCCTGGAGCGAGGTCTCACTCACGCCGGAGACCGCGCCGGTCCCGGGCGCGACCAGGGCGGTGCGGGTCAGAGTGGAGCCCATGGCCGAGAAGTTCGCTCCCCCCAGGGAGTTGAGGGAGGCTAGGCGCAGATAGTAGGTCGTATACTCGGAGAGTCCCGCCGCGTTCAGGGAGGCGGCCGCGACGGAGGCGGTGCGGCTCGAGAATATCGCGCCGGAGAAAGCCGGGCTCGTGGATAGCTCGAGGAGATAGCCCGAGGCGGAAGACGAGGAAGGGGAAGCGGGTAGCGGGGTGAAGGAGACGCCGATGCTGGAAATGCCAACGGCGAGCGGAGCTCCGGATATCGGAAGGGAGAATGTGGAAGTTGAGGGGGAAGCCGTCCCCGTGCCGGGGTCCCCGGCGATGTTGATCCCGCGCACGAAGAGACCGTAGGTCGTGTTGGGCGAGAGCCCGGTCCGCAGGAAGAAAGGTCCGGTCGAGGTTCCCAAGAGGCTCGAGGTGTTGGTGGCGTGATAGACCGCGTAATAGGTCGCCTCGGCCGTAAGAGACCAGGTCCAGAGCGCCGAGGAAGTCCCTAGGGTGAAGGCGGAGAACCCCGAGGGCGCGGCGGGGAGCGCGGCGGCGGAGCGGACCGCGGCGGCCGCGTCGAGGATGCCGGAGCCGCAGGTGGCGCTCGTGCAGTCCCGCCCCGTCCCCATCGGGAAGGCCCGGGCCGAGGATTGGAGCTTGGAGAGCACCTGGGCGGGAGTCAGGCTCGGGGCGGCCGAGAGCATCAGGGAGACGACTCCGGCCACATGGGGGGCGGCCATGCTCGTCCCATAGAGGTATTTATAGGCATCCCCGCTCGGGTTCGCGGCTCCTGAATCGGAGGTCGAGTAGACCCCATTGCCGGCGTCCGTGTCCCCGCCCGGCGCGGCGAGCTCCACGATGGTCCCGAAGTTGCTGTAGGAGGCCCGGGCCCCGGTCTTGTTGGTCGCGGCCACGGTGATGACCCCGGTGCAGTTGCCGGGGGTGTCCAGGGAGGCCTCGTAGTTGTTGTTGCCCGCGGCCACGACGAAGACGGCGCCCGCGGCCAGGATCTGGTCGATGGCGGTCTGATAGGCCGCCGGGCAGGGGTCCGGGCCCCCGAGACTCAGGTTGAGGACTTTCGCCGGGTTGGCGTTGGCCGGCACCCCGGACACGGAGAGCCCGGCGGCCCAGCGCGAGCCGTCGATGATGTCCGAGTCGTAGCCTCCGCATTTGCCCAGCACCCGGACCGGGAGTATCTTGGAGGCCCAGTTGATCCCGGCCACGCCGACGCCGTTGTTGCCGGCCGCGCCGATGGTTCCGGCCACATGCGTGCCGTGCCAACTGCTGGGGGTCGCCTGCCAGCCCGGCTCGCAGTCCTCGTCGGCGGTCCAGTCGCCGGTGTCCGTCGGATCGTTGTCGCGCCCGTCGCCGTCGTTGGCCGTGGAGGCGTTGACGATGAAATCGTAGCCGGCCACGGTGCGGCCGGCGAGGTCCGAGTGCGGGCGTATGCCGGTGTCGATGACCGCGACGACCACGCTCGCCGACCCGGTGGTCATGTCCCAGGCGCCGGCCACATTGGCGCCGCCCGCGAAGGATGAGGTGCTCAAGTAGTGCCATTGGTTCCCATAGGAGGGGTCGTTGGGAGTGAAAACGGGGCGGCG
Organism: uncultured Elusimicrobia bacterium; assembly: GCA_964359165.1. Lineage (GTDB taxonomy): Bacteria > Elusimicrobiota > Elusimicrobia > UBA1565 > UBA1565 > CAYHRV01. The sequence goes on from CAYHRV010000003.1 coordinate 32,050, forward strand.
GATGCGGTCGGGCAGGGCGTATTCGATGCCGGGGTCGGCGGCCAGCTTGGCGAGGAGGACCTTCACCTCCGAGAGAGGAAGGCGTCCGGGCAGCTTGAGCACCTGGGAGTCCCCGGACATGGGGCGAAGATGCGCCAAGCGCACACCGCCCGCGGCGCTGAGGGCCTTCATGCGGGAAGTCCCCAGCGAGGCGGCGCGCGCCGTCTTGGCGTCGCGGAATTTGACGATGATCTGGTCCGTGTATTCCTGCCGCGGAGAAGGCGCGGCCTGGGCCGCGCCGGGAGCCGGGAGAAAAAGGGAAAGGGCGGCGCTCAGCGCGCCCAGCCTATACGCAGCGATGAAAGTCGCCGTGCGTTGAGACTGGAGGCGCCCGTCAGGCGCGACCTTGAAAACGCGCAGCGCACTTGGTGCGCCGCGTATATGAGTGGACATCCGAATTCATAGAGTATCGGAGCGGTGTTACGATGTCAAGCAGTCGCTCTACCCTCCCCCGCGGGGAGGGTAGAGCAGCCGGGAGGGGGAGTGTGTCGCGGCGGGCCGTTTCTAAGAGTTCCCGTGGAAGCGGCTGAACGCCGCGATGAGGAAGGCCCAGCGGGCCTGGGCGGCCTGGAACTGGAAATCGTACTCCCGGAGCTTGAGGTCCCAGCGGCGGCGCAGGCGCCCGGGGTCGTCGCGATACGCCTTGCGCATGGTCCGGTATCCGGCTTTCGCCTCTTCCCATTTCGCCGCTGCGGCTTCGAGCTGGAGGCGGGCGGTTTCGAGCCGCCTCTCCAGACGGAGAGCCAGACGCGCGGGCGCCTTGGAGAGGCGCCGTTGGACGCGGCGCATGTCCGTCTCGATGCGCGCCCGGAGTATGTGTTCTTCCCGAAAGCGCGTGAGGCGGTCCGCCAAGCCCGCGAGATTCATGGCCTGTATCCACCACTTGGTCGGGTCCCAGTGGTACCAGCGCAAGCCGTTGCGGTAATCGGCGGCGAAGCGGTGGTGGAAGTTGTGATAGCCCTCGCCGTAGGTGAAGAAGGCCAGCCACCACGAGTCCCGGGCCGAATAATCCAGGCTGTAGGGCTGTTTCCCGACCATGTGCGCGAGCGAGTTGATGAAAAAGGTCATGTGGTGCACGACGACCACGCGCACGAGGCCGCCCCAGAGGAAGCCGGCGGCGGGCCTGCCGAAGAGCCAGCCCAGGGCCGCGGGAAGAGCGAAGCCGACGAGGACGGCGATGGGCAGGTACCCGCGGTCCTGGAGGCGCACCCAGGGGTCCTTGAGCAGGTCCGGCGCGGTGCGGAAATCCTCGTCGTGAGCCGAGTATTGGAATATCCAGAGTATGTGCGCGTGCCAGAAGCCCTTGCGGATGTTATAGGGGTCTTCTTCCCGGTCCACCTTCATGTGGTGGATGCGGTGGTCCCTGGCCCAGCGCAGGAGCGAATTCTGGAAGGCCGCGGCGCCGAAGAGCAGGTAGAAGAGCTGGAGCGGGAGGCTCGCGTCGTAGCTGCGGTGGGAATAATGGCGGTGATACCCCGCGGTGATCGCCATGCCGGTGCAGATGTACATAAGGAAGAATATCGCGGCGTCCGACCAGTGGAAATCGCCGCCTGAAATGTAGAGTGCGACGCCCGCGACGGCGAGGAGGGGGGTGGCGACCAGGAAAAGGATGTTGACCCATTTCAGCCCGAGGTACGAGGGCTGCGTTGTATCAGAAGGTGCCATGATATTGGTCATATTGTACCACAATGCCTATAGCAGCGTCTCCCCGCGGGAGGACGCTCGTCTCAGGGGCGAGGCGCCGTTTCATTGGGAGTTTTTAGCAGTGTCGGGCTTTGAAGTCGGCGAGGACGCGGGGCAGGGTGGTGCGAGGTGTGTCGTGCAGGCAGAGACAGCGGTCGCCCGAGGCGACCATCTCCGCGACGGCTTTTTTGACGAGGGCGGGGTCCATCCGGCGCACGAATAGCACCAGGGAGCCGTAATAGTAAGGCATTCCCGCGCTGGAGAGGGCTTCGGCGAACCAGGACGGGGTGGCCGTGAGGATGGAGAACTGCCTGCCGTCATCGAGATGGGCCTCGGCCACCGCGCAGCAATGTTCGGGCCGCTTGGCGGGCTCGATGTCCCTTAAGTCGACGCGGGCGAGCCGGGCGTTCATCGGCGAGGGCGCTTTTTGGGAGGATTTTCGGCCCGCTGGTTGTAATAGCGGAGCCAATAGCCGCCCTTCTCCGCGGCCATGGCTTCCACCGCCTCGCGCACCACGGGCTCCTCGATGGAGCGCACGAAAACGACGGGTTCCATGAAAAGGGAGTCGCGGCGTTCGCCGCGCATGCGGCCCGCGACGTCCTCCGGCGTGCTGACCGTGAAGGTGGATGCCGAGCCGTCCTCCATCTCCACGCGGATATGGGCGCAGCCGACTCCGCCCTCGGGGGGATGGTCTAGGAACGTGATGGAGCGGATGAGCGGCGGTCCCATGTCAGCACCCCCCCCGCGGGGGGGTGCTTCCTTCGGGGGGCCTGCGTCGTTCCATTGAGAGCTTCATTGCGGGCCATTCTACCAATTTGCCGCCCGGCCCCGGTAAATCCTAGACTTATGTCCCCATGGCGCCCATCAAGGTCCTGGTCGTAGATGACGAGGAGGACTACCGGACCATCCTGGTGCGCGCACTGTCGAAAGCGGGCTACGAGGTCCTCTCCGCGGGCAACGGCGAGGATGCGCTGCGGGCCTTCGAGAGGGAGCGCCCCGCCCTTATCGTGCTCGACGGCAATCTCCCGGACATCGACGGCTTCGAGGTGTGCCGGCGCATCCGCGCGAAGGAGGGGGAGCGGAAAGTCCTCATCTTGTTCTGCACGGTGCGCTCCGCCCTCACTCCAGTGGCCGAGGGGCTCAGGGCCGGCGCCGACGACTACGTGGTCAAGCCGTTCTCGGTGGAGGACCTGCTCGAGCGCGTCCGGTCCTCTCTTGAGCGCTGATGAAGGGCGCGGTCTCGATCCTTGACGGGGATCCGGCCTCCGCGGAGGCGCTTCGGCGCCTCCTCGCGGGAGGGGGCTACCTCGCCCGTTCCTTCGCCACCCCGGGGCGCTTCTTCGACTCGCTCCTCTCGGGTCCGCCGGACGCCGTCTTCCTCCGGCTGGACCTCCCGGGCATGGACGGCAAGGACATCATCCGCGTGCTTCGATCCGATCAGGCCACCCGCCGCGTGCGCGTGGTCGCCCTCGCTGCCGGCCGCGGCGAGGATCCCAAGGCGGTCGACGTGTTCCAGGCTGGCGCCGACGAGTATTTTCGAGGAGCCGTCGAGCCGGACCTCCTGCTCGCCCGCCTGGGCTCCTTGCTCCGGCGCCTAGACCCCTTGCCGCAGGATGAGAGGCTCAAGCTGGGGAAGCTGGAGGCCTTGCCGGAACAGCGCGTCTGCCGCCTGGAGGGGAAGGACATCCCCCTCACCCGCATCGAGTTCGACCTGCTGGTCCATTTCCTGCGCCAGCGGGAGCGCGTGCTCACGCGCGGAGCCCTGCTCCAATCCATCTGGGGGGATAAGCCCTCCTCGGACATGCGCACGGTGGACAAGCACGTGGAGACCCTGCGCCGGAAACTCGGCGCTTTCGGGCGCAGGCTGAGCACGGTCTTCCGCGTCGGCTACGTCTTGCGCTGATCGGGCAGGCTGAAGAAGAACCGGCTCCCTTTTCCTTCCTCCGAGGAGACGCCGATGCCGCCGCCGTGCATCTCCACGATGGACTTGGAGATGGCCAGGCCGAGCCCCGCGCCGGAGGCGCGCAGCGGGTTGCGCACCCGCTCGAAAGGCCTGAAAATCCGCTCCAAGGCCTCGGAGGGCATGCCCACCCCGTCGTCTTGGACCGAGACCTCCACTGCCGCGCCGTTCCTGCGCGCCGAGAGCAGAATGCGTCCGCCCGGACGGGTGAACTTGATGGCGTTGGAGAGGAGGTTCGCGAGGACCTGGGAGAGCAGGTCCGCGTCGAGGTCCATGGGCGCAAGGCCCGGTTCCACCCCCGTCTCGATGGTCAGCCCCGCCTCCTTGGCGCGGGGCGAGAAGAACAGCGCCGAATCCTCGATGAGCGCTCCCAGGTCCGCGCGTTTCGGGGAGAAATCCAGTTTTCCGCGCTCGATCTTGGAGAGCTCGAGGAGCGAGGCGACGAAGTGTTCCAGACGGGCCGCGTTCTTGCGGATGCGCTCGAGGCTTTCCCGCCCCCCCGGGGTGAGCTCCTCGGAACCGAGGGTCTCCCGGACCTGGCTCTCGATGGCGCCCAGAGGGGAGCGGAGTTCATGGGTCACCGACGCGATGAAGGTCTTCTTCATCTCCTCGAGTTCGGCCAGGCGTCCGGACATCTCGTTGACTCCTCGGGCCAGGCGCGCGATCTCATCGGAGCCCTCCGCGCGCGCCCTCTCCCCCAGGCGTCCCTCCCCGATGGCGGTCAAGGCCCGCTCGATGAGGACGATGCGGCGGGTGAAGGTATGGGCGAGCAGGGCCGAAGCGGCGAGGGCGAGCAGGACGACGAACGCTCCGGCCCGGGCCGCGTTGCGCGCCATGGCGGCCGAAGCCTCCCGGCGGCGCTCCTCTAGGACCGCGTCCGAGAGCCAGAGCTCGGCCTTCCCCTCCAGTCGAGACTCCGTCAAGACCGAGACCGGGTGCTTGGTCGCTCCCGCGTCGGGGGCGGGGACGGCTCCGCCGCCCACTTCCTGCCACTTTCCGCCCAGGAACGCCCGGGAGTGGAGGACTTCGGGCCTGTCCTTCTTGAGGAAAGCGAGATGGTCCAGGACCATGAGCGGGTCCCCCGCGAGGAGGGATTCCTCCAGCACGCGGCGGACGCTCTCGACGAGAAGGCGGGTCTTCTCTTCCTCGGCCCGGCGCAGGGAGGAATTCTGGAGGCGGATGAAGAAAGCGCCCGAGGCGGCCACCGCCGCGATGACCGCGGCGGAGAGGAGCAGGGCGAGCTTGGTGCGTATGCTCACGGCGTCTCCGGCTTGAGTTTGAGGCGCTCGAGAGCCTTGCGCGCCTTGGCGTTGGCTCCGTCGAGTTCCAGGGCGCGCATGAAGAGCGAAGACGCCTGGAGGTACTCGCCGCGCGCGTAGTGTTCCACTCCCTTGTCGTAGAGCCGCGAGGACTCCGCCGGGTCGGAGGGGGGCTTGGCTATGGCCGGTCCGGCGGCCGCGGGCCGGGCTTTCGCGTCCGGGGTCCGGGCCGGGACCTCCAAGCCGAGGCTGGTCCTGGCCAAGGCGATGGAGGAGGCCAGTTCTTTGCGCTTCTTGGAGTCTTTCTCCTCGGCCAGGCCGCGTTCCCAAACGGTGAGGGCCTCGCCGTAGCGGCCGAGGACGAAATAGGTGGACCCGATGCGATCGAAGGAGGATAGGTCGGTCCTCTTCATCTGCAGGACTTCCTTGACCAAGGCCAGTCCTTTGTCGTATTCGCCCCGCCGGTAGGATGATTCGATCCGGGAAAGAAGCTCCTTGAGGTCTGCCTCGGCTTTCTGCGTCCGCTCGGCTCCCTCGGCGGGAGCGGGTGCTTGTGCGGAAGGGCTGGGGCTCGCCGCGGGGACGGGAGGGACGGCCGGCCTGGGCCCCGCGCAGGCAAGGGAAAAGAGCAGGAGGGAGAGAAAAGCCGTCCTCGGCATCGCCGCATTGTACTTTTTTGTCCGGACCGGCTTTCCTGATTTGACGAGGATTTCGCGCCTCTTTAACAAATTCTTCGAATGTGAATATTATCCTTAGAACGTGCTTTGCGCTGTGCCGCCGTTTCCCGCAGTTTCCGCCAGGAAAACCAAAGTCTTTTCTCTACTCCTCGCCGTTATTTTCGCGTGCGCTAATCATGGCGTCAAAGCGGCCGGTCCGGGCACTTCCGCCGCGACCTTCCTGACCCTGGGCTTCGGCGCCAGGCCGCTGGCCCTGGGCGAGTCCTTCGTGGCTCTTGCCGACGACGTCTCGGCCCTGCACTACAACCCCGCCGGGCTCGCCTTCCCCTCCCAGGGCGCCCCCTATGAGATGCTCTTCTCGCACGCGCTCCACATCCAAGACATCAAGATGACGCAGGCGGGTTTCCTGCGCAGGCCCCTGGGGGTCAGCATCACCCATCTGACCCTGGATGGCATCGAGCGGCGCACCAGCGAGACCGCCCAGCCGGAGGGTCATTTCGGCGCGTCGGACCTGGCCCTGGCCGTGAGCTATGGCCGCCGATGGGAGGGTACGGGGCTCGGGGTCACGACGAAGCTCGTTCGCCAGCAGATCGGGGAATATTCCGCCACCGCCTACGCCGTGGACCTGGGCGCGCTCAGGCGCCTGGAGCGCTGGCCCGTGTCCCTGGGGGCCGGACTCGCCAACCTGGGGACGCCGGTGCGGTTCATCGAGCGGAGCGCGCCCTTGCCCTTGAGTTGGCGGGTGGGCGCGGCCTATGGGATGACCAGGTCCTTTCCGCACATCCTCAGCGCGCAGGTGGACTTCCCGCGCGACAACTCGCCGGTGTTCCGGCTGGGGATGGAATATGTCGGGTTCGGACCCTTCGCGCTCAGGGCCGGGTACCGGACCTCGTCGAACACGCAGAAGGACGCGGTGCTGGGCCGGGCTCTGGGGAGCTCCGCCTCGGGGATCGCGGAATTCTACGGGATGTTCATGGGGGTGGGCTTCCGTTCCCGGCTGGGGAGCATGGACTACACGGTTCTGCCCTACGGGGAGCTGGGCTCG
>CAYHRV010000004.1:0-24628 GCA_964359165.1 uncultured Elusimicrobia bacterium
CGACACCACCTTGACAGGTTAACATACCCCCGTTATACTTAGATTCTTATTCGCCCGCGCGCTTATTCCGGCGGGGGCGAGACCCGCGCCGAGGGGCGTTCGCGTCGACACGCGCCGTCGCACGGCATCTTTGACCAAGACATCCTCTCGGGGACCCCTACTCGTACTCGCCCTATGCTTGCTTACGGGCGCGCTGGCGCGCGAACGGGCGCTGGCCCAATTCTCCGTCCCCTACGACCCCGACTTCGCCTCACAGCCGCCCAAACGGGAAGACCCCTCCCCCCCCTCCCAGGCGAAAGGGGGCATCGAACTCCCCCCGGCGCTCCAGCCGGGGGCCACGCAGTCCATCCTGCCCGGGAGCTGGAGCGAGGGGCTTTCGCCCTTCCTCCTCCTCGACCGGCCCGATCCTTCCCGCATCTTCGACCTCCCCGCGTCCACGGCCGCGGCCTCCTTCGAGGAGTTCCTCCGGGACTTCCGTCCCCTGCGCATCGACCGGGCCCGGTGGAACAAGATGCGCGAGGACGTGGAATTCGGAGTCCTCCCCAAAGAAGAGCTCGAGCTGCCGCCGCCCGCGGAAGAGGACATCGCCCTCTCCACCGGCGCCCCCCGTCCCGCCCGGCCCGAGATCGAGATGCCGACCTACGGCACGAGCCTCTCGATCACCGGCCGGAAAGTGATCGGCTTCTCCTTCAACGAGAAGCGCTACACCAGCGACCAGCGCACCACCGGGCGGCCCAAGTCCACCAACCTCATCGACATCACCCAGCAGCTGCAGCTGCGCATGCAGGGCAAGGTGGGCCCGAAAATCACCGTGAACGTGGACTATGACGACACCAAGCTCAACAAGCAGGACATCTCCGTGGTCTACCAGGGCGACCCCAACGAGGTGGTCCAGAACGCCTCCTTCGGGGACATCGACCTCTCCCTGCCGGCGACCGAGTTCGTCAGCTACAACAAGCAGCTCTTCGGCATCCGGGTCCAGCTCAAGTACAAGGGCTTCAACGCCATCTTCATCGGCTCGCGCACCAAGGGCACGACCAAGACCAAGCAGTTCAAGGGGAACACCCAGTTCGTGGGCTTGGACATCCCCGATACGAGCTACATCCGCCGCCAATACTACGACCTGACCTTCGACAACCCGGCCCGCTTGCCCATCCAGGCCGGCAGCGAGCGGATATTCCTTTCCCGCCGGAGCGGTGGCCAGCAGAACGTCAACGAGACCACCCTCACCGTCGACGACCTCACCGACTCGAGCGCGACCTTCACCGGGAGCTTCGTCCAGCTCACCCCGGGGGTGGACTACACGGTGGACTACGTGCGCGGCATCCTGACCTTCAAGAACTCGCTCGACCCCCAGTTCGTGGTGGCCGTGGACTTCAGCGACAAGGGCGGGGTCCCCATCACCCACCAGACCTCCTCGACCACCCTCTCCGCAGGCCCAGGTTCAACGGGACGCCTCAAGCTCGTCAAGACCTTCGCGGACACGGCCATCGCCTCCACGAGCACGGAGATGGGCTACAACCGCGAGCTCAAGACCTTCTACAGCATCGGCCGCTCGCAGATCGTGCGCGACGACGGCCGGGGCAACTTCTTCTTGCGCGTGCTCGACCAGAACCGGGTGGAGGCGGGCGCCCAGCTCAACCCCGTCCAGAAGTATCCCGAGACCATCACCGTGGACTTCGAGAACGGCGTCTTCAACCTCAACAAACCCTTCGGGACCAGCGTCCTGGACGCGACCCCGGATGCGGAGCTCTACTCCCCCACCCCCATCACCAAGCGGCAGTTCCAAGTCGAGTTCCGCTTTCGCCTCAAGACCTTCTTCCTGGAGCCGAACCTCGTCCTGCAGTCGGAGGTGGTGCTCATCGACGGGGTCCGCCTCTCGCGCAACTCCGACTACTTCATCGACTACGAGTCGGGCTTCATCACCTTCTTCAACGAGGAACGCATCCGCGAGGGCTCGGTCATCGACGTGAGCTACGAGGTGGCGCCTTTCTCCGGCACCGCCACCGACAGCCTCCTGGGCACACGCGTGGGCTACGACTGGGGCCGCCACTTCTCCATCGGCTCCACCCTGCTCTACCAGACGGGGTCGAAGCCTCCCACGGTCCCCACCGTTACCGAGCTCGCGCGCAGCCTGCTCGTCTACGAGGCGGACCTGCAGCTCAAGGAGCTGCGCCCCTTCTCCTGGCTGAGCGCCAGCTTCGCCCTGGAGGGGGCGCGCAGCCACGCCAATCCCAACCTTTCCAAGAGGGCCCTCATCGAGAACATGGAAGGGGTCAAGCAAGACGACACGGCGGGGATGTATGACTTCTCCTGGCTGGCGGCGGCCAACCCCACACAGTCGCCGGCGGACCCGGCCGGCTTTACGCTCAGCAACGTCGACATCCCCTTGCGCACCATCAACAAGAACGCCCAGTCGACCGAGAACGAGACGCAGAAAGTGCTCAACCTGGAGTACGACTTCACCCTGGCCCAGACGACGGAGACCTCCATCGTCTACTCCTTCTCGCCCACCGGCATCGACCTCTCCCAGAAGAATCTCCTGGAAGTCACCCTCTACCAGAGCGAGGCCTCCAACAACGAGATCAACTTCCACCTGGGCGGGGTCAATGAGGACGCCGACGGCGACGGGGTCCTCGACACGGAGGACGAGAATAAAGACAATCTGCTCCAACCCGCAGAAGACATCGGCTTTCTCTACAATCCGCTCGCCAAGGGCTCGCGCCGCTACGGCGGGGGCAACGGCAGGATCGACTCCGAGGACTTGAACCAGAACGGGAAGCTCGACTCCGCGGACTTCACCGGAGGCGACTTCGGCTACCTCAATTCCGCCAGCCCGAACCTCTACGACGTGACCGACCAGACCAACAAGACGACACTCAACTTCTCGGGCTGGCACACCTTCCAGATCCCCCTCAACATCACGCAGGCCGAGGCCCCCCGTTGGCTGGCGATCAAGCAGCTGCGCCTCTCCGTCCGGCGAACCGCGGGCGGGAACACGGCCGGGACGATCCAGTTCGCCCGGGCGGCCGTGGTGGGCAACACCTGGCTCAGGGGCGAGGCCAAGGATCCCGCCACCGGCGCGGTCGGGGGAGGGAGCATCACCATCCGGGCGGTCAACAACGTGGACAACCCGGGCGAATACACTCCTATCTTCCGCGCGGGCGGAGACGCCCAGACCGTGTTCAACGACCTCTACGGCACCACCGAGGAGCTCCAGCGCCAGTCCAACTCCTCGAACCTCTCCGAGCAGTCCCTCGAGATACGCTTCGGCAGCCTGAGCGCCGGGACCACGGTCCACACCCGGCGCAATTTCATCCGGGCTCTGGACATCAGCCAGCACCGGAAATTCGTCTTCCTCCTCAACGGGAACGCGGACCCCGCCAACGCGGCCCAGGGCGACAAGGTCTTCTTCCTGCGGGCGGGCTCCGAGAAGGACTTCTTCGAGATCCAGGTCCCCATCACCTTCGGCGGCTGGCGCAAGGTCTCCGTCTCCCAGATCGACAGCAACAACGACCAGATCCCCGACCAGTGGGCGGCCGACACGGGCCCGCCGGGCACCGTCGCCTTCTCCACGGGCGCCCCGAACCTCCAGCAGATCGCCGCCCTCTTCGCCGGAGTGTACTCCACCGCGGCCACCACCACGGCCGGGGCGCTCTATCTCAACGAGATCCATCTCACCGAACCCATCACGCGCGTGGGAACCGCCAAGAAGCTCCAGGCGGACTTCGCGGTGCCGGGCTGGGCGACCTTCGGGGGCAAGCACCGCGCCGTGGACCGCAATTACCAGACCCCGACCACGGTGGTCTCCAACCAGGACAACCGCCAGGACTCGGCTTACCTGGGGCTGGACTTCATCCGCTTCTTCCCCATGCGCTTCGATGTGATGCGGACGATTACGATCACCCCCAACGCCAACGCCACCGGCGACCGCTCGAACCTCGTGAGCCTCATCTCGCAAGGCAAGGTGACCCGCTACAACGGGAACGCCTCGGGCAACTTCTCCTACGGGGCCCTGCCCAGGCTCTCCCTCTCGCACCTGCGCGACCGCACCGAGTACGAGCTCCTCACCCGTCTCGACGACCGCAAGACCTACAACGCCGGGCTCACCTACGGGGTGCCCCTGGACCGGTTCTTCCTGCCCAAGAACATAGACCTGACCGGCTCCTTCTCGAAATACTCGGTCTCCTTCGAATCTCTCCAGGCCCGCAATTTCCCGGGCAATTTCAACACCGACGAGTTCACCAAGTCCTACGGAGCGCGCCTTTCCTTCGTCCCGTGGGCGGGCTCCTCCCTCAACCCCAACTATTCCCTTACCACGATCAAGGAAGACCGCGTCGAGTTCAACCAGAATCGGGAGACGCGCCTGACCTATCCCAAGTCCCTCAACCAGGCCGTGGGCCTGACCTCCAATTTCCGGCTCCTGAGCTGGCTCAACCCCTCGTTCAATTACTCCGTGACCACCATCGAGAACAACCTGCTCTCCGTGTCGACTTTCGTCGTGGCCGGCACGACGCAGGTCTACGGCATCGGCGAGATCAAGACCATCAACCGCTCCGCCAGCGGCGGGATCAACCTCACGCTCTCGGCGCAGGAGATAGTGAAGGGGACGAAGCTCCTGCGCTCATTCACCCTGGCCAACGGCTACCAGCTCCAGGACGGCGACGTCTACAACAACGTCGAGCGGGACCGGGACTCGCGCACGGCCTTGTGGGTCCGCACCCCCCTCAAGGACACGGGCATCGCCTCCCAGCGGGTGAACCTCACCCTGCGCGACACCTACAACTCCACCCAGCGCTGGTCCCCTCTGGAAGCCTACGAGATCGGGGGCCGCAAGGGAGCGTTCAAGACCTTGGCCATCACCAACAACTACGTCCAGAGCATCCAGCGCTCGGAGGTCACCGGCACCCGCTCCAAGACCGTCTCCACCACCCTGCCGGACCTGCTGGCCTCCCTCTCCCAGGTCGAACGCCTGCTCTACGCGGACCGTTGGATGAAGAACGGCCAGCTCAATCTCAAATACTCGGCCCGCAGGACCGAGGTGGTCTCCCAGAACCTGGACTCCGACGACGCTTTCGGCACGGACCTGCGCGCGCTCCTGCGCGACCGATTCGACACCACCTTCAGCTTCAACATGCGCGGCTCCAAGAAGAAGGACCTGCGCATCGGCCAGATCACGCAGACGACCGGCCACAAGGACGCCACGCTCCAGTCGACCTTCGACCTGCGCCAATTCCGCTTCACCCCGAAGGTGGACTACCAGAACGACGTCGCGGCCCTGGGCACGGGCGTGGAGACGCAGAACACCACGGTGATCACCCCGAGCATGCTGGTGCGCACCGACATCTCCCTGGCCAAGGGGCTGGCCCTGCCCTTCCTTAAGGAGCCCCTGCGTTTCACCAACCGCATCATCTGGACCACCACCCTCTCGATGGCCATGCGCTCCTCTCCCGTGACCGTGGCCGACAACTCCCGGCTCTTCAACCTCAACACCAACGCCGATTACGAGATCGCCAAGAACCTGCGCATGACGCTCAACGGCACCGTCTCCCGCCTCTGGCACAAGTTCCTGAAGGAAGAGGATTTCATCGCCTATACCTTCGGGACCATGCTGACCTTCCAATTCTAACGGGACCGGGATCGCGATAAAACGCATGCGTTTTGCCGCGCTCCCGGGATAATGGTCCTCCCTTCCGACGCTCAAGGCGTGGATCAGGGGTATGAGCGGACGGAGCCAGGCTTCAAGAGACAATAGGAAGGCGGCGCGAGTTTATCCTTGAAGACCGCGAGCGTGACGCAGTCCGCTCCCACCGCGGAAGGCGCAAGCAACACCTCGAAACCCAGGCGCCGCGCTTGACGGGCCAATTCTTGGGTCTCTTGAAAATCACCCGGGAGGATGAGCCGCTCGCGTTCCAAGCCGAGTGGGGTCAGCACTCCCGCGTTGGTCAAGTCGAGGCACTTGAAGATCCCGACCTCGAAAGTCCCAACCACCTGCGCGGGGAGATCGTGAGGCCGCCCGTGGACCTGCTTGAGTTTCTCGCGCCAAGCGCACTCCGGACTTCCAGAAAGGTAAAGAACGCCGAATTCCCCTCGGGGATTATAGCGCCAGGAATAGAGCACGGTGTGAGCCGTTTCGTCCATTTCCGCGGCATGGGTCGCGGCCACTATTCGGAAATAGGCCTTCTTAGGCGTCTGAACGCCGGGAAGAAGGGAAGGAAGCGCCTTCAGATTCAAGCCGGAAATCCGTACCGAATGGCCGCCAGAAGACCCGTGACTTTCCGGAGTTCCTTATCCGAGCGCAGGCAGAGTATCGGCGGGACGTCGTCAAGGTAAGCATTGGGTTCGCGCAGCCAGCGTTTGAGCCCTTGCGCGGAGAGAGCCTTTAGTCCCTCCTCCACAAGCAGCGCGACACGGCGCAATGGAAACAGGGTCTGGGACTTCACCGCCCCGCCGCGCGAGGAGGCCAGGCGGTTGAACTGCGCCTCGGCCATGCCCACGCCCTGCGCGAGTTCCCGATCCGTGGCCTCGGTGGCCGAGAGCAGGGCATGGACGTAGCTTTTGACCTCGCGAGCCGGAACCCGCAAGCGGCCATCCAGCGCCAAGTGGGACAGGGCCTGAATGCTCATTTTTCCTCCCTCGAAGATAGTATAATATCAGTATTGACTATTGTCAATACTACTTGAATCAGCCGAAAACTCCTATTGACTTGGCGAGTTCGGCGATGGTTTGGAACCGCTCATCCGGGCTGAACCGCAGGTTTGGAAACCCTATCGAGAAGTCCTTCGTAATAACGACGCGCTTTGCGCAGACGCCGCTTAAATGGCTCAGGATTCTGGCTGGCCCAGTAAGCGTAATCCCGATTACGGAGAAGAGCTGTCTTACGGCCTTGGCGAAGACCATCAAGAGTCTCTTCTGCGGCAACAAGCCTTTGCACGGCCTCTCGCGCGAGCCGCGCGAAGCGTCTTGGATGACGCGTCGGATGACCATCGACCTCGACGTAGATAGGCGAGGTATGCGCAATGGCCCCATTATGAGCGTCTATGCGAACCGCCAGCCAGAGACTTTCATTCACCTCAATCTTCCAGTGCCCTTCCATACTAGCGAAAGAGGGATCGTTCGACTCCAGTTCTCGCAGGTGCTCTCCGAAGCAGATGAGGGTTATTTTCCTGGGAGAGCCCACCAGTGGATGCGCCTGAGTCCGTACGCTGATCGAAAGGCTTTCGCCCCGTCTCCGCTTCAGGACGGCGCCCGGTCTCTCCTTATCGACGCGGAAATCGACAACGGGGCCTTGCGTGATGAAGGTCCGCCCCTCCTTCAGCCCCCGGAACCAGTCGTCCGGCGTAAACGGCCGGTCCGGTCCAGAATACACATAGGTGCGATTTGCACCGATGAAAGCCCCGTAGGGAAAATCCGATCCTGCCGCGATGCCGAACCGAAACCCGAGATTCAACAGATCGTAATATGCCTGCGGATAACGCTCGAAGAGTTGGGCGAGCGCTCCTCCATCACCGGAGCCTTCGTCGCCCACATCGAGGCGGGCCGCAAGAGGGCCACCTTGGAAACCGTCAGCAAGCTGGCCAGGGCTCTCAATCTGGCCCCCCATGAGCTCTTAAGGCCCGAATTGGAAGGCGTCCGGGAGCCGGGAGAATGGTACTCGGCCGCGCTATCCCGCCTGCTCCGCCATAAAACCCCGACGCAGAAGAAGAAACTGCTGGGCATGCTCCGCTCCGCCTCCTCGCTGATCTCGAAGTAGCACCCTCCCGACGCAATTCCCGCCGCTCTTCGTGCCCATAGGACAGTGCACGCGACGAATTCCATCGGGATTTGTCGCGGGTCCGGGAACTTTTTCGCCCCTCATTCGTACTTGGGGGTGTGGGGACTCGACCTCAAGGATTTGCTTCTGCACCTGCTCCTGCCCAGGGTCTGCCTCGGCTGCCGGGAGGACTTGCCCTTGCCGCTCTCCGGGCCGCTCTGCGGGGCCTGCCTGGGCCTGCTTCGCCCGGCCTGGGCGGAGCCTCTCTGCCGCCTCTGCGGGGCGCGGTGGGAGGGGCCGGAGCCCTGCTGTCACGAGTGCCGCAAAGGCCTGCGGCCGGTGGACGCCATACGGGCCGCTTTCCTCTATCGCCACCCCCTGCCCCGGCTCCTGCACTCGTTCAAATACGGGGCCCGCCCCTCCGTGGGGGAGCCGCTCGGATCCTGGATGGCCGGCGCGTTGGCGCGTTTCCCGGAATTGGAGGGGGTCGACGCCCTAGTCCCTGTCCCGCTTCACCCCTCCCGGCTCCAGGAACGGGGCTTCAACCAAGCCCTGATCCTGGCCCGGCATGTGGGGAAGTCCACCGGGCTCCCGGTGCTCGACGCGCTATCCCGCAGGACGGATACGGCCGCGCAATGGCGTTTCTCGCGCCGCAAGCGCGAAGGCCGTCTGCGGGGAGTCTTCGCCGCCTCCCCCCAAGTCGACCTATGGGGGCGTCATGTCCTTCTCATCGACGACGTCTGCACGAGCGGAGGGACCTTGGAGGGCTGCGCGCGAGCGCTCAGGGAAGCGGGAGCGGCTTCGGTGCGAGCCTATGTGCTCGCGCGGTCTTAACGCAGCTTATCCCGGACTTTCAACAAATTCCATGGAATTTGTCGAAAGTCCGGTCTTATTTGAGGCCGAGGAGCTTTTTCCACCAGGGGAGCGGCGCAGGCGCTTGCGCCTGCGCTTCTTCGCCCTGAGCCACGTATTCGGGGAGAGTGAAGAGGAAGGTGGCGCCCTTGCCGACCTCGCTCTCGATCCACATCGTCCCCTGCTGGAGGAGGATGAGGGACTGCGCGATGGCCAGGCCGAGCCCGGTGCCGCCCGGGTGCTTTTCTCCAGCCGCGATCTGTACGAATTTCTGGAAGACCTTCTCCTGGTCCTCCTTGGCGATGCCCGGCCCGGTGTCGCTGACGCTGAACTGGACCAGCTTCGGCTTGCCGGCCAAGCTGACCACGATGCGCCCCTCCCGGGGGGTGAACTTGATGGCGTTGGAGAGCAGATTGACCATCACCTGCACGGTCCTCTTCTGGTCGGCCAAGACGGGCTGGAGGGAAGGCTCGGTCTGGAACTCAAGGCGCACCCCCTTCTTCATGGCCCAGGGCTTGATGCTCTCCACCGCCTCCTGGGCGAGCTTCTCCGCGCTGATGGGTTTGGGGTGGACCGTCATCTGGCCGGATTCGATCTTGGAGAAATCCAGGATGCTGCTGATGAGGTCCTCGAGCCGGTCGGTGTTGCGCAGGGCGTTGCCCATGATGCGCTGTTCCTCCTGCCCGATCTTCCCGATGATGGCTCCGTCGAGTATCTCCAGCGCGGCGCGAATCGCGGTCAGCGGCGCGCGCAGCTCGTGGGTGACGTGCGCGATGAACTCCCTCTCCTTGCGGTCGAGCTCGCGGTGCTTGGCCGCGTCGCTGATGGCCGATACCATGCCGATGGTCTTTCCGCTCTCGGTCTGGACCACGGCCGTGGACGCCCTCAGGGTGCGCCGGGCGTCTTCGTTGGCTTTGACCTCCAACTGGGGGGTGAAAGTCCCCTCCGCGGACACGGTCGCGTCCTTGGCCATGGTGAGGAGGTGCTCGTCCTTGATGTGGTCGCTCAGAGGCTTGCCGGCCACCTGGGCGAGCTGGACCCCGTAGAGTTCCTCGGCCGCCGGGTTCATCATGAGCACGCGGCCCTGGTCGTCTACGACCACCACGCCGTCGGCCATGTTGGTGAGCACCGCGTCCGTGCGCACGGCCTCGTTCTTGAGCACGGTGACGTCCTTGTGGAGATCCTGCGTCGCCTCCTTGACCTTCTCCGCGAGCTCGGCGCGCACGCGGGAGAGGACGGCGTCGATGATGAGTTTCTGGTCCTCCGGATTCGGGACGGAGCGCGAGACGAGCTCCTCGATGGTCGAGTCCAAGGACTCTGTGCGCACCCGCTCGGCCAGGGCCGCGGCCTCGCTGGTCGCGCCTCCAGGCCCCCCTCCGCCTCCGCCGCCCTCGGTCCCCGGGCCGCCTCCGCCGCCGGGGCCCGGCCCCATCCCCGGACCCGGGCCGCGCCCGAGCCCCCGTTTGTCCACCCGGGCATAGACGGACTCGTTGAGGACGATGTGTTCGACGCCCTTTTCCTTGAGATAGGCCTTGGGCTCGACCCCTTTGGCCGCCTCCGGCCGCAGCGCGGCCAGTTGGCAGAGGGCGCTCAATTCCTCCCCGCTCACCCCGGGGCGGAAGGTGAGAGAGGAGAGCTTGAAGCGGGCGAAGATGTTCGGGATGGAGTTGGGCACCTGGGTCACGGCGCCGATGACCTTCCCGTTGGCGATGAGTTTGTCTCCGTCGAGGGTATAGGAGACCTCTTTCTCGGAAGCCTGCTCGAGTATCTTCGAGAGCATCACCGCGGTCTCGGAGATCATCGCCCTCACCGCCGGGTGGCTCGCGGTGTAGAGGTTCATCTGGCTGAGCGTCTTGCCCAGGACCTTGAGGACCTCGAGACTGAGGTGCTCGAATTCGTTCGGGGGAGGCGATTCCGCCATGTTAGAGCCGGAAGAGGCCTTTCGCCCGCAGGCCCTTGGCGGCGTTGCGGGCGTCGAAGACGAGCCGGGCCCGGCGCACGACCAAGCCGTAATCCACGCCGGAATGCGCGGTGAGCACCGCCACGAGATCCGCCTTGCGCAGGCTGGAAGGAGTCAGCGGCATCGACCGCATCGTCCTCCCCCCGATCTTGAGCGCCGGGACATGCGGGTCGTGGTAGGAGACTTCGGCCCCCAGGTCCAGAAGCAGTTTGATGACGTCCAGGGACGGTGATTCGCGCACGTCGTTGACGTCCGGCTTGTACGCGGCCCCCAGGACCAATACCCGGCTTCCCCGCACGGGCATCCGACGGCGGTTGAGCAGGTCCGCCATGCGGGCGACGGCGTGCTCGGGCATGGAGCCGTTGATGACGCCGGCCAGCTCGATGAAACGAGGCTCGAAATTGAGCGTCTTCATCTTCCAGGCGAGATAGTGCGGGTCCACCGGGATGCAGTGTCCGCCCAAGCCCGGACCCGGATAGAACGGCATGAAGCCGAAGGGCTTGGTGGAGGCGGCCTCGATGACCTCCCACACGTCGAGACCCAGCTTGTGGCACATGAGGGCCATCTCGTTGACCAGCCCGATGTTGACCGCGCGGAAGGTGTTCTCCAGAAGCTTGACCATCTCCGCGGTCTCGGCGTTGGAGACGCCGACTACGCGCCCCACCACCTTGGAATAGAGCGCGGCAGCGAGGCGGCCGCAGGCGGGAGTGATCCCGCCCACCACCTTGGGCGTGTTCGCGATGCGATAGCGGGAATTGGAGGGGTCCACCCGCTCCGGGGAGAAAGCCAGGAAGAAATCCTTTCCCGCCTTCATCCCCCGCTTCTCGAAGAGGGGCAGAACCAGCTCGCGCGTGGTCCCCGGATAGGTGGTGCTCTCCAGGACCAGGAGCCTTCCCTTGGCCAGGCGGCGAGCCACCTCGGAGGCGGCGCTGAGGATGTAGCTGACGTCGGGCTCCTTGGTCTTGCGCAGGGGAGTGGGCACGCAGATGATGAGGGCGTCGCAGCCCGACACCGCGTCGAAGCCGTTCTCCGCCCGGAACCGGCCCGCCGCCGTCTGCTCCTTGAGCAGGGAGGACGCCACGTCGCCGATGTAGGAGCGACCCGAGCGCAAGGCGCGCACCCGGGCCGCGTCCACGTCAAAACCGCGCACGCGCAAGCCCTTGCGTGCGAACTCCAAGGCGAGCGGGAGGCCCACGTAGCCCAGGCCCAGGACGCCGACGACCGCGGCATTCGATTCGATCTTCTTTTTCAAATCAGCCATGGAGCGCCCCTTTGAAACCCATTCTATGTTTTCTCATTGACGCAGGCAAACGGATTTGGTCCTATTATACGCGGCGCACGAAGTGCGCTGCGCGTTTTTGCCGTGTATAGTCAATGAAACCTTACGATATTTGCGTCATAGGGACCGGGTATGTGGGCTTGGTGACGGGCACCTGCCTGGCCGAACTGGGACACCGCGTCGTATGCGTGGATTCCGTGAAAGCCAAGATCAAGATGCTCAAGGCCGGACGCTGTCCCATCCATGAGCCCGGGTTGGAGATCCTCATGCGCAAGAACGCCAAGGCGGGGCGGCTCTCCTTCGCGGGGTCCATCGCCCAGGGGATGAGGACCGGCGGAAGGGCCGCCCAGGTCGTGTTCATCGCGGTCGGGACTCCCCCCCGTCCGGACGGCTCGGCGGACCTCTCGGCCGTGGAAGCCGTGGCCGCGGAAGTCGCGGCCTGCATGCGCGGCTACACCGTCATCGTGGACAAGTCCACCGTCCCCGTCGAGACCGGGGAATGGGTGGCCAAGACCGTGGCCCGCTCCAATCCCCGCAAGGTCCCTTTCGACGTCGCCTCCAACCCGGAATTCCTCAGCGAGGGCAGCGCGGTGCAGGATTTCCTCAAGCCGGACCGCATCGTGCTCGGCGTCTCCTCCGCGCGCGCCGAGGCCCTCCTGCGCGAGGTCTACGCTCCGCTCAAGGCGACCGTCCTCGTCACCGACGTCAAGAGCGCGGAGCTCATCAAGCACGCCTCCAATTCCTTCCTCGCCACGAAGATTTCCTTCATCAACGCGGTCTCCCGCGTCTGCGAGGCGGTGGGAGCGGACGTGGAGCAGGTCGCCAAGGGGATGGGCCTCGACCGCCGCATCGGCCCAAGTTTCTTGCGCGCCGGACTTGGATTCGGCGGATTTTGCCTGCACCCCGAGGAGCCTGTGCTCGCGCGGGACCCTTCCGGCCGCATCCGGCTCCTGCCCATCAGCCTTCTCTACGCGGAATCAAAGTCCTCCAAAGGCGTCTGGGAGGCGCTGAGCCTCGATCCGGAAAGCAACACGCTCCGCTTCCAGCCCATCACCGCCGTAAGCCGCAGGCCCTATCATGGCAAGCTGGCCCGGCTCAAGACGAAGATGGGGAAAGAGACCACGGTGACCGAGGACCATCCCGTGCTCGCCGGCTCGGGCGACGGGCGTTGGGAGCTCAAGCCCGCCTCCGCCGTCTCCTCCTCCGATTGGCTACCCATGTTCCTTTCCATGCCCTCCACGCCCCGCCACCTGCGCGTGGACATCCTCGAATCCATCAAGGCGGTCCGTCCGGAGTTCCATTCCAAGATCAAGGTCCGTCAGCGCGGTGGAAAACCGTGGACCATTTCCGACGAGGCCCGGGGAGTCCTACGACGGCTGGCCCGGCGGGATTCGTCGCGACCCCACGACATCGCCGCTCGGGGCAATCCCATGTCTTTTGAGGAATGGCTGAGCCTGGAGGACGCGGGCTTGGCCCCCTGCTCCCACGAAGAGATAGAACTCGGCACGGCCAAGGGCCGTGCCACCTATGTCCCGGCGACCATTGAGCTGACCGATTCCTTCTGCCGGCTCCTCGGGTACCTCGCCGCCGAGGGTTGCCTCGGGCGCGAAAAGGGCGCAAGGGGCATCCGAGAGCGGGCGGTCTTCCACTTCCATGAGTCCGAGAAGGAATTCCTCGACGACGTGGAAGGGGAACTTCAGCGTCTCGGCATCCGCTTCACCCGCTTCCACGTGGAACATGACCATGTCCGGCGCATCATGGTGAGTTCGCGCATTTTCGCATACCTGATCCGCGACATTCTGGGTTGCGGAACGGACTCCTATTCAGCCTGCGTGCCGGACGCGGTACTCACCAGCCCGAACTCAGCCAAAAAAGCCTTCCTGGAAGGCGCCTGGCGAGGCGATGGCGCCGTGTCTTATCCGACGCACTCCCCATCAGTGACCTTGGAGTTCGGGACCGTGAGCGGAAAGATGGCTTTAGGCATGACCTCCCTGGCCCACGCGCTCGGGTTGGTGCCCAGCAGAAAAGTCGCTTGGCAGAACAAGTCCACCCAGCCCGCTCATTTCCTCAGGATATCCGGGGCCAGGAAGGTGCGGGCCTTCAGCCGCGCCAAGGGCGCGGTGCACGAAGCCCGCATTCTGAAACGACTGTCGGAACTGAACAGGGAGATCGCGCCCACCGGATACGGTCTCATCTCGCGTGAAGTCGGAGCCGTTCGAGTCGTCGAGAACGAGACCCTCCCTTATGAGGGCCTGGTCTACAGCTTGGAGGTCGCCGAGCACGAGACCTTCGCGACCGGCTCGGGACTCATACTCCATAACTGCTTCCCAAAGGACTTGGAGGCTTTTTATTGGATATCCAAGAAGAAGGGCTACGATTTCCAACTGCTCAAGGCCGTCACCGAGATCAACGACACCCAGAAAGACTGGATCGCGCGCAAGGTCGAGGAGGAGCTCTGGAACCCGGGCGGCAAGCGCGTGGCCGTCCTGGGCCTGGCCTTCAAGCCCAACACCGACGACCTGCGCTTCGCGCCGAGCCTCGACATCATCGCCAAGCTCAAGGAGTCGGGCGTCAAGCTCTCGGTGCATGACCCCGTGGCCATGCCCAAGGCCAAGGAACTTCTCAAGGGCGTGGAATTCGCCAAGGACCCCTATGCCGCCCTTAAGGGCGCCGACTGCCTGGCCCTGGTGACCGAGTGGCCGGAGTACAAGAACCTGGACTTCCGCCGCATCCGCTCCCTCATGCGCAATCCCCTCATCCTCGACGGACGGAATTTTCTCGACCCGGCGCCGCTGCGCACGTTGGGTTTCCAAGTCAGGTCAGTAGGAAGACCCTAATGAAACGGCTCAGGGCCCCCTTGCGAACGCGCATGCCTCCCCGCGGGGGAGGCATGCGGGTCCTCATAACCGGCTCCGCGGGCTTCATCGGGAGCCACTTGGCCGAATACCTGCTCAAACGCGGCCACGCGGTGGTGGGGATCGACAATCTCATCACCGGCCGCGTCAAGAACATCGAGCATCTTTTCAGCGAACCGGGCTTCACCTTCATCAAGCACGACGTGACGGATTTCATCCACGTCCCGGGCAAGCTCGACGCCGTGCTCCACTTCGCCAGCCCCGCGAGCCCGGTGGATTACGCTCTTTATCCCATCCCCACGCTCAAGGTGGGCGCGCTGGGCACGCACAAGGCCCTGGGCCTGGCCAAGGACAAGGGAGCGACCTTCATGCTCGCCTCCACCTCGGAGGTCTACGGGGATCCCCTGATCAATCCCCAAGTGGAGAGCTATTGGGGCAACGTCAACCCCATCGGACCCCGCGGCGTCTACGACGAGGCCAAACGCTTCGCCGAGGCCATGGCCATGGCCTACCATCGCTACCATAAGATGCAGGTACGCATCGTGCGCATCTTCAACACCTACGGACCCCGGATGAGGAAGAACGACGGCCGCGCCGTTCCCAATTTCATCACCCAGGCCCTCAAGAACAAGCCCATCACCGTGTACGGGAAAGGCTCCCAGACCCGTTCGCTCTGCTATGTCACGGACCTGGTGGAGGGGATCGTCCGGCTCCTGAACTCC
Source organism: uncultured Elusimicrobia bacterium (assembly GCA_964359165.1). Classification (GTDB taxonomy): domain Bacteria; phylum Elusimicrobiota; class Elusimicrobia; order UBA1565; family UBA1565; genus CAYHRV01. Next base: position 15,422 of record CAYHRV010000004.1, read on the forward strand.
CGCGTCAACACCCCCGTCAACATCGGGAACCCGCGCGAGCTGACCATCGACCGCTTGGCCCGGACCATACGCGACTTGACCGGCTCGAGGTCCAAGCTCGTCTATCGGCCCCTTCCCGTCGACGACCCGAAGGTCCGCCGCCCCGACATCTCCCTGGCCCGCAAACTCCTCCGCTGGGAACCGACCGTCCCGCTGGAGGAAGGCCTGGCCCGGACCATCGAATATTTCCGCCGCCCCTAAGACTGATGCCGTACCGGGTGGAGATACTCCCGGCCGCCCTTTGATGCTGACCATCCTCCTGCCTTGTTTCAACGAGTCCCTCTGCCTTCCCAGGCTGGAAGAGGAACTCTTTGCGGCCCTGGACAAGATAGGCGAGCATGAGGTCTTGGCCGTCGACGACGGCTCTATCGACGGGACCGGGGAACTGCTCCAGGGAATGGCTTCCCGCCGGCCCTCGCTGCGCGTTCTGATCCACTCGCGAAACGGCGGCATAGGCGCATGCATCAAGACCGGCCTCACCGAGGCCCATGGAGAATGGCTCATCCCCTTGGACGCGGACCTGACCTTCCACCCGCGACACATCGCTTCCCTGCTCGCCGCGCAGCGGGAGAGCGGCGCCGATTGCGTCTGCGGCTCGCCCTTCCTCGGCGGCATGGCCGATGTCCCCTGGCCCAGGCGCCTCCCCAGTCTGGCCATGAACGCCCTCTATCGCGCCCTCTTCGACGCCGGACTCACCTCCTACACTCCCATGTTCCGGCTCTATCGGGTCTCGGCCCTGAAGTCCATCCCCATCCGATCCGACGGCTTCGAAGTGAGCGCCGAGATCCTCGTGCTCCTGCGGAAAGCCGGTTTCAAGGCCGTCGATGTCCCGGTCCCCCTTACCTCCCGCCAGGCTGGAGAGTCCAAGCTCAATCGCTGGCGGGAGTTTCAGGCCCATGTCCGCTTGGTCTTGAGCCTTCGTTAACTTATCCCGGCATCGCGACAAATCCCGCCCCCGGCAGAATTTGTCGCAGAGCCGGTCCTATGCCGCGCAAAGTATTCGTAACATCATAACGCTACAATCCGAGAGACAATGCCGCCCTCGCTCGCCCCTTCCCCGTGGGGAGGGGGCGAGCAGCGAGGAGGGGAATATTTTTGCGTGCGCACCAATAAAAAAATGAAGACCACATCCGGCCCCCCAAACGGAAGCACCCCCCCGCGGGGGAGGCGCTAGCATATGGACAAAGAACACATAGACCCTTCGACGGTCAACGACGTGGAGACCGCGCGCCTGGCCTTGCGCTGGGCGCTCGAGAAAGTCCATGTCCTCCAGGACGAGTCCGCGAAATCCCGGGGCGTGACTCAGGACGCCCTTGAGAAGCTCCGCTTGGCCGGGGAGCAGATCGCTCAGAAGGACGCGGCCATCCTCCGCTGGCAGAACACCATCAAGGTCTGGGAAGCCAACTGGAAGGACCAGCAGCGCATGGAGGAGGAGATCCGCGAGCGGCTCAAGAAGGAACTCGTCCGCGAGGAGGACGCCGCCTCGCGCGAGGCGCGGCGCCAGCTTGAACTCCAGATCGAGGATTTCAAGCGCCAGCTTTCGGACAAGGAATCGCTCATCGGAGGATTGCGCAGGGACCTCATCGACGCGGTCAAGAACGCGGTGCTGGCCAAGGAGAAGGAGATGCAGTCCCTCCTCGACCACCAGCAGCGCGCCCTCGATGAGACCAAGCAGGCCCTGCTCGACCGCCTCGACATCCAGGCCGAGACCATCCGCGCCAAGGAGCGGGATCTCGACGAGCAGCAGCGGCTCCTCGACGAGAAGATCCGGGGCAAGGAAGCGGAATTCCGCAGGAAATACCAGCAGTTCGAGGAGGAACTCGCCAAGCACAATCAGGACATACTCACCCGCGAGGAGCTCAACCTCTCCGAGCGCTTCGACGCCAAGCTCGCCCAGCAGGAGGTCGCCCTCCGCCAGAAGGAAGCCCAGGTCGAGGAGCATCGCAGGCGCCTGGAAGCGGAGCAGGGCAAGCGCCTGGAGGATCTTGAGACGGCCTATCAGCGCAAAGCCCAGGTCCTCGACGACCACCGCAAGAAGCACGACGAGGAATACGCCAGGCGCCTGGAGGAGCTCGAGGCCGGCTTCCACAACAAATACGAGCGCGAATGGGGGCGCTTGCAGGAGCGGCTGGAGGGCGAGCGGAAGGTGCTCGAAGGCCATTATCGCGAAAAGGAAGCCCGGCTCGACGACGACGTCCTTCGCCGCAACCAGGAGATGCAGGAGCATTCCCAGAAATCCGAGGAAGCGCTGATCGCCAAATACCAGGCGGTCCAGAACCAGCTCATCGCCAAGGAGAAGGAGCTCTGGAAAGGGCATCAGAAGACCATCGATGAGAACCTGGCCCGGAACCGGGCCGAGCACCAGGCACGGCAGGAGGAACTGGAGAGGGCGTTCCAGGCCAAGGAGGCCGCGCTTTTCGAGGGTCAGAAGCAGTCCGAGGCCCTGCTCGAGAAGAAGGAGGCCGACCTCTTCACGCGGACCCAGAAGCTCCAAGAGGAATACCGCGTCAAGGAGGAAGCCCTCACCCAGAAGCTGCATCAGGCCCAGGAAGCCGCCGGGGAAAAAGCCAAGTCGGAATGGGAAGCCCAGCGCCAAAAATTCTCCGAGACGCTCCAGTCCCACAGGGAACAGCTCGAGGCTCGCCGCAAGGAATTGGAGCAGCAGGTCCAGAAGAGGGAGGAGGACCTCCTGCGCCGGGAGAGCGAACTGGAAGCCGAGCGCGCCAAGCTCCAGGAGCGGCACGAGGAGCAACTCCATGCGAAGACCAAGGAGGTGGAGGCGCGCTTCGCGGAAAAAGAGGCCCTTTGGAAGGATAAGATACAGCGCATCGAGAACTCGGCCCTGGCCCACGCGGCCCAGCGCGAGCGCGAGATGCAGGCGGAGGTCGAGCGCTTGCGGGAGGAGGCACGCGAGGGCTTCTCCCGCCAATTGGAGGCCGAGAGGAAGAACCTCGACGCCCTCCACGCCAAGAGGCAGGAGGAGGTCAACGGGGCCTTCCTGGCCAAGGAGACCTCGCTGCGGCGCGGCCTGCAGGCCGAGCAGACCCAGTGGCTACGGGAGCAGGAGGCGGCTTTCGAGTCCTTGCGCAAGGAGCTATTGGAGAAACACCTCAAGGAGACCGCCGCCCTGCGCGCCCAGCAGGAAGAGCGCCTGCAGACCCTCGAGGCGGAGAGCCGGCGCAAGCTCATGGAAGAGCGGGGCGCTCAAACGGAGCATTTCACCGCCTTGGAAGCCGAACTCGAGACCCGCCACGCCGCTTTGCGCGAACGGCTCGAAGCCGATTTCACCCGGCGTGAGGAGGAGGCGGCCCGGACCCGGACGCAACTCCTGGCGACCGAGGAATCCAAGCTCAAGTCGCAGCGCGAGGAGCTGGAGTCCTCCTTCCAGCAGTTGAAGGCTTCCCTCGAATCCGCCCACTCCGACAAGGAGCGGCATCTGCGCGAGGAGTTCTTCGGGCGCGAAGCCTCCCTCAAGAGCGAGATCACCCGCCGGGAGGAGAGCTACCGGAAGACCTACGAGGAGGCCCTCGCCAAGGAGAAGCAGGCCCTCTCCACCCAGCACGCCGGACTCGAACGACAGCTCAGGGAATTCTTCGCGGCCAAGGAGAAGGAATCCCAGGAGAACTGGGCCAAGCGCGAGCAGGAGTGGATACTCCAGCGGGAGACCCTGCTCAACTCGGAGCGGGACCGCATGGAGGTCGCTTACCGCCAGAAGGAAGCCCTGCTCGACAGCCTCCGCCAAGAGATCGAGGAGAGATTCTCGGATCGGGTGCGGGACCTGGAGGCCGAGACGCGGGCCAAGACCCAAAAACTCGAGGAAGACTCCCAGCGCCGCCACGAGGAGGTGGAAGCCCTGCGCATCACCCTGAACCTGGAGGCGCGCAACCGCGAAGCCCAGCTCCAGGAAGGCTACCGCCAGAAGGAGGAGCAGCTGCGCCGGACCCTGGACCAGCGCAAGGCGGAGCTCTCCCAGATGGAGGCGGAATTCCAATCGAAGTGGATCGCCCGGGAAGCCGAGCTCCAGGGCCAGATGTCCGCCCGCGAGACCGAGTGGCTCGCCGGGGCGCGCACCACGCTGGAGAAGGAGAGGCAGGAGTGGGAATCGGCCAAGGAGCGGGAATGGGAGAGCCGCCGCCGGGAGCTGGAACTCGCCTATCAGCAGAAGGAGAACATGCTCGATGAGACGATCCGTTTGCGCTCCAAGGAATTCGAGGCCTCCCTCTCGCAGAAGGAGAAGGACCTCATCCTCAACTACGAGGACCAGCTCTTCAAGTCGCGCACGGAGCTCGACGCCGCCTCCCGCGCCAGGGAGGAATCCCTCCAGATGAAATACCTGGAGCTCGAAAAACGCCTCACCGCCAACTGGGTGGCCAAGGAGAACTCCTGGAACCTGCAGAAAGGAGAGCTCATCGAGCGCGAGGTGGCGGCCCTGCGGGCGGATTTCGCCGAAAAACAGGGGATCATGGAGCGGCGGCTCCAAGAGATGGAGAAACAGCACGCCGCGCGCCGCGCGGAGCTCGAGGACCAGCACGACCGCAAGCGGCGGGAGCTCGAGGCCATGGTCCTGCAGGAGCGGGACGCCTCGCGCACGGCCCTGGAGCGCCGGGCCAAGGAGCTCGAGGAGCTCCAGCGGGAGAGGAGTTCCGATCTTGAGAAGGAGAAGGCGCGAGTCTCAGCCCAGCTCCAAGCGCGAGAGGAGGAACTCCTCGCCCAGAACCAGAAGCGGGAGGGCGAACTGCGCAAGCAGTGGGAGATGAAGCAATTGGAGTTCTCCACCCAGTACGAGGAGAAGCTCCGGCGTCTCGCCGACGAGCGGGCGGCCCTGCAAAAGGACTACGAACGCCGCGTTAGGGAGCTGGAGCTTCGCCAGCAGAAAGACCGTCCCCACACGAACGATTAGCCGCAGAGGCCGGGCCTAACCCGCACTTCCCCGGACCCTCGGGACCTGGGTCCCCCCCCAAGGGGCCCCCCTCCACGGGGGCGCTGCGAGTTTGGCCCCGCCCCTCCGGCCTATTCATAAACTGAAACGGCGCCAATACCGTCGGTGCGCTCCTGGGGCTCCAGGGAAATAGAAAGCCCCCCGACAACTAAAGAATTGTCGGGGGGCTTTCTAGAGGACTACTTCTTTATAAGAAGCGCGGAGTGGCCTTGGGAGGTCAGTTGTTTGACGGCGGCTTGGGCCTCGGCCCGGCGCTGGAAGGGGCCCACGCGGACGACATGGAAAACGGTCTTGGAAGATCGTCCAATGGCGATGGCCACGGGATGCCCGCCCGCTTTTAGCTCGGCGGCCAGTTTATCAGCCCGCTCCTTCTCCGAGAAAGAGCCTATCTGGACCCAATACTGGGTCTTTTTCCGCTCCACCGGGGCGGGCGGAGGCGGAGGAGGCTCGGGCTCGGGTTCCGGAACCGCGGCCTCTTCCGGAGGAGGAGCCGGTTTAGGCGGCTCGGGCGCGGGTTCGGGCTCCCGCACGGGCTCCGGGGGAGGGACTTCATCGAGCCGGAGCGCCATCTTCCCGTTATCCCATGCGATCTGATACCGGGCCGGAGCATCGAGTTCCAGCACGACCCGGGTCACCCAATCGGGCTTCTTGGACGCTTGCGACGGGGTGATCCTCCTGAGGAAAAGACCCTGTCCCTCGATGGCCTTGCTCTTGGCCTTGAGCTTGGTATTGAGGAGCTCCACGACGATCTGGGAGGGCTCCTTGACCACGAAAATCTTGTAGAGGACGGGTCCCGTAAGCTCGAACTCCACCATGTCCGGGGCCGTGTCGATCCGCTTGAGCTGCACCGGATCGGCCGCGGCCAGGGGACCGGCGGCGGTGGCGAGGGTGGAAGCGAGAGCTAAAAAGAGGGTTAGGTTCTTCATTCGTCAAGCATAGCTTTCTGGAATCCTTTCTGCAACTATCTCCGCGGCGCGCGGAGCGCGCTGCGCGTGCTCAAAGGTCGCGCCCAAAGGGCGCATCCATTCATACTCCATACCGCACGGCGGCTCATGCCGCCGTATGTCTCCCCCCCGCCAAAGGTGCTAGAATTGAGCCATGACTGGAACGGGCGGCGGGCGCCGCTTCATGAGCCGGACTCTCCCCGCGGTCCTGGCAGCCGGTCTCGCTCTCTTCGGGGACAAGGCTCTTTGGGCGCGCTCCGCCATCACTCCCCCCGCTCCGGAGTTCCCCAAAGGGGCGGCTTGGCTCAACAGCGAGCCCTTCACCCTGGAACGCCTGCGGGGCCGGCGGGTGATGCTCGTCTCCTTCATAAACACCAACGCGCTGGCGTCCCTACGGACCTTCCGCCAGCTCAACCTGCTCTGGGACGGCCTGGCCCTGGAAGGGCTAATGATCGTCGGCGTGCTCACCCCGGATTACGAATCCGACAAGGACCCGATCATGGTGCGCAAGGCCCTGGCGCGCTTCGACATCCGCTTCCCGGTCGTCATCGACAGTTCCCGAGCCCTATGGCGGGGCTATTCCAACGAAGGCTGGCCCGCCCATTTCCTGGTGGACCAGGAAGGCAAGGTCGTCTTCGAACGCGTGGGCGAGGGCGAAGCGCAGGAGTTGGAGCGGGAGGTCCTCCAGGCTTTGCGGGATTTCAACGGGTTCCGCCCCGAGGGAGAGACCCCTCCCGCAGCGGAGCCCGAGACCCCCTGCGGGAAGGCGACCCGGCCGGTCTACATCGGAGGCAGGCGCGCCGCCAAGGTGCCCTCCCTGGACCCTCGCCTGGTCCCGGCCATCGGGGAGAGCCAGGACGGCCAGGTCTCGTCCATGGGTTCATGGACCTTGGAGCCGGACGCCCTGCGAGCGGCCAAGCCGGGGGAAGATCTCGATACCGGACTCCGGCTGGTATATCGGGGAGCGGAGGCTCTCGCCGTGCTCAACCGCCCGAAGGCCGGAAAACCGCTCCCTGTCTTCGTGAAGCAGGATGGCTTGTGGCTCAACGAGCGCAACGCGCACCAGGACATACGCTGGGACAAGCTCAAGCGCAGCTTCGTCCTTATCGACGAACCGAGGCTCTACTACCTCGCCAAGAACGCGAAAGACGACATGCACGAGCTTTTCCTATACCCCTCCGGAGCAGGAGCGGGGATCTCGGCCTTCGAGTTCTCCGACGCCTGCCGGACCCGCTATGAGCACCGCTGACCCCCCCACGCCGCCTCCGGCCTCGGAGGTCGAGCGCCGCCAGCAGAAACTCATCCAATACTTCTTCTTGGGGGCTTTCCTGCTCGTGCTCTGGCAGATCTCCAAGCTTCTGGCCCCCTTTTATGTGGCCATCCTGGGCTCGGCCATCCTCGCGGTGCTCGTGCACCCGATGCATGCCTTCTTCCTAAGACGCCTGAGCCGCTGGCCCAACGCGGCGGCCATCCTGAGCACCTCCCTGATCGTGCTCATCGTGGTCCTTCCCATCCTCTTCATGGGCTGGATCTGCATCAAGGAGGCGAGCAAGATCTATCCCGTGGCCCAGCGCTGGGTAGCCAACCTTCAGGCCCTCCAGTCCGGAACAGGCCTTCCCCCGCGCGCCGCGGAGCTCTGGACCCGCGCCAACGCCGTCCTGGCCTCCTGGCACATCGACCCCTCGCAACTGCTCCTCGACAACATCGATGAGCTCGGCACCCAGATGTCCGGCCTGGCGACCAAGGCCATCAAGAACGCCCTCTTCGTGGGCTTCAACCTCCTGGTGCTCACCTTTACGCTCTTCTTCTTCCTGCGCGACGGTCCTTACATCATCCGCAGACTCGTGGAACTCATCCCCCTGGCCCCGGCGCACAAGCAAGCCATGCTCCATCGCGTGCAGGAGACCCTCTACGCGGTGCTCCGGGGCGTGCTGGTCGTAGCCGTGGTCCAAGGGACGCTCTCCGGCGTCGGTTTCGCCCTCTTCGGCGTCCCTTTCGCGATTCCCCTGGGGGTGCTCGCCACCCTCTTCTCCCCCATCCCCTTCGTCGGCCCGGCGGCCATCTGGATCCCCGTGACCCTCGGACTGCTCCTCAACGGCTCCCAGGAGCAAGCCGCCTATGTGGCGCTCTGGCACCTGCTCATCGTGGGCTTAGTGGACAATCTCCTGCGGCCCCTGCTCATCAGCTCGAACGCCAAACTTCCCCTGCTCCTCCTATTCTTCGGCATGCTGGGCGGCCTGCGCCTCTACGGGTTCGCCGGGCTCCTGGTCGGCCCGGTGCTCGTGGCCCTGCTCCTGGTCTTCGTCAACATCTACCGGCAGGAATATCAATGGCTGATCAATCAACCCGACCAGCCGGAAAAACGACTCCCCTGAAACGATTATCCTGTCTCATCGCTGCGCTCTGCTCTCTGGCCTGCGCGCGGCCCCTCCCCATCGCTCCCCCCGCCTCCGAGTCCCAAGTGACGAAGGAGCCCTTGGTGGATATCCTGGAGGCCGCTCCATCCATCCGCGTGGACATCCGTTACGCCACGGCGGACAACTTCACCAAGACCGTGCTCTATCCCGTCAACCGCTGCCTCCTGCGCCTTTCCGTAGCCCAACGGCTCGCCGAGGTGCAGGAAGACCTGCGCGCCTCCAGCCTCGGGCTCAAGGTGTGGGACTGCTACAGGCCCCTTTCAATCCAAGAGAAGCTCTGGGCCCTGGTCCCGGACCCCCGTTATGTGGCCGACCCGAAGAAAGGCTCGCGCCACAACAGGGGAGCGGCGGTGGACGCCGCCTTGGTGGACGGCCAAGGCCGGGAACTGGAGATGCCCACGGCCTATGACGACTTCTCCGAGCGCGCCCACCGGGATTTCCAGGGCGCGTCCCCCCAAGCCGCCGCCAACCGTTCGATCCTTGAAAAAGCCATGGCGGCGCGCGGCTTTACCGGATTATCCACCGAGTGGTGGCATTTCGACGCCCCCGGCTGGCAGGGCTTCCCGCTGGAAGACCTGCCCCTGCAATGAAAACGGGTGATTCTTGCGCTTATGTCGTATCGGTTCGGACCCGGCCGTTGAACGCGCCGCTTCGGGAGCCGTTCGCCATCGCCGGAGGAACGCAAGCCGCGGTCCGCAATGTCCTGGTGGAGGTCCGCCTTTCGGATGGAACCATCGGCTTCGGGGAATGCGCCCCCCTTCCCGCTTTCAACGGCGAGACCCAGGCGGCGTCCCCGGCCGCCGGCCACCCCATACCCCCCCCCCTGGGGGGGGCCCCGCCGAAAGCGCACCACGCCGGGGGCCAAAAG
>CAYHRV010000004.1:24638-36805 GCA_964359165.1 uncultured Elusimicrobia bacterium
CCCCCGCCCCCCCCCCGGCGGGCGCGGGGCGCCGCCCCCCCGGCGCCCGCCCCTCGTGGGGGCGCCCCGCCGCTCAAAGGCCTCCAGGCGGTGTCCAAATCGTTTCTGAAGATCATCCCTTGTTCCGCTAAGGCCGGAGTGGAGATGGCCCTCCTCGACGCCTGGGCCAGGAGCCGCCGCATCCCCTTGAGGGTGCTTTTCGGGGGAACGGGAGACACGGTCATCACCGATGTCACCATACCCATCGTCTCCCCGGAGCATGCCGCCTCGGCGGCCAAGGCCGCCCACCGTTTCGGCATCCGGGCGCTCAAGGTCAAGGTCGGCACGGACCCCGATGAGGACGCTCGCCGCGTCCAATCGGCGGCCATCGCAGGCCGCCCCAAGTCGCTTATCGTCGATGGCAATGCCGGCTATTCCGTTTCCCAGGCCCTCCTCTTACTTCGCCTCCTGACCAAGGCCGGCATAAGGCCCGATCTCTTCGAACAGCCCGTTGGAAAAGACGATTTCGAGGGTCTATGCGCGGTTTCGCGCAAGGGAGGCGTTCCCGTGGCCGCGGATGAGAGCGCTTCCAGCTTGGAGGACATACTCAGGTTGGCCAGGATGAAAGCGGTCCAAGTCATAAACATAAAACTCATGAAATCAGGAGTATTGGGGGCGCTGGAGTGGGCACGCGCGGCTCGGGCCGCGGGGTTGGGCCTGATGATCGGGGGCATGATCGAATCCCGCCTGGCCATGGCCTGCGCCGCGCACCTGGCCGCGGGTTTCGGGGGTTTTCGCTTCGTGGACCTGGACACCCCCCTCCTTCTGGCCAAAGACCCCATGGCCGGGGGGCCCCGGATCGGACCCGGGGGGCTCTGGGACCTGTCCCGGGTCCGCTCAGGCCACGGCGTCCGGCCGCGCGCTTTTTGACCTATAATCTCTTGCAAAAGCTGGATTATTTATTATAATCCCCATGCGATAGTTGGAAAACGCAAAAAATCACGGAGGGAATCAGAATGAGGGTACTCTGCTCGGCGCTCGTAGCCGGACTGCTGTTCATCTCGAACCAGGCGTATGCCCAGGTCAAGGAAGGCTCACACCAGGGGAGATTCCAACTGGGGCTGGCCATGCCTCTGACGAAGATCGAAGTCGGCAGTTCCGGCCAGACTGAAAAAGTCGGGAAAATGGGTCCGGCTTTCGGCTTCGGCTATGACTATCAGTACAACAAGAACGTCAGCATTGGAGGAGAGTGGTCCTACAAGGCCTTCGGCAAGAACGACTTCAGCGTAAGCGGAGCCGGAGTCACCACCAACCTCAAGGCCTGGACGCTGTTGGCCACGGCCAAGGGACAGCTCATGCCTGATGAGAAGCTCCGACCCTACGGCCTCTTCGGACTGGGGTTAAACGGCCTCTCCCTCAAGGTCGATGTCCCGACCTCTCCGACCAACAACTCGAACAATTCCACCACCGGGGTCGCTTTCGCCCTGGGCGGTGGAGCCGACTACGACATCAACGACCAGTGGCTGGCGGGCGGAGAACTGCGCTGGAACTACCTGGGAACGAGCAAGGCGAAGATGGGGGCGAGCAATGTGACCTCCTTCGATATCCTCTTCAACCTGGGCTACAAGTTCGGCGCGTAAGACTGTCTAAAGCAAGAACAAGAAGCCCCGGAGCTTTCGCTCCGGGGCTTCTTGCTTTCCTATGTCTTCCCGGCGAAAGCCGGAATGACGGAGTACCCCTACGGAATACGCCTGAGGAGACGCCTTAGGAGGAAATACTCGTTATCCGGCCTATCATCGGTCAGGGCCGGAGCGTTCGGATAGGCTTCCAATAGCCGTTGGGGGGCGATCTCCTGGTCCAATACCGCCTGGAATTGCCTCTCGGCCGTCTTTTGAGGCCCCCACTCCACCAAGTCCTTGGCCGAGGCCGTGGATAAACGCACGGCCAAGTCCTTGGCCGTGCGGGCTGGGATAGGGCTGTCGCTGGCTAGGAAATGGAGCCCCCAGGCGCGGAATACCCTCACATAGGGGAAGGATTCAGTGATGGCTCGGGCGAAACAGGCCTCCACATAGGGCTCGGCTCCGCCGGGGACCCATTGCTGGAGCAACCCTCCGGGTTTTAATCGGCTCTTCGCCAGGGCATAGAATTCCTTGGAATAGAGGAGGCTGGAACCGGCGGCTTCGACCGGAGGAGGCGGGTCTATGGTGATGAGATCGTAGCTTCGACCGGTCCTTTCCAGGAAGCGGCGCCCGTCATCTATGACGATCTCCGCTTGGGCGGATCGGGCGAGTTCCGGGCCGTCCTCATGGAAATATCCGAACAGCTCCGGCACGCTCGGGACCAAGTCCACCACGCTCGCCTCCAAGTCCCAGGTGAGCAGGGAGCGAAACGAGGTTCCCATGCCGAAAGCCACGGCCAACGCGCTCTCAGGCCGCCTGTCCAAGAAAGCCAAGGGCAGATGCGCCATCATCTTGGTTATGGGAGTCAGTACCGTCATGCCGGTCCCGTTGACATAAAGGACCTTGTTCCGTCCTTGTCCCGCGGCTAAGACCGTGGCCTCGTGGTCCCTGCGTATCTCGCCTTCTCCATAGCGTTCCTCGAAGCTCCGGCAAGCCAGGACCAGGGCCGCGCCGACGGCCAGGGATGCCAGCTTGACCCTCCTGCCCGAGGCCGCGGCAAGGCCCGCCAAGAACAGGGGCATGGCGAAGGCCGCCAGGGACCCCCGTTCCCCCAAATAAGGCAAAAGCAGGAAGGCGGCCAGGAGAGGCCCCAGGATACAGCCCAGCACATTGACTGCGTACGCGGACGCGGCCCTCTCCGGGTCCCCGCCGGAGAGGCGGTCGACCAGCAGGGGGGTCAAAAATCCCAATGCCGCGCAGAAAGGCCCTATCCCCAAAGCCATACGCAGGAGGCCCCACCCCACTCCCATGGGGAGAGGCAGGGCCGGGTCCGCCGCCGCCAGCGGGAAGAGGCCCAGGGCGCCCAGAACGGCCCATGTCTCTCCCGAAGGGACACGATCCGGCGCTTTCGAGCGGTAATACCGGGTCCCAAGGAAGGTCGAGCCTATGTAAAAGGTCAGCATGGCCGCGAAGGCATAGACGGTGTTGGAGAGGTAGGGGGTGAACTGCCGCGTCCACACCAGTTCCATGCCCATGCCGCAGAGCCCGGCCAAAAAGAGCAGGCCCAGGGCGCGCGGTCCGGGCATGGCGGACGCTTGCCCGGTTTCGATCCCGTCTTGCTCCCCGAGTTGCGGCGGCTGAAGGCTCAAGAACAGGCCGCCCGCCGCGGCCGCCAGATTGAGGACGGCGGCCGCGTGGGAGGATCCCCTCAATCCGGCCAACTCGATCAGGAAGAAGGCGCAAACGAAGGCGCCGCAGGCCGCTCCCAGGACATTGGCTTGATATAGGAAGCTGAAAGTCCGATTCCCGAGCGACCTCCCCGCGGCCAGAGCCAGGGGGAAGGTCGCCCCCATGCAGAAACACCCAGGAAGCAGGGCGAGGCCCACGCAGAGGCCCGAAGCTCCGTAGTAGCCCCAAGACCCCCAGGAGGCCCCATGGGCGGCGAGAGCGCCCCGGCCCGCGTCGAGCAGGAAGGGCACGGCGAAGGCCGAGAGGGCGATGGAGGCCTCCGCCGCGGCGTAGAGGCGGAGGAAATACCCCGGGTTCCTGTCCGCGCGCGCGGCCGCGAAGCGTCCGCCGGCCCAACTGCCCAGGCCGAGTCCGGCCATGAACGCGGAAAGGACGAAGGAGACCACCGGGGCGTTGACCCCGAAAGCGGCCATGGAGAGCCTGAGCCAGAGCACCTCGTAGGCCAGCCCGGCGAAGCCCGAGGCCGCGAACATCCAGAAGAACGCCCTCTCCATGTCTCCATGCTACCATCTTATGATGGGGGGTTGACGGAAAGGGAGGGGCATGGTAGAATAGATTGACCAAATGGTAGGTTAATCAATGTCCAGGAAACCCGATCCCGCCCTGCGCGTCCGCATCCTCGAGGAGGCCGAGCATCTCATGCACCTGCGCGGCTACAACGGCACCAGCCTCGATGAGATCGCCCTGCGCTGCAAGATGACCAAGTCCAACCTCATCCATCACTTCCACTCCAAGGAGGACCTGGGGCTGGCGGTCATGGACTTCAAGATCGACTGCTACAAGGCCGCCTTCGAGAAGACCCTGAGCGGCTGTTCGGGCCCGGAACGCGCCGTCGCCGAACTCTTCGAGCGGGCGGCGCGCTTTCAGCGCGGCAACGGCTGCCGGGCCGGCTGTCTGGTGGGGAACATGGCCCTGGAGATGAGCGACATCAACGAACGCTTCCGTGAGCGCGCCGGGCGGTTCTTCTCGGGTTGGGCCAAGGCCCTGGAAGGCCAGATGCGCGGCCTCAAGGAACGCGGCTGTTATCCCCCCTCCTTCGACCCGCGCTCCAGCGCCGAAGCGGTCCTTTCCCTATATGAGGGCTCCATCATGCTCGCTCGCGCGCGCAGAGACCCCTCGATCATCGCCCGGGTGGCCAAGGTAGCCCGCCGCCTGGTGGGCCCGATCTGGACGGAAAAGAAAAAGAAAACGGAGGAATCCATGGGACCCAAGACCCCCTGCGGCTGCTGACGCCCTGAGGCGTCGTGCCGATGACAAGGAGGGACCGCCGGCCCGCATCGCGGCGGTCCCTCCAAGGTTTTTCCTCGGTTTTCTTCACTGGCCGGAAAATGCCACAATCAACCGTCTTGCGGACCTTTGCCATGTCCATCCGCATCCCTCCCCCCGTCTATGTGCTGGCCCTTCTCGCGGCCCTGACCGCCGCGTTCCGCTTCTTGTCGCCCTCGCCGGAAGGGGTGGGCCTGGGAGCCGCGGCCCCCGATTTCCGCCTGGCCGGCATCGACGGCCGCTCCGCGAGCCTCTCCGATCACCGCGGCAGAGTGGTGCTCCTGGACTTCTGGGCCACCTGGTGCGACACCTGCCGCTCGGAACTGCCCATGCTCAAGGCCCTTCACGGAAAATACCCGGGAAAGGATTTCCAACTATTAGCCCCCTCCGTGGACGAGGGCAACCCTCGGGAGGTAGCGGGCTTCACTGCGGCCAACGCCTTGCCCTACCCCGTGCTCATCGCCGATTACGCCACCATCCGCCGATACCGCGTCTCGGGCCTCCCGGCGAAGTTCCTCATCGGCCGGGACGGGGTCATCGCGGCTCGCTATATCGGGCCCTCGGACGCGGCCCGCCTCGAAACGGACATCGAAAAACTGATCAAAGGAGCCCACCCATGAAAACTTCCGCCTTGGCGGCGCTGGCCGCCATGCTGCTGTCTCTGAACTCCATTTTCGCGGCGGAGAAGGGGCAGCGCGCCGCCCCCGCGGCGCGGCCCGCGCTGGATCACGAGGTTTTCTACCGCCATCTGCGCAAGGCCTTCAGCACCCCCCCGGGGATGAAGTTCACGCTCAAGGACCTCAAGCCCTCCGCCATCCGGGGATTCCAGACCGGGCTCCTGGAGATCGGCAACGGCCCCCAGCAGGTCCAGCCCGTTCACATCAGCAACGACGGGCGCTTCTATGTCCTGAGCGCGGCGTTCCGCTTCAAGGATTCGATGATCCCGGGACTGCGTTCCGCCGCCGCCGAAGCCGGGAGCCCCGAGCCTCCCCCCGTGCTCCTGACGGCCGACGGGAGCCGTTTCCTCCTGGGCCAGCCCCAGGACATGCGGGAAGACCCGGACGCGGCCAACCGGGCTAAGATGCGGCTCAAAGGCGTGCCCTCCCGCGGCCCGGAGGACGCTCCGGTGACGCTCGTCGAGTTCTCCGATTTCCAATGCCCGCACTGCAAGAAAGCCCATGACATCCTGGAGAGCGAGCTTCCGGCCGCGTTCCCGGGCAAGGTCCGGGTGATCTTTAAGAACTATCCCCTCACCAACATCCATCCCTGGGCGTTCGAGGCCGCCGTCGCCGCGGCCTGCGCCGGCATGAAGTCCGGGGAGGCCGCCCACGCCATGGAGGTCTCCTTCTTCGCGGAGCAAGCCTCCATCCAGAAGGCCGACATCGGGAAGAAGGCTCTCGAGTTCGCTCAGAAGGCCGGCTTGGACGCGGCCTCCTTCTCGGCCTGCTTCGACCGTCAGGAATCAAAACCCTTGGTCGAGGCGGACATGGCCGAGGCCGCCACACTCGGAGTCAACGGCACCCCGGCCCTCTTCGTCAACGGCCGCCGCATCCAGGGCTATCAATTCGAGGCCGTCCGTCCGGTCATCGAGGAGATGCTCGCGGACGCGGCCGGGAAGTAGCCCCCGCCGG
Source organism: uncultured Elusimicrobia bacterium (assembly GCA_964359165.1). Classification (GTDB taxonomy): domain Bacteria; phylum Elusimicrobiota; class Elusimicrobia; order UBA1565; family UBA1565; genus CAYHRV01. The sequence continues at coordinate 30,883 of CAYHRV010000004.1, forward strand.
GGCTTGACATGCCTGTTGGGCTTTATTATTATTGAGACTCGATTTCATTAATATGACCTCCAAGGAACTTCTCTACCTACCCCCCGCCCTTACCGGGCGGGCGTCCTACACCGAGCGCGTCCGGCGCCTCTTCACCGAGTACCTCGCCCAGCGCGGCCTGCGCCTGACCCGCCAGCGCCTGCGCATCCTCGACCATCTGCTCTCCACCGACAAGCACCTGGGCCTCGAGCAGATCTACGGCGTCCTGCGCTCCTCGGGCCTGGGCCGGGCCACGGTGTTCCGCACCTTGAAGATGCTGGAGGAGTGCCGGCTGGTCAGCCGGGTCACCGCGGCCAACGGTTCGACGCGCTTCGAGCTCCACATCGAGCGTCCGCACCACGACCACCTCATCTGCCTGGCCTGCGGAGGCATCCAGGAGGTCCGCTGGCCCGGTCTCGAGCGCATCCAGGCCAAATCCTGCCGGAGCCTGGGTTTCTCCCCGGAGTGGCACAGGCACGAGGTGTTCGGCCGCTGCGCCGATTGCCGCGGGAAGGCCGTGTGAGCGCTGTTTTTTTTGCCGCATTATTGAAACTCTGTATCAATAGTGCGGCGGCCCAGCCGCCCCTCGCTCGGGCGCGCTATTTGATGGGGACAGTCTGCGAGATCACCGCCCACGGCCCAGGCGCGGCGGCGGGCTTGGAGGCCGCCTTCTCGGAGATCGAGCGCGTAGAGTCCATCCTGAGCACCTTTCGGGACCAGAGCGAGTTGAGCCGACTCAACCGGGAAGGCTCCCGCGCGGCGATGCGGGTCTCCCCGACGCTTTGGGACGCCCTATCGCACGCCGTGCGCTCGGCGCGGGCCTCCTCGGGCGCCTTCGACCCCACCTTCGACTCGCCGCCCGGCTCGCGGGGCGTCGAGCGCATCCACATGCGTCCCCGGACCCGGAGCGTGCTCCTGGACCCGGGGACCATCGTCCGCCTGGACGCGTTCGGAAAAGGTTATGCCCTGGACCGGGCCGCGGCGCTGCTTCGCGCCAATGGCGTGGGCTCGGCTCTTCTCAATTTTGGGGGCCAGGTCCTGGCCCTGGGAGCCCCTCCGGGCCGTTCCGCCTGGCCGGTGGACTTGGCGCCGCCCGATTGCCCGCCGCGCGCGGACCCGCGCCCAGCCCCCGCCCGCTGCGCCATGCCGGCCCTGACGCTTTTCCTCAAAGACGCCTCCCTATCCACCTCGGGCTCCTCCGAACAGGGAGACCACATCCTGAATCCTTCCACCGGGGAAAAGATACGGAGGGCGTCTAACCTGGCGGTCGTCTCCCCAAGCGCCGCGGACGCGGACGCCTGGTCCACGGCCCTTTTCGTGCTAGGGCTTTCAAATCTTCCCAAAGCCTTCCCCGGCTGCGCCCTGGAACTGCTCCCCTCGCGGGAGGGCTCACCTCCGATCCCCTCCGCGATCTTCGGCGGCCATTGCGCATCCCTTTCGCGGGAAGGATGGGTATCTTTCCCATCGGACGAGAACGCCGTGAAAAAGGAGCCACATCCATGAGATCAAGACTCGTCGCGTCGTCATTGGCATTCTGTACCGTCCTCGCAAGCCCGGCCCTGGGACAGGCTCCGCCGGCTCAAGACCGCATCGGCGAACTCGAACGGAAAATAGAGGTTCTGGCCGGAGAGGTCGAACGTCTGCGCCTCGGCGAAGCCGCCGAGGAACCAGCCCTCCTCCCGGAGTTGGGGCTGGGACCGGCCGCGGCCAAGATCTATAAGAAATCGCCGAAACGGGTGTCCGTCGGCGGCTACGGGGAGATGACCTATCAGAATTTCCGGGGCCGCAAACAGAACGGGACCACGGCGGGCAAGGCCGACGAGGCCGATCTCCTCCGGGCCGTGCTCTACACCGGCTACAAGTTCAACGATTGGATCACCTTCAACTCGGAGATCGAGTTCGAGCACGCAAGCGAGAGCAAGCGCGGGGAGGTGTCCGTGGAGTTGGCCGCGCTCGACTTCAGGCCCTGGAAGGCGTTCGGGGTCCGGACCGGACTCCTGCTCATGCCCGTGGGCATCATCAATGAAACGCACGAGCCCACGACTTTTCACGGCGTGCGCAGGCCCGGCGTTGAGTCGAGCCTTATCCCGACGACTTGGCGCGAGAACGGCGTGGGCGTGTTCGGAGAGCTGGGCCCGGTGGAGTACCGCTCCTATCTGGTGACCGGCTTGCAGGCGGTCACGGATTCCGGGACCTCGCCCAAGGTCAAGGGTTTCGACGCCTCCACGGCCCTGCGCAACGGCCGCTCCTCGGGGTCGAAGAGCCTGGCCGACGACTTCGCCCTTGTCGGGCGCCTGGACGTCAAACCCCTGGAAGGGACCGTCTTCGGGGGCTCGTTCTACGCGGGGGAGGCCGACCACGAAGTCGTCGCGTCCGTCCCGGTGACGCTATGGGATCTGCACGCTAAAAGCGAATGGAGGGGACTGGAACTGCGCGCGCTTTACGCGCAGGGTCATATCGGCAACGCCGACACGCTGAATTCCGCGCAGAGCATTGCCGCCGGCTCCAACAAGTCCGTCGGGTCCGACTTCTTCGGCGGCTATCTGGAGGCCGCCTTCGACCTGTTCTCCCTGCGCCCCATGGGGGGGCATTATCTCGCCCCGTTCCTGCGCTACGAACGCTATGACACGCAATGGCAGGTGCCGACCGGCTGGACGAAGAATCCCTCCAACAGCCGCGTGGAGTACACCTTCGGCCTCACCTACAAACCCATGTCCCAGGTGGCGATCAAGGTCGACCATCAGATCCTCAAGGACCAAGGCCTGACCGGGATCGGACAGACGAATCTCGGGATAGGGTATATATTCTAAACTACGGCGGCGCGGGCCCTGTCGCAGCGCGGGCCCGCGCTGCCCGTTGTGTTTTAGGCTGATATGTTAAACCTTTTTCCGAATAGATGCCTTTCTCTTCTCCTTTGCCTATCCGTGTTATCGGCGGCGATCCCTCCAGCTTGCCGCGCCAAGGTGCTTCTCTCCCAGAAGGAGGCCCTGGCCCTGGCCTTCCCCCCCGGCTCCTCCATCGAGAGAAAGACCGCCTTTCTGACCCCGGAGCAGGTAAAAGAAGCGGAATCCTCGGCCCGGGCCAAGCTCGGCTCCAAGCTGTGGACCTATTACGTCGGAGCTTCGAGCTCCGGGGCTCTCGGATACGCCTACTTCGACAGGGTCATCGTGCGCACCCTGCCGGCGACGGTGATGGCCGCCCTCGACGCGGAGGGACGCCTGCGCTTCCTGGAGATATTGAGCTTCGAGGAACCCGAGGACTACCTTCCGGCCCGCCGCTGGTTCGGCCTCTTCAAGGGCAAGGGACCGGAGGACGACCTGCGGGTCCGCGGAGGCATACGCAACGTGGCCGGCGCCTCCCTCTCCGCCCAGGTCTTCGCCGAATCGGCCCGCCGCATGCTCGCCGTCCATCAGGCCGTCCACCCCTCCACGCGACAGGAAGGCTCCCCATGAAATACCTCCAATCCGGAGGCTTCCAGCACCAGCCGTTCATGCGGCTGACCCTGGCCTTCAGCCTGCTCCTGCTCTTGGGCCTTTGGTTCACCAACTGGGCCATGTTCCTCTCGCGCATGTCCCTCACCCCATCCTCGGTGGCGGCCTACTATCTCGGCTCCGAGGAGGAATTCCGCAACCCCAAGACCGCGGCCGCCCTCCTTGAGACCACGCACATGCATCTGCCGATCATGGCCGTAGTCCTGCTCCTGCTCACGCACCTCCTCCTCTTCGCGCCTTACTCCGATAAGGCCAAGGTCTTCTTCGTATCCGCCTCTTTCTTGAGCGCCTTGTCTAATGAAGGTTCCGGCTGGCTGGTCCGCTTCGTCCATCCCGGCTTCGCCTGGCTCAAGCTCATGTCCTTCCTCGGCCTGCAGGCGATGCTCGCCTTCCTCCTCTTCGCCCTGGCCGTCTTCCTCCGCTCCGGGCACTCCGGTGCGCCGCACCATCCCACCCACTCCAAACGCTGAAAAGACGTGGCCATTTCTATTATAATCCCCAGGATGAAGGATACGGCCGATCGCAAGAAGCACTTCGTCTACATGGGAGTCGCGGCCTTGGCCTGCCTTCAATGGGCGCTCCTGCGGGCCGCGGGCTTCCACTTCGAGCCTCCCTTCGGGGCCTTGCTCCCCGGCTTGGCCATCCTGGGGGCCGCGTTCCTCCTCTCTTGGACCGCCGAGGCCGCGGAGTTGGACCTGCCCCAGGGGCTCTCGGTCTCCCTGCTGGCCCTCATCGCAGTCCTCCCCGAGTATGCCGTGGACATCTATTTCGCCTGGACCGCGGGCAAGGACCCGGCCTACATCTCCTACGCCACGGCCAACATGACCGGGTCCAACCGCCTGCTCATCGGCGTGGGCTGGGCCGCGGTGCTCTTCGCCTACTGGGCACGCCATGGGAAAAAGGAGATCATCCTGGAGTCGGGCCTCTCCGTGGAGCTCGTGGCCCTGGGCGCGGCCACCCTCTACGCCTTCATCCCCACCTATCTGGGCACTCTTTCCCTGATCGACTGCGCCGTATTCCTAATGATCTTCGCCCTATACGCCTGGCGAACGGCCCAGGCCGAGGTGGGGGAGCCGGAGCTCGAAGGACCGGCCCTGACCATCGGCTCCCTGCCCCGCACGCCGCGCCGCGTCGTCGTCACCGTCCTGTTCCTGTTCTCCGCGCTAGCCATCTACCTGGCCGCCGAGCCCTTCGCCGAGGGCCTGCTCGCCGCGGGCAAACAGTGGGGCATGGACGAGTTCTTCCTGGTGCAATGGCTCGCCCCGCTCGCCTCCGAAGCCCCGGAATTCATCGTGGCCGTGCTCTTCGCGCTCAAGGGGAAGGGAGAGGTCGGCCTGCGGGTGCTCGTCTCCTCCAAGGTCAATCAGTGGACTCTGCTGGTGGGCATGCTCCCGGCCGCGTTCTGCCTATCGGGCGGGAGTCTGAGTCCCATGCCCCTGGACTCCCGACAAGTGCACGAGCTGCTTCTCACGGCCGCGCAATCCTTCTTCGCCATCACCATACTCATCAATCTGCGTTTCTCACTGAAGGAAGCGGCTCTTCTGGCCGTTCTGTTCCTCACCCAACCCTTCTTCACCTCCGCGCACGCCCGCAACCTGTATTCCGCGGTCTACATCGTGGCCGGGATAGCGGTCTTGGCCTTCCCCGGCACTCGCCGCCACCTGCGCGACGCCCTCTCCACCGCTTTCCGCACTTAGCCGTGCGCGTCCTTTTCCGGGTCGCCCTCATCGGGCTCCTCGCGGCCTCCGCGACGGCGTCCATCCTCACGATGAGGAAGCTGCTCCCGATCGTCCCGGCCCTGAGATCCGGGACGCTCACCCCGCAGGACGCTCTCGAGGAGTTGAAGCGCCAGGATACGACGGGAGTCGTTTCCAAGCTCCTGGAAGCCCAGCAGGCCCAATTAACGCGTCTCCAAGACCCCCTAGATGAGGAGGGAGCGGCGCAGGCTCCGACACCCGCGCCCTCCTCCATGGCGAGCACCGGGCCTTCCATGCCCGCCGCGAGTCCCATGAAACTCTTCGACACGAACTCGGCCCGGGAACGCCCCGCGGCCTCGGGCCGCGGGGTTCTGATCGATTCCCAAGGCCGGCGTTTCGAGGTCGTGAGCGCCCCGGACGCGAGGCCGCGCGCCGGCCTCGCGCCCCGGCCCCGCGAAAATCCCTCGAAGTCTTCTGGAGCCGGATCCCTCCCTGGGACCTCCCTCCAGCGGGCCTATGGCCTGCTCCTGGGCGCCGCGGCCGCGGCTTTCCTGCTCGTCCTATGGGCCCGCCGCCGGTTCAAAGCGTGAACAGCCCGGCTCATGAAATGGAACCATGGGCAGCCGTCCAAGAACAACTCGGCGGCGTCCGAACCGCCTGCAAACTGTCCGCGCGGTAGGGGTGGGCACATGGGTCAACCTTTTTCATAAAATGTGC
>CAYHRV010000005.1:0-18471 GCA_964359165.1 uncultured Elusimicrobia bacterium
CTTCTGGCACGGCCTGGGCTCGGCCGACCTGGAATCCTTCCGGCGCCATCTTCCGAGATGAATCGGTCCAGTGGGCGCGAACTGCTTGCCTTCCTCCAAGACATCGACATCTTATTGGGCGAGGAGAGGCCAATAGACAAGACCACTTTGTTCCTCTTCGGCGGCGCGGCCGCGGTGATCGCGTACGGCTCAAGACGCGGGACTATCGACATCGATGCATATCTCGAAGACGACGGCATGCGCAAGAAGCTGGCGGAGTGGGCGGGGGAGGCCTCGGAACTCGCCAGGAAGCATGGGATCCATCTCCATAGAGCGAACACCAGCCTGATGCTGATCGAAGACCCGGACTGGAAGGGGCGCTGTCTGGAGGTATTCAAGGGCCGCCTCAAGCACATGCGGGTAAAAGCCCTGGGCAAGGAAGATCTGGTCCTGAGCAAGCTGAGCCGCTACAACGATCGCGACCGCGAGGACATCCGCTTCCTCGCTGAGCATCACGAGCTCGACGCGAAGAAGCTGATAGCCTATTACCGATCGGCCCGGTCCTATTACGTCGGCCGCCTTAAGACGCTCGATCAGACCTTCAACATCGTCCTCCAAGAACACTTCGGACACCGGCCGATCGATTTCGGCAAGGGCGCCTAGGCATGGCGGCCATCGTCGTCGACAGGCTTTCCAAGGTCTACACCGTCCCCGAGCGCGAGAGCGGCTTGCTCAACGCCCTCCGGGCTCTCCTGCACCGGCGCTACCGGGACATACCGGCCGTCTCCGAGGTCTCATTTCAGATCGCGGAGGGAGAGATCGTGGGGTTTTTGGGGCCCAACGGCGCCGGCAAGACCACGACTCTCAAGATGCTTTCCGGCCTGCTCTATCCCTCCTCGGGCACGGCCACGGTGCTGGGGCACACGCCTTGGGAGCGCCGCTCCGAATTCCAACGCGCGATCACCTTGGTCATGGGCCAGCGCTCCCAACTCTGGTGGGAGATCCCCGCGCAGGAGACCTTCCGGCTCAACAAGGAGATCTACGGCTTGGGCGAGGAGGAGTTCCGCCGCAGCATGGAGGAATTGACGGAACTCCTCGAGCTCCAAGAATGCCTAAGCGTCCCGGTAAAAAAGCTCTCCCTGGGCCAGCGCATGAAGACGGAGCTCGCGGTCTCCCTCCTGCACCGCCCGAAAGTGCTCCTGCTCGATGAGCCCACGCTCGGGCTCGACGTGGTCATGCAGAAGAAGGTGCGCCAGTTCATCCTGCACTACGCCCAGACCGCCAAGGCCACCGTGCTCCTGACCAGCCACAACATGGGCGACATCATGGAGCTCTGCCCCCGCGTCGTGGTCATCGACCGCGGCCGCATCCTCCACGACGGGGCCCTGCGCTCGGTCGTCGAACGCTTCGCCCCGCACAAGCTCATCCGCGCGGACTTCCAGCGGCCGGTCTCGGCCCGGGAACTCGAGTCCGTGGGCCGCGTCCTGGAGAGCGCGGAGTATTCCGCGGTCATCGAGGTCCCGCGCGAGGAGGTCTCCAAGCGCGCGGCGGACCTGCTCGGCCGCTTCGCGGTCTTGGACCTGACCATCGAGGACACGCCGGCGGAAGAGGTGATACGGAGGCTCTTTCAGGAAAAGCATAAAGGAAGCTCCCAATGACAACGCAGGGCCCCCAAAACGGACGGCCCCCCGTGGGGGGACCGTCGGCGGGGGGGGCCGCCTGGCGAAAGTACGCTTACGCGTATTCGCTGAGCCTGCAGAACGTGCTGCAGCTGCGTTCCTCCCTGCTCATGGACAGGATCGGGGGCTTGGCGCTCATCACCACGCTTTATTTCTTCTGGTCCGCGCTCCTGGGGAGTTCCGAGCGCTTCCTGGGCTACGACCGAGCCCAGATGCTCAGCTATGTCCTGGCCATGAACGTGCTCCGCTCCTTCGTGTTCACCGGGCGCGGCTGGGAGATCGTGCGCGAGATATCGAGCGGCCGCATCTCCGGGGCCCTGGTGCGGCCCATCGACTACCGGGCCTACTGCCTCTCCCTGGACCTGGGAGCCAAGAGCGTGCATGTCGCGGCCGCGGGGCTCGAGGTCGCCTTCCTCATCTGGATCTTCTCCGCGCCGGTGTACCTCCCCGCGCGAGCCGAGACTTGGGCCCTCTTCGCCGCGGCGACCGCGCTCTCCTCCCTCGTCTTCTTCCTGCTCGAGTTCATGGTGGCCTCCCTCGCCTTCTGGACCTCGGAATCCGCCGGCCCTTTGTTCTGCTTCGAGCTCTTCGTGCAGTTCGCGGCCGGAGCCTTCTTCCCGCTCGACGTGCTCCCCCAAGGCCTGCAGACCGCTCTCAAGCTCACCCCTTTCCCCACGCTGTTGTTCCTGCCGCTTCAGATCTACCTCGAGCGCATCCCTCTCTCGCAAGCCCTCCAGGTCCTGCTCCTGCAAGGCTTCTGGTGCGTTCTATTGCTCCTCCTCTCCTCGAAACTCTGGCGCCTGGGCTTGGACAATTATGCCGCGGAGGGCGGGTGATGCGGCTCTTCCGCATCTGGCTGCGCATGGCGGCCATGAGCCTTCAGGCCCAGCTTTCCCACAAGCTGGGCTCGCTGGGCTTCCTCGTCGGAAAACTCATCCGACTGCTCTTCTTCTTCGCCTATCTGCTGGCCGTCTTCCGCCACACGGACACGATCGCGGGCTACTCGCTCCTGGAGATATCCCTCTTCTTCCTCACCTTCAATCTCGTCGACATCACGGCCCAGGTTTTCCTACGCGGGGTCTACGCGGCCCGCCACCTGGTCACCGAAGGCGACCTGGACACCTACCTCATACAGCCCTGTCCGCCCCTGCTCCGGATGATCGGGCTCTCCGTGGACTTTCTGGACATAGTGACGCTCCTGCCCGTGCTGGTCCTGCTCGGCCTGACTTGGGAGAGGCTCCCCGAAAACATCACGGCTCTGCATTGCCTCGCCTACCTCCTCCTGGTGCTCAACGGCATCGCCATCGCCTTCGCGATACACATCTTCGTCGCGTCCCTGGCCGTTCGAACGCAAGAACTCGAGAACACCATCTGGGTCTACCGCGACATGATGTTCCTGGGAAAACTGCCCGTGGACATCTACGCAGGGCCGCTGCGCTGGGTCCTCACCTTCCTCATCCCCATCGCGGTCATGACCTCGTTTCCCACCAAGGCCCTGTTGGGGACGCTGGAATTCCGATGGATGATTTTCGCCGTGGGCTTGGCCGCCGTTCTTTTGGGGCTCAGTTCATTGGCCTGGCGGTCGGCTTTAAAACATTACACGTCGATATCCTCCTAACGCACTCGCCTTCCCACGGGGAAGGCGAGTGCGTTCCAAGGGGGCAAGAATCTAAAGCAGAACATCACAAAGGAAGAGGCCCACTCCCGGCATAGGCCTTTGGGCCTATGCCGGGATTGGGCTTTCCTCCCTGGCGACCCAGCCGGATTCCGGCCATCCTATTCTCAAGGATAGCCCGGCTCGATCGCGGGCTAGAAGAACGATGGGGAATCCGATCCAATCGAACGGCGATTTCTCCCTTCCGGGGCTGGGGGCGCCCCTGGTCTATCTCTCCGCCCATTTCGTCCGCGCCAAAGAGTACCTGGAGGCCATCCTCGCCTCCACGACCGACGCCATCTGGACCACCGACACGCAGGGGCGGATCATCTACTTCAGCCCGGGCGCGGAGCGCATGCTCGGGAGATCGGCGGCGGAAGCCGCGGGCGCGCCGGTCTGGACTTTCTATGAGGGCTGGCGGGGCGAGGCCGGGAAGATCATGCGCCGGCTCCTGGCCCAGGGCAACCTCTCCGACCACGAGATGGTCGTCCTCGGCCCCGAGAAGCGGCGCATCCATGTCAGCATGTCGGCGTCCTTGCTCAAGGACAGGCATGGGACCATCATCGGGATGCTCGGCATCTCCAAGGACATCAGCCGGCGCGTGGAACTGGAGGGACGGCTCCGGGAGCTCTCCATCACCGACGAGCTGACCGGGCTCTTCAACCACCGCCACTTCCACGAGCGGGGGGCCCAAGAGGTCCAAAGGGCCCGGCGCCAAGACCAGACGCTGAGCATCCTGCTCATCGACATCGACCGCTTCAAGAAGGCCAACGACCGCTGGGGCCACAAGGCCGGGGACCGCATCCTGCGCGAACTGGGAGACATCCTCTCCTCCTGCATCCGCAAGCACGTGGACTCGGCCTACCGCTACGGAGGCGACGAGTTCGTCGTCCTCCTGCCGGGGCTCAGCGAGTTCACGGCCAAGCGCGTGGCGCGCCGCGTCCAGCAGGTCTTCGCCAAGAAGTCCTTCTCCGGCGAGATAGGCCTCAGCATCGGCGCTTCGGAACTGCGGGGAGGAGAGACGCTCATGGACCTCTTCGCCCGGGCCGACGCCCTGATGTACAAGGCCAAGCGTTCCCCCCATTGACTTGCCGCGGCCCGGACGCCATACTATACAGCTATGAGTAGAGACGATAGATTCGCCCTGGGCGTCCTGCTCATCCTCGCCCTCTCCATCCCCTTCTTCCTCCTGCACCGCTGGAGCCAACGGGAAGACACCTATTCCGCCGTCGGAGCGAAACCCCTCGACAGCGCCAAGTCCATCCTGATCAATCCCGTCCCGGGCGCCGACGCCTCCCGGGCCCAAGCTCCCTCGCGCCTTCCCTCCCTTACCTTACCCGACGCCCCACCCGGCGCACCGGCGCAGAGCGCGTCGGACTCCGCCCCTGTTTCCGCGGCCGTCGAAGAGCCTCCATCGGCGCCGGAAGACGCCGCGTATGGCTCACCCGTGTCCGGGGCGCCTCGCCCTTCTCTGGCCGCATCGCGCTCCGGACTCTCGGACCCCGGAGGCGGCGGGGGCGCCGCGGCCGGGGGCGGCGAGGAACAACAGGCTTCCTCCGGCGGGAAAAGAGAGCTCCGCTCCGCGGGCGGCCACGCGTCCGTTTCCGCGGGGAAGGCCGGGGCGGATGGACGCGGCGGAGTCAAAGGGGCTCACGCGGAGAGCGGAAAGGGGGCGGGTTCCCTCCCCAGCGACTCCAGAGGACGGCTCGCCTGGGGCTCGAACGAGACCGACGCCTCGACCTTCGGGGGCGGTCCCTCCGCCAACGCGGCCTCCGGCTCGGGCAGGAAGGGACAGTCGGGTGAGGCGCCCGCGGTCTCTCCGGCCGAGATAAAATCCATGATGGACACCCTCAACAAGGGTTCCAAACTGGCCGACAAGCAGATGGCCATGATCAGAGACCTGCGCGCCTCCGAGGATAAGCAGTTCGAGAAGATCATGGATACGGCGGTCAAGAACCCGCCCAAAAAGCCGCCCCCGGATTCGCAGGCCACGATGAAACGGGGCACGGTGTGGCCGGTAGGCGGGCGCATCTCCCAGAACTTCGGCGGAGTCAGTTGGGCGGCTTACGCGGGCAGGACCTGGAACGGAACCTACTACCCCCATTTCCACAACGGACTGGACATCGCCGCCCCCTTCGGGACCCCGATCAAGGCCTACGATGGCGGGCAGGTGAACTTCGTCGGCATGTCCAACGGCTACGGGATGAACGTGGTGCTCTCCCACCCCGGCGGACTCTCCTCGCGCTACGGGCACATGCAGACCGGCAAAAACGCCCCTCCGGTCAAGAACGGGCAATACATCGACGCGGGTCAGACCGTCGGCTTCATCGGCATGACCGGATTCACGACCGGTCCTCACCTGCACTTCATCGTCCGCGACGCGAAGGACTACCTCAGCCCTCTCTCCGTATTGCCTAAAGGGAAATAGCCGGAACCCCAAGTTCGAAGCCCTTCCCACGATGAGCCGCGCGAAAGGGACGGCTCTTGTCCATGAGCACGCGATAATCTAACATCCGGCTATGGGCACCCTCATCCTCATCCGCCACGGACAGTCCCAGTGGAACCTCGAGAACCGCTTCACCGGGTGGGTGGATGTCCCCATCACCCCGCTCGGCCAAGAGGAGGCCCATCGCGCGGCCAAGTCCCTCTCGGGGACGCGCTTCGACCTCGCCTTCACCTCCAAGCTCCTCAGGGCCAGGCAGACTCTCGACATCATCCTCGGGGATAACGGCCAGACCGGGATCCCGGTCTTCGAGGATCAGGCCATCAACGAGAGGCACTACGGCGACCTCCAGGGGCTCAACAAGGCGGAGACCGCCAAGAAGTTCGGCGACAAACAGGTCCACATCTGGCGCCGCTCCTACGACGTCGCACCGCCCGGCGGCGAGAGCCTCAAGGACACCGCGGCCCGGGCCCTCCCCTATTTCCGCTCGAGGATACTGCCCGAGGCGGTCTCGGGCAAGACGGTGCTCGTCGCCGCGCACGGCAACAGCCTCCGGGCCATCGTCATGGAGCTCGACGGGTTGACCCAGGAGCAGGTCATGGAGCTGAACATCGGGACCTGCCAGCCCATCCTCTACGAGTTGGATCCTTCCGGGAAGGTACTCGCCAAAAGGTCGTTGAAATAGGAGCGATCACCTGGGATTTTGCACCGCAAAATACCAGGGGTCGCGACATTACCGTACTATCGCGAGCTTCTTGACCACCTTGGCCGACTGGCTCTCTGGTCCGCCCTTGACCTTGACCATGAAGAGGTACACTCCGGACGCCACCGCCTCACCCCTGTCGTTGTCGAGGTCCCAGACCGCGTGATATAGGCCGGGCGCGGGCGAACTCATCTGGGAGCCGGCGAGCTCGCGCACCAGGTTCCCCGCGATGTCGAATATCGAGACCTGCGCCTCCAGCGGGATGAGCGTGCTCACAAATCGGATCGTCGTCCGCGTGCGCGCCGGATTGGGGAAGGCGAAGACGCTGTCGGTGGGCAAGGGATCGTAGACGAAGCTCACCTCCTTGACCTCACCCTCCCCCACCTCGACGTCTTGAACGTCCGTATATTCCAGCCCGTTGAAGGCCCGCACCCCGTATTTGCCCGGCAAGAGATTGGATATCTCCCAGCGGCCCGAGGGCGCCACGGCCACGCTCACCGCCTTCTTGCCGCCCTGATAGAGCTCCACCGTGCTGGTCGAATAGTGGTCCGACTGGGCCCGGGCCAGAAACGCGGCGGCCCCAGAGGCCGCCGCCCGTACCCCATGCCCCTTATCGGAACCCACCGCTCCCCGTGCCCCTGCGACCGAGAGGCTCTGCAATGTGCCCGTCAGCGTCGAGAGCGTGTAGTTGATCTGGAGGACGAAATCGATGTCATAGCTCCCCACCGGGATGCCGTCGAGCCACACCGAGCTGGTGATGTCCCCGGCCGTCCAGCTCGCCTGCACCTTGTAGCTCCCGGAGGGCAAGCCGTCGACCACGTAAGTCCCGCTCCCATCGGCCAGCGTGAAGGCCGTCCCTCTGAGCGCGTTGCTTTCATCGTAGCACTCCAACAGGACGGCCGTGATCCCCTCGCTGGACACCTTCATCACGTGCCCGCTGATCCGGCTCAAGGGCTGGGGCGCGGCCATGGCCGTGGCCCCGTTGGACAGCGCGCTCCAGTTGCCCGCGTCATCGGCCATGAATGTCCGGATGAAGTAGGTCCCGCCCGCGATAAGGCCGCTCAAGAGCCTGCCCTGCGCCTCGCCCGGCCTCACCTGGGCCGTCGAAAACGCCACCTGAGCGGAGACCGTGTCGAAGGCTACCCCGCTGATCGTCGTATAGTGGATGCGGTACTCGCCCAAGAGCGTCATGCCCGAGGATCCGTCGTCGCCCGGAGCGGACCAGGAGAGCTGTATCTGGCCGGGAGAGGCGCCGGTCAAGGCGCTGAGGTTGGCCACGGCCGCGGGCGGGGCGGTGTCGCTGAAGGTGAAAGTGCTGCCTTTCGCGAAAAAGTCGCCCGCGTTAGCGGGCGCCGCATTATCCTGGGCGCGGACCCCGATGAAGTAGCTCGCCTGGTGCGCCAGTTCCGCCTGCAAGCGCTCGGTGGGCGCCAGGCTCCACGGGTTGGTCCCGGCCGGTATCGTGGACACGGCGGAAAGGGACCAAGACTCGGAGGCGAAGTTCCACCAAAGACCGTCGGAAAGCCTCTTGAGTCTTACCTCCACGGCAGACACCCCGGACACGGCCGACCCGGCGTCGGAACTGGTGCCCGTTATCTGCGCAAGCGAGGATATCGTCGTATCCGGCACGGGGACGACGACGCCCGCCGTGGGCGTGCTCATGTCCATCGTGAACGCTGCCGTCGCGTAGGACCCCGCGTAATTGCCGAAGGCGTCGGAAGACCGGGCCACCGCCTGGTAGCTCGTTCCATCCACCCAGGCGCTGCCTGGAGCGAAGCTCCAGGCAGATGTTCCTTGTGCCGTGAACCATAGCTCTCCCGCCGAACTGAACCCCGTCCCGTTCCAGTAGAGCCCGCCAGGCGGGCTCTGTTGGATTTTCAGCTCCACGCCTTGTATCCCGCTCGGATCTGCCGCCGTGCCCGAGATCGCGGCCAGCGACGACCGGTACGAAGACGCCGGCGCCAGGATGCGCACCTGAGGACCGGCGGCGTCCTTGAGCACGAAGAACGCGTCGATGAGCGTGGTCGTCGAGCCCGCCCTGTCCCAGGCGCGGATTGAAATATAATTCGTGGAAGCCGAAGCTAAAGACGCGAAATCCAACGGCCAATCCGAAGAAAAGAACGTAGCTCCAACGGTGAGAGGTATATCCGTCCAATTGACGACGGCCGCGTCCGCCGACGCGGCGGTGAGGGAGGCGCTATACTGCATTCGCTCGAGACCACCGCCTCCGTCGAAGGCGTCCACATCATAGAACGTACCGGAAGTTATTCTCAATGAAGTATCTCCGGTCTGGTTGTCCACCAGACTCGGAGGGGAGGTATCCTTGCGCACCCAGAAAGCGTCCGTAAGCACCGTGGAGTTGCCCACCCCGTCCTCAGCGCGCACCGTGGCGTAGGCCGTGGCCCCATCGGGTATGGCGTCGAATACGGCCGGAGGCAGGGACCAGTCCGAACTGTAGGTGTCCGAGCCGATGTTGACCACGACATCCACAAATCCCGTGAGGTCCGGTCCCAGGCCTCCGGACCGGGTCGAGACCTTCACCGAGAACCTCGACAGCCCGGAACCGCCCAGGTCGGCGATGTCTATGTCATAGATCCCGGCGTTCGCCTTGCGCCAGACATCATCCCCGGCTTGATTGTCGGTGACCGTCGGGCTGGAGCGGTCGGCCGTGCTGAAGGGATACGCCGAGGCGGCCTTCGACCACGCGGAGCCGCCGACGCCTATGACCGAGACAAAACGATAGTAGGTCGTGTTCTCGGAAAGGCCGCTTTCGGTGTAGGTCTTGAGGGTCCCGACGCCGGGGGCGGCCGCTATGCCCCCGGCCAGCAGCGTATAGGGTCCCGTGGCGGCCGCGGCGCCGTAGAGCTCAAATCCCTGCTCATTGCCCGCGTTATCGGTCCAGTTCCATTGTATCGCCCCGGAGGAGATCGCGGTTCCCGCGAAGGCGGTGGGCCCCGAAAGGGGACCGCGGCCCCCGATGGGCGTTGGCAGACCGGCGGACCACGAAGCCGACTTCAAGTCATCATTGGAAGAATCCTTATAAACAACGGTCATCGAACCGAATGGTTCGATGACGGGGCCAGAATATTCCCCCTTCCCTCCTCTAGAATCGACGGTCATGGTGCTCCAGGAACCCCCGGTCCAGAGCGCCGCCTTGAGGTCCTGCGAGCCCAGGTCCGAATAGGATATGGCCGCTTTGCCCGACCCGTCCAGCGCGAGACCGCCCACATTGCCCATCGAGCCCGGTCCATCGACCGTCTGCAAGGTCCAGCCGCCCGAAGACTTGGAGGCGAACTTCACGTCCATGTTGGTCGTGTCGGCGTACGCGATGCGCGCCCAGCCCGACCCGTCCAAGGCCAACGCCGGCGCGCTCCCCACGTCCACCCCCGTCCCATCCACAGTTTCGACGCTCCAGGCCGCTCCGGTCCAGCGGGCGTATTTGAGGTCCGCGTTCGTCGCGTCATAGTAGGCTATGTGCGGCGTGCCGCTGGAATCGATGGCCAGGGAACTATAGCGGCCCACATCTCCGGCCGTATCCACCGTGTTCGTGCTCCAGGATAGGCCGTTCCACCGCGCGTGCTTGAGGTCCTTGGCGGCCGCGTCATAGTAGCTCGCCTGTACGCCAACGGGGTCCACCGCGGCCCCGCCCGGGATAAGATCGCCTGACTCCAGCGTTTCACTGCTCCATGTTCCTGATTTTCCGGCCAGCTTCAGCTCCCCGGAGGGCCCCCGGTAGAGGATCTTCGGCCTGCTGTCTCCGTCCACGGCCACGACCGCATGCGACGCCCCGACCCCCGGGTCGGGGAATTCCACAGAACCCCAATTCCCGGAAACCCTCTTAAGATACCTCAACTCCTGCGTCCCAAAGCCGCCCGTATAAGCCGCGTGGAGGTCCCCAGAACGCTCCGGGGCGAGCGACGCGTAAGAGCCCGCGTCTATGCCTGAGCCGTCGAGCGTGCCCAATACGAAGGGCGAAACGAACACCGAGATGGTGTCGGAAGGAGCGGAATAATTGTCCGACTCATCCCTCGACCACACCTTGAGGAACGCCGTCTTGAGAGAGGGAAGGCCCCCGATAATGACGCTCACCGCGCTCCCGGCGGATACCGGACCCGTGGACCCCGCCACCTGCGCGTTGGAAGTGCTCCAGACGACCTCGCCTCCCTGGGGAGCCGAGGTCGTCCACTGGATGAAATAGCGGCTTCCCGTCACGAGATCCCCCGCCGTCCCATCGTCGCCCGACGCCGTCCAATACACTTCCACCGCGTTGGCGGAACCCGAGGGATGCGCGGAGGCCTGCGTGGCGCTCGACGGCGCCACGGTATCCAGCCCGGTGAAGGTCGACACCGCCGTGTCGAAAGCCGTGGCCGTGCCGTTGCCGTTGTACGCCCTGACCCGGGCATAGAATGTCGCCGCGCTCAAAAGGCCGCTGAAGGAAGCGCTCGTAGACAGCGTCACACTGCTCGCGTTCACGTTCCCGAAGGAAGCGGTCGTGGCCACCTGCGCTTCATAGCGCGTGCCGGCGGGGTTGCCTCCCGCCGACCATTCCAGCGTGAAGCCCGTGGTCTGCACGGATTGAAAAACCGAGCCGCCGGGCGCGGCGGCGAGCGTGTGCGTGGCCCCCGCCAAGACATAAGAACCGGCCAGACCCGCCGAGTTGCGGGCCTGAACGCGAAGGTAGTAGCTCGTATTCGGGGCAAGGCCCGCAAAACCGTTGGATAGGGAGGAGGACCAGGAGCCAATAATTACCGCACCTCCGCCGCCGGCGGAGGTGGAGAGGGACGCTTGGAACTCGGTGCCCGCCGGGTTGTCCCCAAGACCCCAGGCCGCGCTCAAGGAACCTGTAGACGACGCCGTGAAGGTCGAGATTGCCGAGCCCGGCAAGGCTGCGGGCGTCAGGGTGGAGCCCAGGAGGAAGTACGCGCTCGAGCGGCCGTCCATCCCCACCGTCTTCACCCGGGCGTAATAGGCCGCATTGGGCGCAAGGCCTGGGAACTCGGAATGGTCGGAGTTGAGCGCGCGCGTGGCCTCCATGAGAGTGAACCCCGAGTCCCTCGCCAGTTCCGCCGAGTACAGCGTCCCCTGGAGGGACGCGGCGCCGACCGACGCGACCGGGCCCGTCCCGTCGTCGCCCCCGGCCAGGATGAGCCGGTCGTTGAAGGCCCCGGCCCCGTGCAGGGTCCGCGCCCCGGGCAGGGGGGCCTCCTGGGTCCACGCCTCCAAGGTCCCATCCGCCTTGAGCGACGACGCGTACACCGTCGCCCTGGCGTTGGAGCCGTCATGGCCTCCGAGAGCGAAAAGCCGCCCCCCCGCCGGAACCAGGGAGAACCGCGTCCTCCCCTCGGGCAGGGGAGAGGCGATGGACCATGCCGACGGGCTATTCCCCACCAGGGGAGCGCGCCAGACCGTGGACTCCACTCCGGCCCCGACCCCGCCGGCGACGTACAGGGCCCCGCTCGAAACGGCCATCGCGTGCCCACTGCGCGCCGCGGGCAGAGCGGCGCCCGTGGACCACGCCCCCAAAGTCCCATCCGCTTGGATATCAGCTTGATAAACCGTTGATTGAGCGGAGATCGAGTTTTCTCCTCCGCTGACGAACAAACGGCCCTGCCATGCGAGCGCCGCGTGCCTATGCCGGGCTGAGGGAAGAGAGGTGGTCTCGGTCCATGCGCCCAGGCTCCCATCCAAGAGGACGGGAGCCCACCAGGCCGTGGACTTGGGGGAGCCGTCGAAACCCGCGATCACATACAGGCGGCCTCCCCAGGCCGCCATGGCGTGCGATTCCCGGGAAGCCGGCAGGGATTCCGCCTGCCGGAAAGCCCCGACGCTCCCATCCGCGCCCAAGGGAGCGAAATAGACCGACGACCGCGTAAGAGAGCCGTCCGTGCCGCCGGAGACATAGATTCTTCCGCCATACACGGCGACCGCGTGCCCGGAGCGCGCCGCGGGCAGGGCCGAGACCGACGCCGTCCACGCGCCGCTCTGCGGGCGGCGGTTTCCACCCACGCTCCAGGCGGCGAGCAGGCCGTAGGGTCCGGCTTCGGCGAGCAGGCCGTCGGAAGGCTCGGCCGCGAGCGTCGCGGTGGAGCCCAACGCCAGGAATTCGGTCGAGACCCCGGCCGAGTTCCTGGCCCTCACGCGCAGATAATAGGTCGCGTCCCCCGCCAAGGCCGCCGCGAACGCCGAGGTCGAGGCGGCCCATGTTCCCGACGCCGCGTACACCAGGAACCCCGCCTCCGTCGACGCCTGCAGCTCGTACTCCGTCGAGGCCGGGTTGCCCCCCGACTGCCACTGGGCCTGTATCGAGCTTACTCCCACCAGCGGGAAAACGCTCGCGGCCGCGCTCGGGGGCTCAGCCAAGGTGGTCGTCGAACCCATCGCGGCGAAGCTCGACTCGGTGCCCGCGGCGTTGCGGGCCTTCACCCGGACATGAACGACACTGTTGGTGGAAAGGCCGGCAAAAACAGTGGAGGTCGAAGTGATCCAGCCGCTCACGCCCACCATCGCTCCGCCCCCGAATGAGGCCGAGGTCGAGACCTCAGCCTGGTATTCGGTCCCCGCGGGATTGCTTCCCGCGCCCCAACGGACCGCGATGGAACTGATCCCGACCACGGTGAAGGTGGAGGCCCCGGCGCCCGGAGGCGTCGGCGTGTCGGCGGCCGTCAGTGTCGATCCCAAAGCCGCGTAGACGCTGCCGACCCCTATCCGGTTGATGCCGTTGACGAACAGATAGTAAGTCGTATTGGCCGAGAGACCGGCGGGCGTCGCCTGGAGCGATGTCCCTGCCGGCGCCGTCGTCACCAGGACATTTCCGCTCAACGCGTTGGGATAGTCCATGCCCGTGGTCAAGACCACGGTGTAGGTGGTCTGGTCGACCGGACTGCCGTTGGCCGTCCAGGCTACGCTCATCGAGGCGGCATGCACCGACAGGAAGGCGGCGGCCGCGCTCCCGGGCACCGCGGCGAGCGTCGAGGTGGACCCGAGCCCCGTCCAGGGGCTTGTGTTCCCATTATGGCTGAGGCCCCGCACGCGCAGATGATAGGTCGTGTTCACCGATAATCCGCCCAGCGCGGCCGCAGGTCCGGCGCCGGGCGCGGTATCGAGGCTCACGAGATAGGGACTTCCTCCGGCGGTGAAGTCCGCGGCCGTGGAGGCCTCGACCGTGTATGTCGTCCTGGAAAGCGGGTTCCCGGCCGCTCCCCACGAGAGCGACAGCCCGGAGGCGGAAACCGTCGAGACGGGCGCCGCCGGCGCCGAGGGTTGGGCGGCGTCGGTGGCCCTTTCGCCCATCAGCAGGTATGCCGTCAGGGTCCCGTCCCGGCCCACGGCCCGGACGAAGTTGAAATAGGTGGCGTTTGGACTCAAGCCGGCGAAGAGGGCCTGGGGACCCCCCTCGGGCGCGGTCGAGACCATGACATTGCCCGCGTGGCCGAGCGTCAGGGGCGTTTCCGTCGAGACCACGGCGTTATATAGGGTCCCGCTGCTGTTGCCGCCATGACTCCATTGGGCAGTCAGCGAGTCGAAGCTTGTCCCCGCGAACGCCGGGGTCGACACGGCGGGGACCTTGACCAAGGTCAGGGTGGAACCCAAGGAGGCGTAGGGCGTGGGGACCCCGGCCCGGTTGAAGGCCGCGGCATAGAGATAATAGCTCGCGTTGGCGAGAAGGTCCATGAACGCGCCCGCGGGCGCGCCCTCCGGCGCCGTCGTGATCCGTATATTCCCCGTATCGCCTGCCGTGTAGGGGAATGCCGTGCCCACCACTGTTTCGTACCTCGTCCCCGCTCCATTCCCATTGGCGTTCCAGTACCCGACCAAAGACCCCGTGGAGACGTCGCTGAAGGGAACGCCCGCGGCGACGGGGGTGTTGGCAAGCGTGGCGGTGGACCCCAGCCCGACGTACGGCGTGGCCGCGCCGGAATGACCGACCGCCCGCACGAAGAGGAAGTAGGTCGTGTTCGCCACGAGACCGACCAGTTGAGCGGAGATGGGGGCCGCCCAGGAGCGGGTGGAAACGAAGGAGTTGCCCACATGAGTCGTCGTCAGAGGAGCCTCGGTGCTTGCCCAAGCCTCATAGAGCGTGCCGGAGCCGTTGCCCCCGCTCTCCCACTGCGCGGTGAGGGAGACATTGGCGACCGCGGTGAAGGTGGAGGACGCGCTCAGCGGCTCGACGGGCTTGGTCGCCGTGGAACCCGGCGAAAAGTACGCGGAACCGATGCCGTTGTTGTTGACGGCCTGCAGGAATAGGAAATAGGTCGTGTTCGCGGCCAGGCCCGAGAGATGGGCGGAGGGGAGGCTTCCCGCCGGGGCGGTGGAGAGCGCGGCATTGCCCGCGTCCCCATTGGGATAGCCCGGGCTCGTGCTCAAGACGACGGCATAGGTGGTCCTATCGACCGGGTTGCCGTTCTCCTCCCAAGAGACGCTCGCCGACCCCACGAACACCTCGCTGAAGGTCACGGCCGCGGCGGTCGGAGCCTCGGCCAGGGTGGAGGTGGACCCGAGCCCCGCCAGAGCGCTGCCGACCCCCGGATGATTGAAGGCCAGGGCGCGCAGATGATAGGTCGTATTCGCAAGCAGAGAAGAGAAAGTCGCGGCCGGTCCCGCCGACGGCACGGTGGACACCGAGAACACCAGCGCCCCGCCTCCGAACTGGGAGGAAGAAGAAGCCTCCACGGTGTAGGTCGTGATGGAGAGCGCATTGCCGCCCGCGCCCCAACTCGCGGTGAAGGAAGAGACCCCCATGGCCCCGAAAGACGCCGGTCCGACCGGGACCGCGGCCCGCGTGGCCGTCGTGCCCAGAAGCACGAACGAGGTGCCGACCCCGTTGTTGTTAATGGCCCTCACGAAGAGGTAATAGGAGGTGTTCGGCGAGATCCCCGTCATCGTCGCGACCGGGTTGACGCCCGATGGGACGGTCGATAACGCCACGGTGCCGCCGTGGGTGTTGGGATAAAAGGAGTCCGTGCTCATGACCACGGTATAGGTGGTCAAGGCCGGCGGATTTCCGCTGGAGCCCCATTGCAGCGTCGCGGAATCGATCTCCACTCTGATGAAGGAGGTGAACGCCCCGGGAGAGGCCGCCAGAGTCGAGGTCGAGCCTATCGCGAGGTATTGAGAGAAAAGACCGTTGTGGTTAACCGCCCGCACCCTCAGGTGGTAGGTGGTGTTCGCCAACAACCCCGTCAAGCTCGCGGCCGGCCCGGCATCCGGCAAGGTCGACAAGGATACCTGATATGGAGACGCCGTCGCGCTAAAATCGGCGGCCGTGGAGGCCTCCACCGTGTAGGTCGTCACTGAAAGGGCGTTGCCCCCCGCCCCCCAGGACGCGCTCAGGGTGGTCGCGGCGAGCTCCGGGAAGGCCGGACTCGCCGCCGCCGGGTCGGCCGCCAGCGTGGCCGTGGAGTTGAGTCCGACGAAGTCCGTAAAATTCCCGTAGCGGTCAAAGGTCCTGCCGTACAGAGAGTAGGTCGTGTTCGCCGAAAGACCAGTCAGCGTGGCGCTGGAAATAGACGCTCCCGGCGGGGTAAACACCACGGTGTTGCCCGCGTGCGTGTTCGGGATGTAGTTCCCCGTCGTGAGCGTCATCTCGTAGCGCGAGCCCGGGCCGTTGGTGTTCGTTCCCCAGGCGATGGTCATCGAGGTCGGGTGCACTTGGGGATAAATCTGCAGCGCGGCCGAAGGCTCGGCCGCACGGGTGATAGTGGAGCCGACCCAGTTGTACGCCGTGAGCGCGCCTGCGGCGTTCTGCGCGGCCACGTGCAGGTAATAGCTCGTATCCGAGAAGAGCCCCACGACCATCGCCGAAGGTGGGGAGCCTACCGGAACGGTGGATAGCGCGACGTTTCCGGCGTGCGAGTTCGGATAGGCGCTGTCCGTGCTCATCACTACAGAGTAGGTGATCTTGGCGAGGGCGTTCCCGTTGTTGTCCCAGGAGGCCCAGGCGGAACTGCGGTGGACCTGGAAGAAAGGAGAGGAGGCCGCGGCCACGGGATTGGCCAAGGTCGGGGTGGAGCCGAGGAAGGCGTAGGCCGTGGAAGCGCCGGAATGGCTCACGGCGCGGACGAAAAGGTGATAGGTGGTGTTGGCGGCTAGGCCCGTGAGATCGGCCGCGGGCTGTCCCTGGGGCCGGGTCGACACGGACACGTTCCCGGAATGGGTCACGGCGAACGCCGTGTCCGTGCTCACCCAAGCCTCATACAAGGTCCCGGCCGAGTTGCCGTTGGCGCTCCACTGCGCGCTCAGCGCTGCGTTGGTCAGCGCCGTGAACGTGGACGCGGCCGTCACGGGCTCCGCGGCCCGGGTAGGCGCCGAACCCAGGAACGCGTCCGCCGTCGGCACGCCGTTATGATTGAGCGTCCGCGCGTAGAGCCAATAGGTCGTGTTGGCGGCTAGACCGGCCAGCGTCGCCGCCGGCGACGCTCCCGCCGGTGCAGTGCTTAGCTGAGCGTTCCCCGCGAAGGCGTTCGGATAAGCCCCCGTCGTCAGGATGACGGTATAGGTCGTCACGTCCACCGGGTTGCCGTTGCGCCCCCATTGGACCGTTGCGCTTCCCAGCTGCACCTCAGTGAAGCTTACCGCGGCCAAGGCCGGAGCCTCCGCCAAGGTAGCCGTCGATGCCGGGATAGATGGCGCGTAGCTCGTCGTCCTCTGCCATAGCGATCCCAGACGGAGGTAGTAGGTCGTATTGGGGAATAGAGGTCCGGCGGATATATTACCCGAGGTCTGGCTCGTGGTGGAGGCGAGATGTACCGTGCCGGAGAAATCCGAAGCGGTGGAGGCCTCGATGAGATAGGCCGAGGCCCCGACGGTCGAGTAGCCCACCCCTATAAAGGAAGCCGAGATGCCGAAGCTATCCCTCCCGCCGGGAGGAAGGTTCTTGTAAATATAAGAGCTTAGTTCGACGCTCCAAGTGCTTCGCGCGAGGCCCACGTCCATGCTCTGCAGACGGAAGTAATAGGTCGCGTCGGACTTGAAGTTCGCCCCGAGTATGCCCTGGGGGTCGAGCCGGAACTGGAGGCCGTGCTTGGCGCCCAAATCCCCGGGCCAGACCTTGTAGGCGGGGCGCAGATAGTTCCCCATGAGCGGGGAACCCATCCCCCAGGTCACGGTGAAGCTGGCCGGGGAGACGATGCGCAATTTGTCGCCCGAGAGCGTCATGGGGGCCGTGGCCACCGCGAGCGCGTAGGAGAGCGTCGCGCTGGAGTTGTTGGCGTCGTAGTCCAACGCCGCCCATGCCGCCGTGAGGGTCGAGGATAGCGCGTCGTAATTGAAGAGGAAGCCCAGCCCCTCCGGAGGGGCCGGCGGGGCGTTGACCGTCCCGGAGTCGTTTCGCAGGAGAAAATCTTCCTTACTGCTGCTGAAGCTTGCCGCGATGGCGTCCAAGTCCCCGTCGTTGTCGTAATCACCCCACGCCACCCCCAATGGGTTCCCGGCCGTGCCCGCCAAGGCGATCTTAGTCAATGTCCCGCCCCCGTCGTTGCGCAGCAGGAATGAGTCATCAGCGACGCCGTTGCCCACGATGGCGTCCAGGTCCCCATCGTTGTCGTAATCCCCAGAGGCGACCCCGCCGGAGTCCCCACCCGTGCCCGTCAAGACGATCTTCGTCAACGTCCCGCCCCCATCGTTGCGCAGCAGGACCTCGTCCTCATAGTTGGCATTGGTCACGATGGCATCCAGATCCCCATCGTTGTCGTAATCACCCCAGGCAACCCCGAAGGAGTTAAAGGCCGTACCCGTCAAAACGATATTCGTCAAAGTTCCGCTCCCGTCGTTGCGCAGGAGCACCTCATCCTCAGTGCCTCCGTTGGCCACGAGGGCGTCCAAGTCCCCATCGTTGTCGTAATCACCCCAGGCGACCCCATGCGAGCTTTTGCCCGTGCCGGTCAGAGTTATTTTCGTGAACGTCCCGCCGCCGTCGTTGCGCAGGAGCACCTCGTCCTGGCCCAGCCAATTCGCTACGATGGCGTCGAGGTCGCCGTCGTTGTCGTAATCTCCCCACGCGGCCCCGTAGGAGTCC
>CAYHRV010000005.1:18571-33985 GCA_964359165.1 uncultured Elusimicrobia bacterium
CCAGCCGTTCCCGTCAAGACGATCTTAGTCAAGGTCCCGCCGCCGTCGTTGCGCAAGAGGACCTCGTCCTCACCATTCCAATTCGCTACGATGGCATCTAAGTCACCGTCGTTGTCGTAATCTCCCCACGCGGCCCCGTAGGAGTCCCCAGCCGTTCCCGTCAAGACGATCTTAGTCAAGGTCCCGCCGCCGTCGTTGCGCAGCAGGATCTCGTCGCCGACGCCGGAATTGGCCACAAGGGCGTCCAAGTCCCCATCGTTGTCGTAGTCCCCCCAGGCAACCGAGGCCGAGATCCCCGCCGCGCCCGCCGTGCCCGCCAGCGTCACCTTGTTGAACTGTCTCGGCTGGGTGCTCCCGATCGCGGCGTAATTGGGTACCGAGTTCCAATTGAGGCTCGCCACGCGGAAATAATAGGTCACATGCGCCTGCAACCCCGAGGCCGTGAGCTGTATGAGGGCCGGGTTCAGGGTGGCGCTGGAATAGACCACGCCGCCGGGCGACAAGGCCCCGAAATTCGTCGACGAGGCTTCCAGGACATAGCCTTCCGCGGCCGCGGACTGCGGGGTCGGGGAGTTCCCGACCCAGCGCGCGGTCACCGACGAAAGGAATATCCCCGGGAACGGGTTGGCGTCGGGCAGGGGAGCGGCGGCGAGCGTGGAGGTCGAACCCAGGCTCGTGGGCGCGGAGGTGCTCGACCAGACCGCGCGGGCGCGAAGATAATAAGTGGTGTTCGAGTCCAAGTTCCCGACCGAGGCCGAGAGGCCCGCGGCCGCCGAGGAGGAGATCGTGAAAGCGAAGGAGGGGCTCGAAGACGCTTCCAGGATATACGAGGTGCCCTCATCGTTGTAGGGGTCCCCCCATTGGGCCGTCGCCGAGGAGAGGAAGGCGGCGGTGAACGACGGCGCGGCGAGAGCCGGCGAGAAAGGTCCGAAAAGGACCTTCTCTCCCGCGTCATCGTCGAAGTCGTCCCCGGTGAGCGCCCCGCTCGACTTGCGCAGCACCCAGCGCAGACCCGCATCGCTTCCCTCCACCCGCATGTTATAGGCCGAGGGAGCGCCGATGGTGCTCCGGGAAGCGTCGAACACCAGCCCATAGAAGGTCGTCTGCGAGGTCAGATCCCGCAGAGTGATATAGGTGTTGGTCCCTCCCGCGATGCCCATGAAATCGAAGACCGTGGAGGAGATGCTCACTCCCCTGTTCCCGGAGAGTTGTATCCCGCCCGGGTCCATGTTGGCCATGGAACCATACTCCGCGCTGAAGGCTCCGGAATCGACGAAGGTGTAGTAGGTGCTCCCCGCGTCGAGCCTGTCGATGACGGCGGGGAGGCCGGAAACGCCTTTCAGCGTCACCCCTCCGTCCGCCGCCACGCTCAGCTTCGAGCGGCCCCCGCGGAATGCCGAATTGGAACTGCCGAAGAGCAGGCGCTTGCGTTTGCCATGGTCCCTGGAGGCGGCGATCAGCGCGAAATCCACCCGGTCCCCCTCCTGAGGCGACCCTCCGCTGGTGAAATCCATTCGGAATTGCGGGTCGGTCGAGGGCACGTCAAAGCTGCTCACGCTCCCGGCAAAAGCCCTCATCGCGGCGCCCGAGGAAGACCCATCCACGCGCCACGACCCGGCGCGATATTCGATGGTGATGAGCTGGCTGACCGCCTGAGCGTCATAGAGGGACACGATCGAGGCCGAATGGCCGGTGCCGCGCATGAGCTTGGGCGCGGTGGCCGTGGAAGCATAGAGCTGGACCGACTCCTCCAAGGTCCAAGTGCTTCCCGCCAGAGTGTAGTCTCCCCAGAGCCTCACCGTTCCGGTATCGTAGTCCTGATGATAGGAGAGCAGATGGCTGCTCAGCGCGTTGAGCCCCGCCGTCGCAACGCCCACCGAGGCTTGGATGCGGGCATACTTCATCCCCAGCGTTTCCACCCCCGAGCCCGCGAACTCCACCCCCGCGGTCTTATTGGCCCGCGCCGACCCGGCCGCGTCGAAGCCTATGGTTCCGTCCACGAAGGTATTGGAGGATGAGCCGGACAGGTAGAAGCCGCTGTTCTGATTGGCGTAGATGCGGTTTCCAGCCCAGACATTGCGATGGCTGTTGGACCAGACATACGCCCCATAACTCCCGTTGTCGTGAATCAGGTTCCCGGCGAAGAGATCGTCCCTTGCGTCGAAGAAGGCGATTCCGGAGAAGAGATTGGAGAACACCTCGTTGCCCAGGAGCGTGCTTCCCTGGGATGGCCGCAGATTGATCCCCATGCTCAAGTTCGAATAGACCAGGTTTCCCTCGAGGAGGTTGCCGTCGGCGTAGTACACATCAAATCCTTGACCGCTGTTGCCATAGGCATGATTGAAAGCCGCGCGGTTATTGGGGGCGTTCTCCAGCATCAGACCGTAGTTGGCGTGCTTATAAAGGAGGTTGTAGGCGTAGGAATTCCCGCGGGAGTTGTTTGCGTGGATACCCATGTTCCCGTTGCGGACGGCGCAGCTCGAAATGGAGGCCTTGGCCGATGTCCCCTCCACCGAGATGCCATAGCCCGGATTCGCTCCGCCCAGATAGGCAAATTCGCCATGGGCCAATACGAAGCCGGTCGCATGCTGGGTCAGACTCCGGATATATGCGCTGTTCCCCCCGGACACAGTCACGACGGTCCCGGAGGAACGCACCAAGGCGTTGCGCGTCAGGTTCGCGACACGGATCGTTCCGGTCCCATAGTGGACATTGGAGAAATTGGAATCAACCGTTAAAATGTTCGCCGCGATACCGGTGATGATACGCTCTTCCACGGACGCGATGCCCGAGCCCTGCGTGGGGCCGATGGTGATGACGTCGCCGACGGACCAGCCCGCGGCCGCCGGACTCTCCGAGAGCGTCAAGGTGTTCTCCAAGGGCAACAGGTCGTCACCGGAGACCGCGGTGGATGCCGGGGTCTTGGTAGAGCCCCGGACCGTGAAATTCCCTCCGTTCAACACCATGATCCCGTATTGCGCGGCGAAGGTTCCGGAGGAGAGGATGAGCTGCGCGTTCACTCCCTGGGGGATCGGGGAGGACTCGGTCCCCATGTCGAGATGCCCGCCGGGATTGACGACGATGTCCCCCGCCACCAGCGTCAGGCTGCTGTTGGAGACGCGGCTGAAGCTCAGCGTGCCGTACACGTTCACGGTGGAGGCCGTCGCGTAGAAACCGTCCACCGTGACCACGGTCCCAGTCGCGATGTCGACCTTATTGCAGGTCCCGGGCTCGACACCGATGTCCCAGGTCTCGGGGTCCGACCATTCTCCGCTTCGGACATTGGTCGCCGTACTGCAGAGCAGTCCGCCCTGCGAGGCCTGAGCCGTGTTTCCGTAGGAGCCCATGTTGACCCGGCCGCCGTTGGGCGAGGGCTCCTGCGAAAAGGACTCGAACCCCGCGCCGCGGTCGATGCTCGCCGAATGTACGGTGTCGATTAGGTCCATGAGCCCGTTGGCGGGGTTGTAGCGACCGGCCTTCGACCTGGGGTGAAAATCCTCCACGCCGGCGGAGGGATCGGCCCAGCGCGGGTGGGCGCGGATGGAGTTCAGGTCATTGCTCGCGGCGGTCCTCCAGCCCGAGAGAAGGGGGTAGCTGACATTGCCCCAGATGGCGCTGCTGTAGGAGTTGGAGCTGAAGAAATCGTTGTAATCGGAGGCGAAGCCCCCGAAACTGCCCACCGGGACATCGAAAGTGGCGGAAGAACCCGTCACGCTCACCGAACTCGAGAAGACGTTGTTCTTGATCTCGGTGTTGCCGGCCAATATCGGGCGCACCATGTAGTGGTCCGTCAGCCCCGTCCCTGTCGAATGAAAGTCGTTGAATTTCAGGCTGTTATTGGGAGTCGACTGGAGATGGATGGCCGTGAAGCTCCCGCCGGTCAGCATCCCGGGATTCGAGATGCGGTTTCGCTCGATAAGCAGGTTCGAGGAGTTCGCCGCGTAAACCGCCTTGAGCGTCCTTGTCCCGATATTCGCCGCGCCGCGCAGGAAGATGCCGTTATCCTGGATCGTCGCTCCCGACGTCAGCCCGTCGAAATAAAGGCCGTAGGTGTCCCGGGCGCTCGTGAGCGCGGGCAGGATGGTGTTTGAAGTGATCCATACCTGCGTTCCCGGCCCTTGGCCCCTCGAATACAGGCCGTATTGCGCCGAGGGCCTTATTGTATTGGTGGACAGGCTCAGCAGCCCCGAGTTGCCCAGGTCCAGGTAAATGCCCGCCCCTTGCGGGCCCCCGTAGACCGTGCTCGAGGACAGCGAGAGGTTCACGCTCCCCCCCGTCATCCATACCCCGCTCCCGGCCGAGCCCGTGCCCACCAGCACGCTTGATTCGATGAGTGCCCCGGTCGATTGCGATACGGACACGCCCGTGGAGCCCTGGATATAGGAATGGGATACGGTATTCGACGAAACCCAATCAAAGAACACGCCCACTCCGCCCCCGGCGGAACTGGTGATGGTGCTCCGATAGACGGAGTTGGCCTTCGCGCCCTGCTGGAACCGGAGGCCGACTCCGAGCGGATTGTCGATGACGCAATCGGAGACGGTCGAGTCCGTGACGTTGAAGAGGGTCAGCCCCTCCGCACCCGCCGCATTCCCCAGGATGACGCTGTTGGAGAAGAGTATGTGATGGCTTCCGGTCTGGGCGATCGCCCCATATCCGCCCCCGCCCCGGAGATACGACCTGTCGATGGTGACATAGGTCGCGCCCATCATGTTGATCGCATCGAGGAACGACCCATCCCCGTTCACCGTGCTGCGCACAAGGGAGATGTATCCAGCCTGCGTGCCGAGGTCGATCCCTCTTCCGCCCGGACTGGCGATGATGTCGCTATGGAAGGTCGCCGAGGACGAGCCTTGGACGTAAACGGCGGTGCGCGTCAACCCGCTGACGGTCAGCGTACTGCGCAGGATGGCATTGCTGGTCGAGTTGGAGATCATGTACACGGCGAAACCGTTCTGCCCCAGCAGGGCGCTCGACTCGATGGTATTAGAGGAAGCCTGCGTGAAATACAGGGCTTTCGATTCGGCCCCGCTGCTCGTGATGGAGCTCAGGCTGATGGTGTTCAGGTTCGCGCCGGTGCTGAGCCAGAGCGCGGTCCCGCCCGTGTTGTACACAAGGCTATTGGCGATCGTATTGGAGGTCGTGTACTCCAGGTAGAGACCGCTCTTCCCAGCCGCCGCGGCGGCGAAAGTACTGTAGCTGATCGCATTCCAGCCGCCGTTGAAGCTCAGGCGTCCGGCGTCGCCCAGGGTGTTCGAAAACCGGCTTTGCGTGATGGTATTCGAGGAGGCGCCGGTCAGCCACAGCGCATAGTACCCCGCCCCGGCGACAGCCGCGATGGTTTCGCTGACCGTGTTGCGATCAGCCCCGATGTCGAAACGCAGGCCGTAGCTTACACCGGCGGAGACATGGACTCCGGTGATCGCGTTATAAGACGCCGAGTTTCCCAGATTGAGCGCCGTGTACCCCGAGGCCCCGGTCGTGACCGTGCTCCAGCTCACGGAATTGTAATTGGAGCTTCCGTTGATATAAGCCGTCCACCCCAAGGGATTGGTCATGAAGCTGCGCGTCACCGTGTTCGAAGAGGCGTTTATGATGCGCAGGGCATAATCGCTGCCTCCTCCCCCGTTGGAGGCCAGGATGGCACGATCCACCACGTTATGGTTCGAGCCGGCGTCCAGAAGAAGCGCTCCGCCGGCCGTGTTCTCGATGCGGCTTTCCAGAACGGTGTTGGAGGTGGAGCCGACAGCGTACAGCGTGTAGACGCCCGTCGCGCCGCTCGTCATCGTGCTGGCGCTGATGCTGTTATAGCCCGCGTTGACCAAGTAAGCCCCATATCCGGTCGGGTTCGAGAAAATCCCGCTTTGCACGGTATTCGAGGAGGAGTTGCCCAGGAAGAGCGCCGCGGATACGGCGCCGTTGGTCGCGGCCGAGGAGTAGGAGAGAGTCGTTCTCACGCTCCCTTGGAGGTAGAATCCGTGGCCGGATTGGACCGAGACGGAGGTGTACTCCACCGTGCTCCAGCTCGAGACCGTTATCCCCGCCTCGTGAGCCGAGGTGAACCCATTGACGATCACGCTGCTGATCGTCACATAGGAGGAGGAGGCTTGCACGCCGTAGGAGATCCCCGTCAGGCCGAAATCGACCTTGAGATTGGAGAGAGTCACGCTGTCGTTGAATATCCTGAACGCCGCGGTGGAATTGGAAGGCGCCTCCACCGTCGGCATGGAGTTCGGGGGGAAGGAGGGGTCCTTGGTGATGGTGATGCGGTTCCCGTTGTTGACGAACCCTTCCACCGTGACCTGCTCGAGATAGGTCAAGGTGTCCCTGAGGATCAAACAGGCGTTCTTGTCCAGTATCCGGGGCAAGCCCCCCACCGCGCTCTGGAGATCGGTGAACTCGCGCGCGCCGCCCTTCTTCACATTGAAGACCATCCCACAGCCGGAAGGCAAAGTCGGGGTCTTGGATGCCTCGGATGAATCGCCATAAGAGCCGAGGTTCGCGCGCCCGCCGTTGGGGGCCACCCCCTGGCCGACCGGCTCCGATGGGTCGGCGCCGTCGATGGTCGCGGAGTTGAAGCTCGCCGGATCAAGTACGAAGCTCTGGGACGCCGGCTCCCAGCTGCCGGCGTCGGACTTCGGGTGGAAGTCCTCCAGGCCGGAGCCCTTCCAAAGCGGGTCCACGCCGATGGAGTGAGCGTCCCCGCCGGAGGCGGCCCGCCAGCCCGGATAGGTCGAATAATCGAATATCCCCCATCGGCCGGTGCTCCGCTCGTTGAGGCTCGCGTAATCATTATAGTCGGCGGCGAAGCCGGACTGGCTGTCGGCGGAGACGGTGATCGTGGCCGAGGAGTTCCCCAGCCCGCCGCCCACGCTCATGGAACTGAGGAAAATGTTGTTCTTGACCAAAGCTCCGGTCGAATCGTTCTCGAACCGGATCAAGTAGGCCGCCTCCAGGTTCGTCCCGCTGCTATAGACGTCGTTGAACTTGAAAGTCGTGTTGTCGGCGTCGTCGAAGCGCAGCAACTCGACGCGCCCCGAGGTGACCATGCCCGGATTGGAAAACCTGTTGTTCGACAAGACCACTCCCGACGAGGTCCTGGCATAGAACGCCGAACGGACCATGGCCGCCGTTCCCCCGCTGGACCTGAAGAAGACCCCGTTATTCTGGATGGTGGCCCCGGTGCGCAAGCCGTCCAGATAAATGCCGTAAGCGTCCACCGCGCTCACGTTGTTGGGGAGGACGGTGTTGGAGGTCAGCCACACCTGCGTCCCAGCGGCCTGCGTGCCGATGTATACCCCGTACTTCGAGCCTTCCCGGACGGTGTTCGTGGAGAGGTTGATCCAGCCGGAGTTCACCCCCGTGATCCCTATCCCCGTTCCCGAGACGCAGCCCTTCACTGCCCCGGAGGAGAGGGCGAAGTTCACGTTCCCGCCCGCCACCCTTACGCCGTATCCGCTGGGGTTGGAGTTGGAGCAGATCCACGACCCTCCGCCCAACACGGTGCCCGTAGACCCATCGATCAGGGCCGCCGCGTCGCCGCCTTGCACATAGGAGTCCACCACGGTATTCGAAGAGGCGCGGTACATCAGGAGCCCGAAATATCCGGAGGCCGAACTGGCGACCGTACTCCTGCTCACCGCATTGAAAGAAGAGGAATCGGCGATGTACATCGAATGCCCCGCGGGATTGGAGATAAAGAGATCCCTCAGCGTGTTCGACGAGGCGTTCGTAACCGACAAACCCTTCCAACTCGCGTTATTGACCGATAGGGAGTTATAGCTCAGCGTGTTCCCATTGGAAAGCCCCTGAAGGACGGCCCCCGACCCCGCCGGGTTGATGAGGACGCTGCGGGTGATGGTATTGGACGAGGCCTGGTTCATGTAGAGAGCCCGCGTCCCGCCCGTATTGCTCGCCATGGTGCTGTAGCTGACGGTGTTGAAATTCGAGCCGGTATCCATATACAGAGCGTCCCCGGAGGGATTCTCGATGTATGCTTCCGTTATCGTATTGAACGATGACAACTGGATGCTGAACGTGTAGCCCGCGACGGTCCCGGTGAACGTGCTCTTGCTGATGGTGTTATAGCCCGCATTGGTCACCAAGATCGCGTCCCGAAAGGACGACACAATGCAGCCGGCGATGGTATTGGAAGACCCTCCCAGGTATATCGTCTGGTAGCCCGGCGCGTTGTTTGTAGCGGTGCTCAAGCTGAGCGTGTTTCGATCGCCGCTTGCGAATTCCACGGCCCGGCCCGAAGGATTGGAGATGTAGCTCTCCGTGACGGTGGCCGAGGAGCCGTTGAAATACACCGCCGGGTTGAGGGTCGAATTATTGGAAATAGTGCTGCGCAGTATCGTGTTGTTCGAGGCCCCTGGGAAAAGATAGACGCCATAGCCTTTATTCGCGATGAAGCTGTCGGCGACGAGGTTCGAAGACCCGTTGAAGGCGATGGCCTGGTTGTTATCCTGGTGCGCGCTCATGCTGCTGAGGCTGATGGTGTTGTAATCCGAGGCGCCCGAGAGACGCACCCCGTAACCGACGGGATTGGACAGGACGCTGCGCGCGATGGTGTTGCTCGACGCCCCGGTCGCGTACAAGGCGAACCCTCCCGCGCCCGCGCTCGTCAAGGTGCTGTAGCTGATCGTGTTGTAATTCGCGCCGGATTGGAGTATTCCCGCGTCTCCGTTGCCGTTGTGGAAATATGAGGAAGTCACCGTGTTAGTGGAGGCGCCGGTGTTGAATTCGAGGGCGGCCACGCCGGTATTGTTCGTCCCGGTGCTGTAGGCGAGCGAATTGCGGATGCCGTCCAGGCGGAAGGCGTTCCCCCCCTCCATCGACACGCTGGAGCCCGAGACATCGGTCCAGCCCGACACCGCGATGCCCGCCAGGTAGATGTAGGTGCCCCCGCCGACATAGTGCCCGTCGACGTTGACGCTCGATATCCCCACATTCGCGGAGGAGGCCAGTATCCCGTAGGGGATGGCGTTGGTGGAGAGGATGGTGAGGTTCTGAATGGTCACGCTGGCGTTCTGGATCATGAACGCCGCCGTGGAGAACACCGGCGGGGTCAGCACCGTGGCCGTGCTGGTCATGGCCGTGTCGCCCAGGATGCGGAAGCGTCGGCCGTTGTTGGTGAACCCAAGAACGTTCACCTGCTCCGAGTAAGACTGCCCATCGGCGATGCTCACGCAGGTTTCGGCCGTCAGGCTCTTGGACACGGCATCCACCGCGGCCTGGATGCCCGGGAAATCAGCGGCTCCCGCCACGAGAGACTTGCGCACGATGTAGCCCTGTTCGCATCCCGCCGGGAGAGAGAGCGTGGTCCGAAGGCCCACGAACGAGAAAACCGTAGGGACCGAATTGTTATTGACCGCCCGGATGTAAGCGTAATATCCCGTGTTCTGGCGCAAGCCGGTTACCGTCCCAAAGGGGACGGCGCCGACCGGCGCCGTGGTCAGGATCACGGTCCCCGTTGAAACGTCGATGCTCCCGTAATTGGCGGGGAGCAGCGCCGAAGTCGCGAGCATCACCGTATAAGTCGTGCGATCGAGGGGGTTCCCGGTCCCTCCCCAGGAGATCTGCATGGACCCGGCCCCGATGTTCACGAAATTCGCGTAAGTCGTCGGGCTGGCCAGCGTCGAGGTGGAACCCAGCGTCGCGGACCAGGGACCGTGGCCGCCGCAGTTCTCGGCCGCCGCGCGGACCCAGTAAGTCGTGTTGGGCTGGAGGCCGTACACGGTCCCCGAGGCCTGGCTGAGCACGGTGGAGAAGCCGGTGGAGAAGGCCGTGGCGAAATTGTCCGAGGAGGCCTGGAGCAGATAGCCTTGCGCCGAGGCCTCCCCGGTCGCCGTCCAGCGCCCCCGCAGCGTGTTCGTCCCGATATCGTTTTCAAGGAAGGTCAAGGCCGCCGCGCTCGGGGCTTGGGCGGGAGGCGAATGGATGACGCGCACCGCCGTTCCGGTGGAGGGGATGGCGTTGGACATGACGAAGAGGTTGTAGTAGCCGCAGGCGAGGTTCGGCGGCACGGTGAGCTTGAGGGTATACGAGGATACCCCGGCGGTGAAATAGGCCTCTTCGGCGGCGCCGTAGATGGAGGTCGAGATATCCAGCAACCCTCCAGACGCCCCCGTGAAGCCGCTGAGTCCGGAGTTGAAGGGCATGAGGTACGCCCTGGGCATGTTGGCCGCCGAGTTGTTGTAACTCCCGCCGGAACCCTCCCCCACGCCCGCGAAAGTGGTCCCTTGCACCTCGTAGGCCGTCTGGGTGCTCAGGTCCACGGGAAATGCCGTGTTCCCGGCTATCTTGACTATCGACGGCTGAAGAATGGGGGTGCGGTAATCGTACTCGGTGTAGGAGACCAGTTCCGAGGAGGACAGCATCCCGCCGCCCCAGCCCCCGAAGACCAACACCTTGCCTCCGCCAAGGAGAATGGCCGGGGTGTTGTAGCGCCCCTGATTCAACGGATTGGCGAAAGTCCACACCCCCGAAGCCGGGTCGTACAACTCCGTCGTGGAGATGCCCGCCCCCCCGCCGGTGGTCCCGCCGATGACCATGACCTTCCCGCTGGGAAGCGCGAGCGCGGCGTGGTTGGACCTGTTTGAATTCATCCCGCCGGTCGCGGACCATGTCCCGGCCGAGGGATCGTATAGGACCGCGCTGAGGAGGGCGACGCCGTCATTGCCTCCCGCCGCGAGCACTCTGCCGTCGGCCAGTCTCACCGCGGCATGGCCTTCCCGCGAGGTGGGCATAGTACCGGTCGTGGACCAAGTCCCGCTCGCCGGGTCGTAGAGTTCGGCGCTGGAGAGATACCCCGCCCCCGAATGCCCGCCGGCGGCCAGCACCTTCCCGTTGGCCAGAAGTGAGAGGCTGAAAGATTTCCTCCCGAAAAGCATCGACCCGACCGGAGACCATGTGCGGGAGAACGGATCGTAAAGCTCCGCCGAAGCCAGGGCGTTGGCGGCGGCTCCCACGGCCTCGCCGCCGGCCGCCAAAACCCTGCCGTCCGCGAGGAGCACCGCGGAGTGGGATTTTCGGACCTGCTTCATGGAGCCGGTCTTCGTCCATGCGCCGGTTCCGGGGTCGTAGAGCTCCGCCGCCGTGGTGGCGTTGGTGCCGTCGCCCGAATCCCCGCCGGCGGCGAGCACTTTCCCGTTGGGCAGGACCGTCGCGGAATGGCTCACCCAGCCTCTCGATGAGGGACCGGCGGTCGACCAAGTCCCGTTCGCCGGGTCATAGAGCTCGGCGGAGGATAGGGGCACCCCTCCATTGTAGCCCCCGAATAGGAGGACCTTCCCATTGGGCAGGAGCGTGCCCGTGTGCGAGTAGCGCACGCCGCCGGCCAGTATCCCGCTCTGAGCCCAAGTCCCGGCGTTAGGGTCATAGAGCTCCGCGCTGGAGAGGTAGCCGCCGCCGTTGGCGCCTCCGATCACAAAAACCTTCCCGTTGGGCAGGATGAGAGTCCGGTGGGTATCCCTCGCCGCGCTCATCACGCCGGCCGAGGACCACAGACCGGAAGCCGGGGTGTAGATTTCGGCGCTGGAAAGATAGGCCCCGTTGAACCCGCCGACAGCCAGGACATTCCCTCCCGGCAATAACGTCAAGGTGAAATCCCGACGCGTTGAAGTCATAACGCCCGTGGTAGTCCAACCTCCGGAAGCCGGGTCGTAGAGTTCGGCGGTGGAAGGGTAGCCGCCGTTGAATCCTCCGGCCGCCAGGACCTTCCCGTTAGGCAGCAGAGTCGCCGCGTGCTGCCTTCGCGCCGAAGCCATGGACCCAGTGGTCGTCCATGTGCCGGAACCGGGGTCATAGAGTTCGGCGGTGGAAGGATAACCGCCGTTGAATCCCCCTGCCGCCAGGACCTTCCCATTGAGCAGCAAAGTGGCCGTGTGGGTATCCCTCGCCGAGGCCATAGGCCCGGTGGTGGTCCATGTGCCGGAAGCGGGATTGTAGAGTTCCGCGGTGGATTGGAATCCGGGACTATTGCCCCCGGCCGCCAGGACCTTCCCATTGGGCAGCAGAGTCGCCGTGTGCTGCTGCCTGGCAGCGCTCATGGGACCGGTGGTGGACCACGCGCCGGAAGCGGGGTCGTAGAGTTCGGCGGTCGAAAGGGCGGAGCCGTTGGAACCCCCGGCCACCAGGACCTTCCCATTGGGCAGCAGCGTCGCCGTGTGATATCCCCGCGTGGAGGCCAGGGAACCCGTGGTCGTCCAGGACCCAGAGGACGGATCGTAAAGCTCGGCGGAGGACAGATAACCGCCGTTGGACCCTCCGGCCACCAGGACCTTCCCATTGGGCAGCAGAGTGGCCGAGTGGGCCACGCGCATCGCGCTCATGCTCGGTGCTCCGGAGGTGGTCCAGGTCGGGTCGATGAGCACCGGATACTCCAGCCCCGCATCGTCGAACCGCAACGCCAAAATGGCGGTGTCAGACGTTGACTTATTGAACTTATTTACAGTTTCTCCCCACTCCTCACCGACTATCCCCGTGGATAGTTGAGGACCGAGTCCCCGCCCCTTGATCATATCCAGGCGGAACGACCCCTCCACCCGCCTGCCCTTCGCGTCGATGACCACAGGGCGGGAAAGCTCCAGCACCCTGGCCCCGGAACCGTCGAGGGCGGCGAGCTTGCCCTCGGGCGTCACCTCGAAGGATTTCACGCGGCCTCGCGGACGCAGCTCTTGGACGAACTCCCTGGGAGCCCTCGGACTCCGGAGCAGGTAGAACTCCTCGACCTCGGATTCCGAGGCCGTGAAGAACACGGAAGTCTCCGCGTAGGCATCGGGATAGAGGACCAGGCCATCCCGGATCCTAGCGGCGCTGGGTTTGGCCGCGAGGGGGCGGATCTCCACGCTCGAATCGCCGAAACTCACCGAATAAGGGCGGCCGAAGGTCTTGGGGAGAACGGGAGTGGAGACCGGCTCGCGCCCGGTCCTCGCGGAAACCGACTCGCGCGCCGCCATCGCCTCCAAGGCCATCCGCTCCTCGGGCTTGAGCGCAAGCATGGAGCGCCCGGACCCGGCCGCTGGGCGGATGCCGACCCCGGTCTCATCATAACGGAACTGCGCCAGCCTTTCCCACTTTTCTCTGAGCGCAGGGAAACTTCTCACGACGCTCGCAGGGAAGCCCTCCCGCGCGACCTCACGGAACAAGGCGATGTTATGGGCGGCTTTTCGGTTGGCGGGGTCCCGCGCGAGCAGACCCTCCAGCTCGGACACGGCTTCCTCGTA
Organism: uncultured Elusimicrobia bacterium; assembly: GCA_964359165.1. Lineage (GTDB taxonomy): Bacteria > Elusimicrobiota > Elusimicrobia > UBA1565 > UBA1565 > CAYHRV01. Next base: position 31,801 of record CAYHRV010000005.1, read on the forward strand.
GCGGCCGCTCTGCGCGTAGGCCACGGCGAGGTTATTGAGCACTTCGGCGCTGTCTTGACGGAGGGATTTCGCCAACTCCAGGTAGCCCGCAGCTTTCCCCGATTCGCCGAGCCGGATATAGGCCGAGCCTATGTTGTATAGCGTCTGCCCGCTGTCCACGCGCACCTGGAGGCTTTTCCGGTACTCGCCGGCACGGGCTAGTTCCGCCGGCTCGAAAGGATCGAACGCGGCCAGCGCTTCGGCGGTCTTGTCTCCATAGAGCTCGATGGCGAGCGTGAGGCGGTATTCCCCTATGGCTTCAGCCCACCGGCCGCGCTCGGCGAGCCCCTTGCCCATGGCGTAGCGCAGACGCGATGACTGCGGACAGGTCTTGAGATTCTCGGAGGCCAGCGAGTAGGTGTCTTTCCAAGTCTCATTGCGAGCGATGGTCTTGGCCGCGTAGGCGGCGCACAAACAGGCGCAAACAGCCGCCGGGAGCAACACTTGCCGGCAAGTGTTCGTGGCGGCCGCAGGCCTGCGCGCTGGGGCGCCCCGCTCCAGCATCCAGGCCAGCGCTTCTCCGGCCGCAAGACCCCACCCGACGAGGGAGAGATACAGGAATCTCTCGTTGAGCACCGTCTCTATGGGCAGGATGTTCGCGACCGGCAGCAATGGGACCAGGAAGAACAATGCCGCGAGGCTCAGCCTCGGACTCCGCTCGCGCGAACGGAATGCGGCGAAGAGGAGCCCGCCGAGCAAAGCCGCTCCCCGAAGGACCTCGAGGTCCACGGCCCTTTTGACGGGGAATAGGTACTCCAAGCTCAGCGGATGGGGGAGAACCGCCAGCCGGACATAGGTCGCGAACGCCTTGAGCATGGTCAGGAGCAAGGGGACTGTCCCGCCCGCCCAATTGCCGGTCATGGTCGCGTTGCCGAGCACGGCGTAGCGCAGGATGAGGAATCCCACGGTCAAGGCGAAATAGGGCGCCACCGCGACCCAGGGAACGCGGCCGGACCGATTATCCGCGCCTCGCTCGAAGAGGAAGGAGTACGCGAGCAAGAGGACGGGCAGGACCACCGCGGTCTCCTTGCTCAATAAACCGAAGGCGTACGCCGCGAGAGAACACGCGTAGAGGACCCCGCCGGCGGTCCGTCGCGTTTTGCGGTGGAGGACGAACAGGATGAAGGCCGAGAGAGAGAAGAAAGCGAAGAGAAGATTGGAGAGCCCGTTGACCCATGCCACGGACTCGACTTGGACCGGATGAAGGAGAAACACCAAGGCCGTCAAAAAAGCCGCCCATGGACTCGGTCCTGGACCGAGTTCTAGAACCTGGAACTGGCTTGCGCCCGCAGAATCCGCGCCCTTGGCGCCCATCTTGTTCGCGGACAACATCCCGGCCAGATAGAACACCAGAAGGGCATTAAGCAGATGCAGGAGGAGATTCGTCGCGTGGTAGGGTTTCGGATCGAGGCCATCCAAGCGGTAGTCCAGGGCCCATACGAAACGCGTGAGCGGCCGCCAAAGCCCGGCGTTCATCTTCGCGTCCGTCGAGGACGACTTCGGGTCGAAGAACTTCGAGAGCGGCGTCAAGGTGCGCAGCGCCTCGTTCTGGACGATGTTCACCTCGTCGTCGTAGACGAAGCCGTTCTCCAGCGTATTGCGCCAGGCGAGGAGGCCGAGGAGGATGAGCGCAGCCGGGGCCCACCAGTGGCCGAGGCGCCCCGCCACGAGCCGAAGACCCTCCCTCATCCGGGTCTCCCGCGGCGGATGGAACTTTTTCCGGCCCCATCCGTACTTGAGGATGGACTTGCGGGGTAGTTTAATCGGTAGAACAGCCGCCTCTCAAACGGCCTATGTGGGTTCGAACCCCACCCCCGCAAGGTCCATGGACCCGCTGATCGCCGTGAGGCGGGATCGATGGGTCCGACACGAATAGGGTTGACGGAATCAGCCTCCCCTGCTACACTCATATCGAGAGGCGGCGTTAAACTACCCCAGGCCCCGGCGATAGCCGGGGCCTGCGTTTTGTCCGGAATAGTCCCCGGCCTCACGGCAGTTTCCCCCTTTCACCCTTCTCCGACGACGCCCCATCCGGCGCTTGGCCGGCGGCTGGAGCGAAGGCCGGAGCCGGTTGACTTTGAACAACGACGGCAGCGCGCGGATTATAGCGAATCCCCCCGCGGCCCGAGCCGCCGGCCCCGCCCCC
>CAYHRV010000006.1:0-31934 GCA_964359165.1 uncultured Elusimicrobia bacterium
CGGTATCCCGGAGGCGCTCGGCCGCCTCCACCGCCACGGTCGCCGCGGTGTCGAAGCCGAAGGTGTAATCCGTGGCGGAGAGATCGTTGTCCATGGTCTTGGGAACCCCGACCACCGGGAACTTATGCTCGGAATACAGTTTCGCCGCCACTCCGAGCGTATCTTCTCCGCCCATGGCGACCAGCGCGTCGAGCCGGAGCTTCTCTAGGGTCTTGAGCACCGCGTCGACTGCGCCCTCTTTCTTGTAGGGGTTGGTGCGCGAGGTGCCCAGGACGGTCCCTCCCTTGAGCACCAGCTCGGAGACCGACTCCGGCGTGAGGGGAGCTTCCTTGGCCTCGATCATCCCTTTCCAGCCCTCGCGGATGCCCACGCACTCCGCGCCCATGGAGGCGGCTTTGAGCACCACCCCCCGGATGGCCGGGTTGAGGCCCGGGCAATCCCCTCCCCCGGTGAGTATCCCGACGCGCTTTATCGCCATCTCAATACGCTCCGGTCACCGCCGTTGCCTTAGAGGAGGCCTTCTTGCCCCCGGAGTACCACTGGGGGTCCACCGCGCCGGAGAGGTCGGCGACCATTATCCCGTAGCGGGCCATCCAACTTCGGGCATGGCTCTCCACGGCGGAGTTGAGGCGGCGCATGCGCTCGGACGCCGTGCCAGAGAGGAACTGGGCGCGGGCCGCGGGGGTCGCCTGCTCGAAGTATTCGTTGAATATCGCGCGCCCGGCCATGTAGCCGGAACAGCCGGCTTTCATGGCGAGCTCCGCCTGCCGGACGAAGAGGTCGAACTTCTCTCCCGCCGAGAGCAGCACCCAGGGCCGCATGGCGGCTTCATCGAGCCGTCCCAGGTTGTCGGTCATCTGTCCTTCCGAGTCCGCCTTGATGTTCCCGGGGAACTCGAGTTTGAGGATGTCCGTGTGGGGGCCCAGGAGCGCGGTGGACTCGAGGATGTTCCTCACCTTGCGCGCCTGATACTCGGGGGACGCCTTATCCTCCCCCTTGCGCGGGAAAGAAAGCTCCTCGGTCATGAGGAGGATGTCGTTCTCCCGGCAGGCCTTGGAGACTTTCTGCACGAAGGCGAGCTGGGCCTTCACGTTGGCCTTGTCGGAGGTGTCCATGTAGACCAACAGCTTGACCGCGGCCGCGCCCATCTTCTTGATCTTCTCCACGCCCCAGCCCGGCTCGTAGGCGCCCGGGATGCCGGCGTCCTTGGAGGCTTCGACGCGCACGATGAGCCCGACCTGTTTGGGATAGGCCAGGGCGTTGAGGGCTTGGCGGGCGCCGAAATTGACGTCGAGGAGCAGGGCGGAGCCGTGGACGGAGAGGACCCGGGCCATCTCGATCTTGCAGTCGCGGATCTCCTCGTAGGAGGGCTCGGCGGGCGCTCCCTGGCGCTCGTGCATCGCGCGCAGGGCCTTCTTGAAGGAGTTGGACTGATCCATGGCGAGCACTCGGAAGCGGCCCTCCGAGTCCGTGATCGAGCGCAGACCTGTGAGCTTGCCCGGGCTCATCGAGACGAAAAAGCCCTTCAAGTCCGCCGCGCCGCCCTCATGCTTGTTCTTCGCCATGTTTTTAGTCCTCCTAAGATAAACGGCTTCCCCGATTCATTAGAAATTTCCCGTATACTTGAATTGGAAGATCCGCTCCGCGCCCCGGGAGATCGCCCCAGGCTGGCGGCCGCCCTGGCCGACCCCCCGGACCGAGAATCCGATGTGGGCGCTGGGGGTCACATAGACCCGGAACCCCAGGTTCACCCGGCTGTCGCGGAGGTTGTTGATGTTGTCCCACTCGGTCATCAAGGTGATCTTATCCTGAAGATTGTAGCTCGCGGCCACGAGCCCGAAAATGGAGTTCGAATCGAAATCCGAGATGTTCATGCCCGCGTGCGCCTGCAGTCCCGCCAGGCCGACTTCCTGGGAGCCCACGAAATAGAAGCCCCGCTGGCGCTGGTTATAGCGCTTGTCCGGACGGCTGTAGAGATAGCCCTGCCCGTCGAAGCCGATGGCGAAGGCCGGGATGAGGCGGTCCCCGTCGAAAAAACGGAACTTAAGCTGGAGCTCGGGCCGGGTCAACTGCACGGGGGTGCCCGATCCCACCAGGCGCTCCACGTTGAGGGAGGCGCCGAGATTGAGGCGATGGACCATCCCGAAGTTGAGCCACTCGAGGATGCCGCCCTCCGAGAAGAAGCGCGTCTGCGTGGCGAAGCCGCCGACGTCCAGAATCCCGGCGGTGGGGACGTCGATGAGCTGGGTGTCCGGCTCGATGAGGCTCTCGACCCCCGCCCGCCCGCCCTCCGGAGCGCCCTCGGCCGCCTTCTTGACGGCCTTGGCGGGCTTGCTCCACGCGGTCGAAGCGGACAAGCATGCGGCGAGGCAGAGCGGAAGCGCGCGGTGCATCATGGGACCCTCTTCTTCGCCGGGGACTTCTTGGCCGGGGCCTTCGCGGGCTCGGCGGCGGACTTGGACTTCTTGGCCGGCTCGTCCTTGATGCCGAGCCTGGCCTTGATCTGAGCCGCCGCCAGATCGAGCAGTCCCCTGACCCCCTGATCCTTCTCCGAGGACAGGGCGGAGGCCAAGGCGGGCAGGGCCTTGTCCTTGCCTCCGATCCAGCCCAGGGCATCGGCGGCCTGCATCCGGATGGAGGCCTCCCCTTCCTTGAGCAAGGCGACGACGGCGGCCTCTCCCGAGAAATTGCCGAGGCGGCCCAGGGCGGACGCGGCTTGAAGGCGGATCACCGCGTCGCCGTCCTTGAGAGCACCCTCGAAGACGGCGGCCGAACCGGCGTCGACCATGGCGCCCAGGGCTCGGAGAGCCTCGCGCCGCACATGAAGGTCCTGGTCATCGAGGACTTCCTGGAGGGGGGCCATCGACTCCTTGGCGCCGATCTGCCCGAGGGCCGCGGCCGCGGCCCGGCGCATGCCCGCGTCCGGGTCCTTGAGCGCCGCGGCCAGGGGCTCGAGGGCCTTGCGCGAGCGCAAAGACCCCAGCGTCCGCGTCGCCGCGAAACGCACCCCGTCGGAAGCGTCCTTGAGCGCCGCGATCAGCGCGTCCTCGGTCGTGGAGTCCCCGACATAGGCCAAGGCGATGGCCGCTTGCTGGCGGACCTGGGGAGCCGGGTCCTTGGCCAGGAGTTCGGCGATCTTGGATACGGCTTCTCGCGCGCGCAATATCCCGAGCGCATCCACGGCCGCGGAGCGCACGAAAGGATTCTCGTCGGCCAGCGCCTCCGTCAAGGGAGCGAAGGACGCGGGAGTCCCCAAGCGCCCGAGCTCGTCGGCCGAGCGCCGGCGGACCATGGGATCGGGCGCCTTGAGCCCGGAGACGGCCAAGGTGAACGGGTCCTGGGGCGCGGGGGCCGGCGCAGGGGACTCCTGCGCGCGCGCACATGGATAAGACGCCGACAGAGCCAGAAAAAATGCAGGAAAAATCAGGATTGATTTCAAGGAGGGCATGCCTGGATTCTAACTTTCTCCTTGCCGGTTTTCAAGCGGCGATGGGTCTACGGCTTTTCCAAAATCTCGGCCAGGCGCTGGTGCAGCTCGGACATCCCGAAAGGCTTCTGCAGTATCTCCAGGGCGCCGCTCATGAGCGCGATGCCCTTCTCCCGCTGGGTGTCCCGACTCGTCATGATGACGATCTTGGGGGTGTTGGCGCCCATCTTGCTGGACAGCTCATAGGCCACGTGATATCCGTCGATGTAGGGCATCATGACGTCGAGGAGGACGAGGTCCACGGTCTCCTTCTGCGCCATGGCGAGGGCTTCCTTGCCGTCCGCGGCGCCGAGGACCTCGTAGCCCTGATAGGAGAGGTCCATCTTCAGGAGCTCCAACAGGTCCGGGTCGTCGTCCGCAACTAGGATGCGCCGCTTTCGATCTGCCATGCTCTGTCCCCCAACATCGCCCCCAGCTCTCCGAAGAGTCCGTCCCCTAGAGCCACCGTCTCTTCGGTTTCCACGACCGCTTCCCCATGCGCCGGAGTCTCGAGCCGCAGATGGACCGGGGTCCTTCCCGGGTATTTTCGCAAAATCCGGCGTAGGTCCGCCAGGAAATTCTCATCGGCCCCGGCGGTGGAGAAGCGCAGGGTCAGGGCGCGGGCATAGCGGCCGACCGCGGCGTCCAGCGGGATGATCTCCTCCGCGATGAGCTCCGGCCGGGCCTGGCCTTCATCGCCCTTGAGGTCCCCGCGCCAAGAAAGACGGCCCGCCACCACGACAACGGAGTCGGCCTTCAGGTTCTTGTTCAATCCCGCGGCATAGGCTTTTGGGAAGACGAGCAGGGAGATCTCCCCGCTGAGGTCTTCGAGCACCGCGCGGGCCATCGGCTCCCCTTTCTTGGTGACCACCCTCTTGACGGAGGAGAGCAGACCCGCCAGGCGCACCGTCGCCGGGGACTGGGCGTCGAGGTCCCCGATGGGGCGCGCGGCGCAGCAGGTGAGGAGGTCCTTGACCCGGACCAGAGGATGCCCGGAGAGGTAGAAGCCGAGCACCTCTTTCTCGTTCTGGAGCAGTTCATGCTCGGGCCAGGGGGCGAGTGCCGCTCCCGCGCCCCCGGCGCCGCCCTCCCCCGGAGCGCCGCCCCCGCCGCCCTGAGACTCCGCCCCGAAGAGCAGTCCTTGCCCGCGCGCGAGGTCTTCCTTGACCTGGGCTTGGCGGCTCATCGTCTCTTCCAGTGCGCCCATCAAACGGGCGCGCGCGGCGCCGGCCGGGGCATCCGGCAGGAGGGAATCCATCCCACCGGCCTTGATGAGCGATTCGATGGTCTTCTTGTTGACCGCGCGCAGGTCCACGCGCCGGCAGAAATCGTCGAGCGAGGAGAACGGCTCCTGGACGCGCGCGGCGCAGATGGCCTGCGCGGCGGCGGACCCCACGTTCTTGACCGCGGTGAGCCCGAAGCGGATGGAACTCTCCTCGATGGAGAAAGCGGCCTCGGAGCGGCGGACGTCGGGCGCGAGCACTTGGATGCCCATGGCCGCCGCCTCCGAGATGTAGGTGACGAGCTTATTCTCCTTGTCCTCCACGTCCACCGCGGAATGGCCGATCTCCGAGGTCAACAGGGCGCAGACGTACTCGATGGGATAGTTGGCCTTGAGGTAGCCTGTCTGGTAGGCGAGGGTGCCATACGCCACCGTGTGAGATTTGTTAAATCCATAACCCCCGAACTTGTCGATCTGGCTGTAGATCTTGTCGGCGAGCTTGGCGTCGATGCCGTTCTTCTTGCAGCCCTCCACGAAGCGGCCCCTCTGCTTCTCCATCTCCTCGGGGATCTTCTTGCCCATGGCCTTGCGCAGGCCGTCGGCTTCCCCCGGAGTGAAGGAGGCCAGGCTCTTGGCGATCTCCATGACCTGTTCCTGATAGACGATGCAGCCGTAGGTGTCCTTGAGGATGGGCTCGAGCTTGGGATGGTCGTAGCGCACCTTCTTGCCGTGCTTGCGCTCGACGAAGAGGTCCAGCATGCCCGCCTTCATCGGCCCGGGGCGGTAGAGGGCGAGCACCGCCGAGATGTCGTCGAAAGCGGTCGGCTTGAGGCGGCGCAGGAGGTCCCGCATCCCCTCGGAGTCCAACTGGAACACGCCGAGCGCCTTGCCGGAGGCGAGCATCTGGTAGGTGGGCCCGTCGTCCATGGGCAGGCGCTGGATGTCGAAAGCCGGGTCATGGCGGGCCCGCACCAACTCGACGGCGCTCGAGATCACCGATAGGTTGCGCAGGCCCAGGAAGTCCATCTTGAGCAGGCCGAGCTTGGGCAGAGCGTCCCCGTCGTACTGCGTGGTGACCACCCCGGAGGACCCTTTGGCCAGCGGGGCATAGCGGTAGACCTCCTCGCGCGTGATCACGATGCCGGCCGCGTGCACGCCGGTATGGCGCTTGAGGCCCTCGAGTTTGCGCGCCAGGTCCAGGAGCTGCTTTATGCGCGGCTCCTTGGCCGCCTCGGCGAGCTCAGGGACGTCGGCGAGCGCCTTGGCGATGGTCCCGTCGGGACCGCCGGGAATGAGCTTGGCGATGCGGTCGACTTCCGCCAGCGGGACCCCCAGGACGCGGCCCACGTCGCGCACGGCCAGCTTGGCCCTCAGGGAGCCGAAGGTGACGATCTGGGCCACGCGGTCGGCGCCGTACTTGCCGCGCACATACTCGATGACCTTGTCGCGGCCTTGGTCGGAGAAGTCGATGTCGAGGTCCGGCATGCTGCGGCGGTCCGGATTGAGGAACCTCTCGAAGAGCAGCTTGTGGCGGATGGGGTCCACGGTGGTGATGTCCAAGGCGTAGGAAACCACCGCGCCCGCGCCCGAGCCCCGGCCCGGTCCGACGGGCACGCCGTTCTGCTTGGCGTAGCGGATGAAGTCCCAGACGATGAGGAAATAGCCCGAGAACCCCATCTTCCGGATGACGCTCAGCTCATAGGCCAGGCGGGAGACATAGGCCTCCTCCCCGTCGACCCCCAGCCGCTTGAGGCCTTCGCGGCAGAGCGCCTCGAGATAGGAGTCCTGCGTCTGGCCGGGAGGCACGGGGAAATCGGGCAGGTGCATCTTGTCCGTCGGGATGACCAGGTGGCAGGAATCGGCGATGCGCAGGGTGTTCGAAACGGACTCCGGGGCGAAATGGAAGAGCTTGGCCATCTCCTGCGGCGACTTGAAATAGAATTCGTGGCTCTGAAATTGCAGGCGGTTGGTGTCGGAGATCAGGCGACCCGTCGCGATGCAGACGCGCGCGTCTTGCGCCAGGACGTCGGCTTTGGCGCCATAGTGGCAGTCGTTGGTGGCCACCAAGGGGATCTTCGTGCGCTCATGGATCTCCAGAAGGCCTTTGAGCACTTGGCGCTGCTTCTCCAGGCCGTGGTCCATGATCTCCAGGTAGAAGGCGTCTTTCTCCAGGATGTCGCGGTATTCGGCGGCCAGACGCATGGCCGACTGCATGTCGCCCCCGCCCAGAGCCTGGCAGAGCTCGGATTTCAGGCAGCCGGAGAGGACGATGAGGCCCTTGGCGTGCTCGGCCAGGAGCTTCTTGTCGATGCGGGGATCGTAGTAATGGCCTTCCAGGAACCCCTTGGTGGAGAGCGCCATGAGGTTCTGGTAGCCCTCGAAGCTGCGCGCGAGCACCGTGAGGTGGCAGTTCTCCTTCTGGGAGCCGCCTCGGTCGAAGCGGGACCCCTTGGCCAGGTACATCTCGCAGCCCACGATGGGCTTGATGCCCACGGCGTTGCACTGGGTGTAGAACTCGAAAGCGCCGTAGAGGTTGCCATGGTCGGTCAGGGCCAGGGCGCGCGTGCCCGCGTGGGCGAGACCCTTGAGGAGCTCGGAGGGCTTGCCGTCGTGGTCCGAGAAGCGCGTCGTGCCGTCCAGCAGCGAATACTCGGAGTGGTTGTGCAGGTGGATGAAATCGACGGGGGTCTTGTTCATTGTCGTCGCGGGAGAGATTGGGCTATAATCGGGGCGTGTCCCGCTCCATGAAGGAGACCTGCCTGCGCAGGAAGACCGTCTACGCCGGCAACGCCGTCGATTTCCGCGTGGATACGGTGCTCCTTCCCAACGGGCGGCGCGCTCCCCGGGAGTTCCTCGACCACCCCGGCGCGGTGGCCGTCGTTCCTTTTCTCGATCCGCGGACCATCGTCCTCGTCCGTCAGTACCGCTACCCCGTCGGCCGCGTGACCCTCGAGATCCCCGCCGGCAAGCTCGACGGACGGGAGGGGCGCCTCTCCTGCCTCAAGCGCGAACTGCGCGAGGAGACGGGCTATACGGCGGGCCGCATCAAGCCCCTGCTCTCCTATTGGCCGACCCCGGCTTTCGCCAACGAGCTCTTGCACGTCTACGTGGCCTGGGACCTGAGGCCCGGAGCCATGAGCCCCGACCCCGACGAGTTCCTGGAGGCCCTGGAGTTCCCCTTCGATAAGGCGCTCGATTGGGTGCTCCGCGGGAAGATCAGGGATTCCAAGACCGTCATCTCTCTTCTGGCCTGCTCCGCCCTCCTCGGCCGCGGACGGCTCGAACTGGGAGGGCGCAGGGAGAGGGATTATATCAAAACCGCGCCGCGGACTTCGCCGAGAGCCCGGTGAACCCCGAGGAGATTCCGGAATGGATCCCGTTCCTTAAGCGGATCCCCCTCTTCAAGGACCTGACCGGCGAGGACCTCCGCGCGGTAGCCGAGCGGCTCAAGGCCCTCTCCCTGCCGCGCGGCGCCATCCTCTTCCACCAGGGCGACCACGGGGACAGCTTCTATCTCATCACCTCCGGGCAGGTGCACCTGGTCATCGAACGGCAGGGGCAGAAGACGGTCGCCGCGCACCTAGGCCCGGGCGACGCCGCCGGGGAGCTGGCTCTGCTCACGGGCGAGTCCTGCCCCCACACGGCCCTGCTCGAGACCACCTCCGAGTTCCTGGTCCTCTCGAAAAAAGACTTCGCCCGCATCGTGCGCGAGAAGCCGTCCTTGCTCCTGCACCTCTCCCGGACGCTCTCGGCTCGGTTCGCGGCCGACCCCCGCGCGCGCGAGCAGGGTTCGCGCACGCTCCCGCCCCAGATCCTGGTGCTCCTCTCGGCCCTCGATCCCCTCGACCGCACGGTATTCGCCGTTCGCTTGGCGCACGCCCTCTCGGAGCAGACCCGGCGGCGGGTGCTCCTCGTCGAGATGCACGAGGAGGGCGGCTCGGCCGCGGCCAAGGCCCTGGGGCTCAAGCCCCTGGCCGTCACCGAGTCGATGCTCCGCGAGGAAGACCTCCGCCACCCGGCGCTGCTGGGGCGGCTGGTGCAGGTCCACCCCTCGGGCCTGGGCCTCGTCACCCTGGCGCCCTCGGCCCTGGGAGGAAGGCTCTACCGCAGCATCTTCCTCCTCATGAACCTCTTGCGCGACAACAACGACATCGTCCTCGTCTCCCTGGACGCGGCCTTCGGGGACGTGGAGCGCTCCGTGCTCTACGAGGCGGACCAATGGATCCTCGCGGGCTGTCCCTCGCGCAAGGGGGTGTTCACCGACATTGAGACTCGTCTACGGGCCTTCTCCCCGGAGCCCAAGCGCCTGACCTCGGTCTGGCTCGGCGACGAGATCCCTCCCGAGTTCACCCTCGCCCCCTCGGGGGAATGGACGCGCATCCCCTGGGCGGGGGAGATCGCCGAGCGCTTCAAGGCCGGCGACAACCCCCTGCGCGCCATGGAACGCCACCCCCGTTCCGTCCGGGCGATCGACCGCCTGGCCCGCCGCTTCGGCCGCCTGCGCGTCGGCTTGGCCATGGGGACGGGCGCGGCTCTGGGCTTCTCCCTGGTCGGCATACTCAAGTGCCTCAAGCGGGAGAACCTCCCCGTCGACATCGTGGCCGGCACCTCCATCGGCTCGCTCATCGGCGGACTCACCGCCCTGGGCATGGAGCCCGAGGAGATCGAGGACCTCGTGACCCATGTCGACAAGGCCTGGGTCTACGAGAACCTCTTCTGGGACCTCACCCTGCCCCGTTCCGGGGTCTTCGCGGGCACCACGCTCTACCGCTTCATCCGCTCCTATTTCGGCACGAAGGAGTTCCACGACCTGGAGCTGCCTTACGCCTGCGTGGCCACCGACATCGAGACGGGCGAGGAAGTGGTGTTCAAGGACGGCCGGGTGGCCGAGGCCATCCGGGCCTCCTGCGGCATCCCGCTCATCTTCGCGCCCTTCCATTACCAGGGACGCTTCCTCGTCGACGGCGGACTCGTAGACCCCGTGCCCATCCAGCTCGTCAGCCAGATGGGGGCGGACCTGCTGATCTCGGTGAACCTGACGCTCCCGGCCGGGGACCGCAAGAGCGCCCTCAAGGCGCGACGCGACGCGCGCCACCCCCTGGGCCCCATGGGCATCCCGGGCCTCCAGCAGCTCAAGGACCTCACCCTCCCCGACGCGCTCAAGGCGCCCCACCTGGGGCAGATATTCTTCCAGATGATCTACACGATGGAATACGAGATCGCCCGCTCGCGCAGCGCGCTCGCGCACGTGGCGATACACCCCGATCTCTCTCGGTTCTCCTGGACCGAGTTTCACCGGGGCAAGGAGCTCGTCGACGCGGGCGAGCGGGTGGCGGAGGTCGTGGTGCCCAAGATCAAGGCCCTGCTCCCCTACTTCTCGGACAAGGCCAAGACGACCCTGATCCGCTGAGCATGCGCTCTCGGCTGAGCCGCCGGTCCTTCATCCGCTGGGTCATCGCCGGAACGGCGGCCGCCTGCATCCCGGAGCCGCTTCGGGCCGCACTGGAGAAAGGGCGCGGCGTCCCGCCTCCCCGGCTGGGCTCGGAGGGCTTCTCCCTCTGCCACGACGTCCGCGACGGCATATCCCTACCGGACCCGGCTCCCTCGCTGGACTGCGGCGTCATCGTCGTGGGCGGGGGACCCAGCGGCCTGGCCGCAGCCGACCGCCTGGCCGGAACGGACTTCCTCCTGCTTGAAAAAGAGCCCGCGGTCGGCGGAAACTGCACGTTCGAGGAATGGGAGGGGCTCCGCTACGGCACCGGGGCGGCGTGGTGCAGTCTCTTCACCCCCGAGGTGGAGCGGCTCTTCAAACGCTGGAAGTTCGAGCTCCTGCCCATCTCGGGCTACGACGCCGCGCGCTTCGAGGGCGTCTGGATCGACGACTTCTGGAACGGCCGGCCCGACAACCCCGCCCTCGACAAGCTGCCCTACCCGCGGCCGGTCAGGGACGGGTTCAAGAGGTTCGCCTCCGATATCCAGCGCCTCGACCTGGAGGGGGAGAAAGCGCGGCTCGATTCGATGACCTTCGCATCGGCCCTCAAGGACTACCCGCCGCAGTTGGCGGCCTTCTGGGACTGCTTCGGCCCTTCCAACTGGGGAGCCAAGACGGGCGACACCTCCGCCTACGCCGGCTTGATGTGCGCCCGCGACTGGCCCAAGGACAAACGCTACAGCTTCGAGGGGGGGATGGGGGTGGGCGCCAAGCGCATCTATGATCAGCTCCCGGACTCGGACAAACGCCGCATCCGGACCGGCGCCGCGGTCTATCGGGTGCGCCGCGGCCCCAGGGGAGCGCTGGTGAGCTGGTTCGAGGATGGGAGCGCCCGGACGGCCCGGGCCAAGGCGGTGGTGATGGCCGCCCCGAAATTCATTGCCCGCCGTTTGGTCGAGGGGCTCCCCGAGGCGCAGTCCGCGGCCATGGGCGCGATGCGCTACGCCCCCTATCTCATGGTGAACCTCTGCTTCGAGCGGGCCGTCTGGAGCCGGGCCTATGACAACTACCCGGTCGGGGCGCGCTCCTTCACCGACTTCATCCCCGCGGATTTCGTCCGGGTGGGCCGCGAAGGCAAGCCCGGACGCAGGCAGGTCATCACCGTCTATTGTCCCTTGGACGGGTCCCAGCGCCATACCCTGCTCGACGACGGGGCGACCCTCGAGCGCGCCGAGGCCGCGGCCGCGGAGTTCTGCTCCATGGTCCCGGACGCGGAGCAAAGCCTGCGGGAGGTGCGCGTGTTCCGGCGCGGGCACGCCATGCCCATGGCCGTCCCCGGCGGCCTCACGCGCCTCCAGCCCGCGGCGTCGGCGGACTTCCCCCCGGTATTCTTCGGAGCCTCCGACAGCGCGGGCGAGATATCGGACCTGGCGTACGCCGCCTTCAACGGCATCGCCGCGGCGGAAAAGGCTCTGCGCCTGCTATAATCGCCCTCCATGCCCGACCCGACGACGCGGGACGCGGACGCCGAACAACTCAAGAGCCTCGGGCTCTCCTCGGGTTTCGAACGCACCATGAGCTTCTGGGAGAATTTCTCCCTGGGCTTCACCTACCTCTCGCCGGTGGTGGGCGTCTACTCGGTCTTCGCCATGGCGCTCAAGGCCGGCGGACCCCCGATGTTCTGGAACTACATCCTGGTGGGTCTGGGCCAGCTCCTGGTCTGCCTGGTCTTCGGAGAAGTGGTGTCGCAGTATCCCATCTCGGGGGGGCTCTACCCCTGGACGCTCCGCTTAGTCGGCAAGCGCACCGCCTGGCTGGCGGCCTGGGTCTACGGGTGGGCGCTTTTCACGACGGTGGCCGCCGTGGCCGTGGGCGGTTCGCCGTTCCTGGCCCAGCTCCTGGGCCTGACCTTCTCGAATTCCGGCGCGATCTGGACGGCGGTCGCCATGATCGCGCTGACCACCGCGCTCAACCTCAGCGGCACGCGCCTCCTGGCGCGGGTGGCGCTCTTCGGCTTCCTCTGCGAACTCGCGGGCGCCGTCCTGGTGGGGGGGTATCTTCTCCTCGCCGCGCGCCGCCAGCCGCTCTCCATCCTCTTCGACACGGGTTCCTTCGGCTCGGGCGCCGACTACCTGCCGGCCTTCCTGGCCTCCTCGGTGGCGGCCATGTTCTGCTACTACGGCTTCGAGGCCTGCGGCGACGTGGCTGAGGAGACCCCCGACGCCGCCTCCGCCATCCCGCGCTCGATGCGCATGACCATTTATGTCGGCGGCGGCGCGGCGTCCTTCGTCTGCCTGGCGCTCCTCCTCTCCCTGCCCGACCTGCCCGCGGCCGTGTCCGGAGCCGAAGCGGACCCGGTGGGGGCCACGCTCAAGGCCGCTCTGGGAACGGCCGGGTTCCGCGCCGTCCTGGCGGTCGTGATGGTCTCCTTCCTCTCCTGCCTCCTGAGCCTGCAAGCCGCGGCGAGCCGGCTCCTCTACTCCTTCGCGCGAGATAAGATGATCTTCGGGAGTTCCTTGCTCGGCCGCCTCTCGCCGAACACCAAGGTCCCCGCGGCGGCGCTCGTCGTCACCGGCGTGGTGCCCGCCCTCATCGCCTCGCTGGGACACCGGCTCCAGGACGCCGTCAACACCATCATCAGCTTCGCCGCCATCGGCATCTACATTGCCTTCCAGATCGTGGTGGCCTCGGCCCTGGTCGCCCGTGCGCGAGGCTGGAAGCCGGCGGGCGCCTTCCGTCTCGGAGCCTGGGGCTGGCCGGTCAACGGCGCGGCCTTTCTCTACGGAACGGGAGCGATCCTCAACATGCTCTGGCCGCGCTCGCCGGGGGAACCGTGGTGGGTGAACTACGCCATGCTCGTCACCACGGCGGCCGTACTCCTCAGCGGCCTGGCCTATCTGCTCCTCGGCAAGCCCCACGAACGGCTGGGGTAGTCTTACCCTCCAGCGGTCCTCTCTCGTCCGGCGAATACGACGTGCGTGATGCGGTTGCGCGCCGCGAAGCGGCCCACCGCCTCCATGGGTTCGTCGGTCTTCAGCTGCCAGGCGCTCGGATGCGTTCTTACGGGTCCGGTCCAGCCGGCGGGGTAGAGGTGGATGACGCTGAGCCTGGCGTTCAGTTCTCCGGCCAGGCGAGCCGCCTCGGCCCACACGGCCGCGGCCTGCCGCTCGTCGGGGGGGAGGCAGGCCAGTATCCGATGCTCATCGGGCGGGGACTCCATGCCCCCATGTTAGCCTCGTGCGCCGTTGACATTCCATTGCCGGACCGTTAATACGGCGTTATTCGTCGGGGGCTTCGAGGCGGTAGCCGACGCCGGGCTCGGTCTTCAAGTGCCGCGGTCGGACGGGCTCTCTCTCGATGCGATGGCGCGTCTGGTGGACGAGTATGCGCAGCGACTCGGGCGTGCTCTCGCCCTCCGGCCAGATCTCCTTGTGCAGCTGCTTCTGCCCCACGACGCGCCCCGCGCTGCGGACCAAGGCCGCGAGCAAGGTGTACTGGAGCGGAGAGAGGCGCACCTCTTTTTTGGCGAGCCAGACGCGGCGCACGGTCAGGTCGATCTTCAGGTCGCCGTGCTCGTACACCGGCTCCGGATCGCGGGCGAGGCGCTCGACGCGGCGCAAGGCGACGCGGATGCGGGCCAGCAACTCTTCCACGCCGAAGGGCTTGGTCAGATAGTCGTCGGCGCCGCCGTCGAGGCCCAGGATCTTGTCGGATTCCCGGCCGCGGGCGGAGACCACGATAATGGGGGCCGAGCTCCACTCCCTCAGGCGTTTCAACACCTCGATGCCGTCCATGTCGGGCAGGCTCAGGTCGAGCAGGATGAGGTCAGGCTTCTTGGCCACGGCGGCCTCCAGCGCGGACTTCCCGTCGCACGCCTCCAGCACGGTGAACGCGTTCGCTTCCAGCGCGGGCCGTAGGAACCGCAGGATCGCGCGTTCGTCGTCTACGACGAGGACGGTGGCGGGGCGCTCGCTCAAGCGCTCCTCCCCCGGGGCAGGGTCAGACGGAAGACCGCCCCGCCGCCGGGCCGGTTCTCGGCGCGGATGGTCCCGCCGTGCGCCTCGACGACCGCCTTGCAGATCGCAAGCCCCAGCCCGGCGCCGGGGGCCGCGCTCGACCTGTAGAATTTCTCGAAGACGCGCTCGAGGTCCTCGGGCTTGAGACCCGGCCCCCGATCGGCCACCGAGACCTCGAGGGCGTCCATGCGCTCGCGCGCCTGTATCTCGATCGCCGCGTCCGGCGCGTGGCGCACCGCGTTCTCGATTAGGTTCACGAACACCAGCTCCATGAGGACCGGATCCATGAACGAGAGCGGAAGATTCTCGGGGATGTCCGTTTCCACGCGCCGGCCCGCGAGCAGCCTGTCGGCGCGCTCGAGCGCCGTGCCGACCACCTCCTCGACCGAATAGGGCTCCCCGTTGAGGCTCGCGCCGGCCTCCAGACGCGTGGTCTCGATGAGATTATGGACCAGGCGCGTCAGCCGGTCGGCCTCGTCGCGGATGTTGACGAGGAGGTCGCGCGAGGGATCCATCGCGCCTCCAGCCGCCTGGAGCAAAGCGTCCGCCGAGCCCAGGATGGCGGCCAGCGGCGTGCGAAGCTCGTGAGACACGGCACTGAGCAGGGAACTGCGCAGGCGCTCGGTCTCCGCCACGACCTCGGCGCGCTTGGCCGCCTCCGCCTGAGCCCGCACGCGCAGGGCGAGGTGGCTGATGAGCAGGGCCACCGCGAACATGACGGCGAATGTGACCAGATACTGCGGGTGCTCCACGTGCAGGGTGAAGCGCGGCGGCACGAAGAAGTAGTCGAAGCACAGAACGCCGAGCAGGGAGGAGAGCAGGGCCGGACCGCGCCGGCCGCGCAAGGCGACGGCCAGGGTCCCGACCAGGTAGACCATGACGAGGTCGGTGAGAGAGGAAACCGAGAAGAGCGCGAAGCAGGCCGCCGTGCAAAGGGCGGCCGCCGCCAAGGAGAGGCTGTACTCTCGCGGGGATCCGGACATGGGCCTATCGTATCACAGTCGCAGGTCAGTACACTCTCACGGGCAGGACGACCACCTGCACGCCGTTGAACTGCAGGCGCCGCTGGAGCGCGGAGGCCGTCTCGTTATGGAGGATCGACTGATACCACCGCTGCTCCCGAAAGATGAGCTTCCCGGTGAATACGATCATGCGCGGGAACTCGCGGGAGAGCTCGATGATGGCCTCCTCCAGGGTGTCGATCGTCTCGGTGCCGAGCCTGAAGCGCGAATCGGCCTCGAGGCCGTGCTGGCGGCTCCAGGCGACGTAATCGGCCAGGTGGGCCCGCATCTGCGCCTCGAGCCGCCCGACGGCCTCGCCGCCCTTGAAGTTCCCGGAGTCGAGCACGCCGACCGAGACGAAGATGAAGTTCTTGAAGTAGCCCGGAAGCAGGCGCTGGATAGCCAGGAGATGGTGCAGGCCGTACCCCGAGAAACTCGACACCGTGAGCACGGCGGTCGGGGCCTTCGGGGAGAGCCGGGACGCCCCGGCCTTCTCCCCAAGGAGCGGCGAGCCCTCGAGAAGCTTGTCGAACCCGCGCAGGCTCTCGCCCACCATGCGATAGTGGCGGCGCACCCGGAAGCACAGCGCGATGGTCAGCGTCGTGATGAGGGCGGTCACCCAGCCGCCCTCCAGGAACTTCTCGTAGAGCGTGATCCCCAGGATGCAGACGCACATCACCAGACCAACGCCGTTGATGGCCAGTTGGCCGCGCCACCGGGGATCGACCGCTCGGCGGCCGATCCAGTACTTCGACATTCCGAGCTCCGTCAGGGAGAAGGTGAGGAAGACGTTGATCGAGTACATGACGACGAGCGTGGTGATGTCGCCCTTCGTGTAAATCAGGGTGGCCATCGCCGCCGCGCCCATCAGGAAGACGCCGTTCTGCGTGACGAGGCGGTCCGAGAGCCGCGAGAAGCTGTGCGGCACCCAGGAGTCCAGAGCCATGTTGGAGAGTACCCGGGGCCCGTCGAGGAAGCCCGCCTGCGCGGCGACGATGAGCAAGGCCGCCTCCGAGAAGAGGGTCAGCACGATGAGCACGCGGCCGGCCGCTCCCCAGCCGCCGTAGAGATTCTCGAGCAGGACGGCGTTCATGGTCCTGCCCGCCTGGGGCGAGGCGTTGACGAGCAGGTAGCCCAGCAGTATGCCGCCGGCCGTGAAGGCCAGGGAGACGGACATCAGGAGCATCGTGCGCTTGCCCGTCTGCACGCGCGGCTCGCGCAGCATGGCGACGCCGTTGGAGACCGCCTCGATGCCGGTGTAGGTGCCCCCGCCCATCGAGTACGCGCGCAGGAGGATGAGCGCGACGGGCGCCAGTCCCAGCGCGCCGATGGAGGCGCTCATGTCCGTCGAGGCGCCCTTGAACACCTCGGGCAGGCCGCTCAGATGGCTGCCCACGGCGTAGAGGATCATGGCGACGTGGGAGAAGACGAAGAAAAGGAAGATCGGTGCGAGGATAGTGACCGATTCCTTCACCCCGCGCAGGTTCAGCACGAGCAGAAGGAGCAAGGCCAAGCCCGCCGCGAGCAGCTTCGTGCCCGCCCAATGCGGAGGCAGGAAGGAGTACATCGCGTCGCAGGCGGACGCGACGGACACCGAGATGGTCAGGACGTAATCGACGAGCAAGGCGCAGCCGGATACGACGCCCGCTTTTTCTCCCAGCAGTTTGGTGGCGACCAGGTAGCCGCCGCCGCCGCCCGGGAAGTGCTCGATGAGATTCGAATAGGCGAAGGAGATGACGAAGATCGTCACCGCCGTCATGACGACAAGGATCAGGGCCAGGTGCGTGTGCGCGCCCAGCGCGCGGTAGGCCTCGTCGGGCCCGTAGGCCGAGGAGGAGAGTCCGTCCGCTCCCAGACCCACCCAGGCTAGGAAGGCGGCCAGCGAGATCTTGTGGAAGACGTCGGGATCCCGGATATCGCGCGGTCCGCCCAGCAGAAGCCGCTTGAGCCGTTCGGCCATGCCCCCACGATACCCCCGAGGGGCGTTAAGAATCCATTATAAGCGGGCGAATAGGAGCAGGAAGAAAACTCCGATGATGCTCAGACCCAGACCCAGTTCGTTCTCCCGGAAGAAACCGATTTTGAGCCGGCTGCGGGCGGGATCGGACGGGTCCACGCGGATCGAGACTGGATCGCCGGAACGGTGGCGCTCGACAAATCGACGCTTAAAAAACTCGCCGCTCGAAAGAACCGACCGGTAAAAGCCGGTGTAGCCTCGCCCCTCGCAGCGGTATCGATATTCGACTTGGACCTGGGAGGCAACGTCATCGGGGTCCGAGCCGTCCTTGCTGTAGACAAGCTCCGCCCGCAGGACCTCCCCCGAAACCAGCCGCCAAGGCGTCAATAGGTTGCGCGCGATCGAGCCCGTCCCAGCCAACAAGAACCCGCCGCCCATCAGGGCCAACCATCGGATGCCTTTCATGTTCACCTCGCCGATGCGGCGACGCGGCGAAAGGCTTCCTCCAGGGAGCGGCGCTCCTCCCCTTGCTCCCTCCACGCCCGCGCGAAGCGCGCGTTCGGGAGAAAACGAGCCAAGCGAGCCTTTATACGGTCCTTGAATCCGCTCGGGGCCGGCCCCAGCGCCGAGAGGCGCTCCGGAACAAGGGAGTATTCTTCCATCAGGCGCAGGAGTCCGCGAGCCTCTATGCGGGCCGCGCCAAGAGCGCGGCCTGCTTCATCAAGCTTTTCCTGCTCGCCGGAGGATTCAAGAAGCTCGAGGCCCTGCGCGAGCCGCCCGAGCGTTTCTTGGCGCGCGCGCTCGAGCCCCTCCCCGCGCAGAAGGTAGCGCACGCGCAGGCCTTCCTCCACCGGCGTCCTGGCGATCGTCTCCCGAAGGCGGGGGGAGAGGACCGGACCCGCTCCTTCCAGCAGGTCCATCTCCTCGAGCGCGGCGGCGGCCGCGATGCGTCGCGCGGCTTCGCGCCGCAGTCTTGAAAGCTCCTTGACCAGGGCCGCCGTGACGCGGGAAGCCTCCTTCGCCTCATCGGCCCGGGCGGAGAAGATATCCCGCGCCTTCGAGGCGGCCGCCAGGGCCTTCCTGCGCCTGGCGGCGTGGCGAAGGAAATCCTTGCCGCCCGCCGATCTGTCGAGCTCCGCCTGGACCTTCTCATCGGCAAGATCCCCCGCGCGCAAGCGGGCCTCTTGACCCAGGGAGCGCGCCTGCGCCGAGGCGCGCTGGGCACGGAAGGAGGACTCCAGCTTGCGGATGTCATGATCGAGGGCGTAGACGGGATGCCTCAGCGTCGCATGGTCGAGGCGGCCCGTCTCCACCAGCCGGGGCGCGCCGGGCACGAGAGAGCGGTTCATCTCGCTCTGCCAGGCCTGGACCTGCGGAGAGTAGCCCGAGACATTGGCCGCGCTCAAGCGGTCGTAGGACCCGCTCCCGGCAGAGGCCGCGCCAAGTCCTCCGCTCGGGCCTCCCTGGGAGCCCGGAGAGCCGACTTTTTCGGACGCCGGCGCGCCTCCCTCGAAGAATTTCCTGAGCAGCTCCGTCCGTTCGTCGTCGTCGAGGCCGTCGTCGCGCATCGCGGCCTGCGACTCGGCTCCGGCCAGCTTGAGCTTTCCGAATATCCCCCGATTGAAGTCGGGATTGACCTCGAAGAGCCTGTTGACTCCCCTGAAGAGAGAGTCCTCGAAGTCGTGGGTCCCCTGGGCGTCGTCCTTGGCGAAGCCCAGGGCGAGCGCGGCCGCGTCCTCCGGGTTCTTCTTCACCCACTGCCGTATCTTCGCCAGGCCGAGCTCGGGGTCCGGGGAGTTCGCCAAATCCTCGGCGATGCGGGAACGGAATATCCTCTCGGCCACCCGATCGGACGCCTCCGGATCGCCGCGAAGCGTCCGCGCCAGACGGCGCAGGGAGTCGTCCTCCTCTCCGGAGGCGGCGGTCGGACGCACCTCCGGCGCCTGCGCGGCGAAAGCCGCGCCTGCGCAGAGCAGCCAAAGGCAGGCCGCAGGACTCACCAACGGAACACCTCCTTACCCTCCACGCTCAGCGTCCCCTGCGCGGAGAGGGCCGACTCGCCCGGGGGAAGCTCGGAGGCGGGGATGTCCTTGCGCGCGCGCCGTTGGAGGTCGAGGACGGTGTAGACCAGCGGCTTATCATACGGTCCCCAGACCAGCAGGGCGAAACTCCCCTCGGGGGTCAGTTCCGCGCGCGATATCCTGGCCGGTCCCCTCACCTCCAGCAGCCGGTTGCCGATGAAGGTCACCGCGGCCGCGGTCCAACTCGAGCCTTCCCTCTCGAAGAGCAGGGCCGATTCGCCGTCCCGGCTCATCAGCAGGGGAGGGAGTCCCGCGGGCGCGTCCGCCGATTCGCTTGTCCATAGGACTCGGCCGGTGGTCCCCAGATAGGAGAGCTTGGAGGAGGAGGACACGAGGGAATCCTGCCGTCCGCGCCGGAGCACCTCCGTCTTCTCCCAATGCCAGGCGAAACGGCCGTCCCGAGTCGCGTCTCCCTGCATCCGTTTGCGCACGAGGGTCCCCTCCTCCCCGGGCTCCTCCCACTCTCCGAGGCCGAACTCCAAGGACGGGCCCCCCCGGGCCGGGCGCAAGAGGAGGGAAGCCCCGGCCACGACCCAACCCGCCCTGCGCGCGGGCTCCTGGACCGAGGCCGCGCCCCGGCGTTCGACGGAGCCCGTGGATCTCTCCACGCGAGGAGCCTCCGGCGGCCGGGGACGGCGCTTCCTGATGGAAGAAGCCGCCTGAGCGGAGCTTCCCCCGTACGCGAGGAGAAGCAGGAGCGCCGCGCGCAAGGCGGTCAGCCCTCGGCGGCGCGATGGGATCAACTACTTGCTCTCCTCCACTGCCACCGGCGCGGAGGTCTTGTTGTAGAGCCGGATCGCGTAGGGCGTCGTGAATGCCTGGATGACGAAGGCGCCCGGGCCGGGAGCGCGCGTCCGATAGCGTATCACGGCCGTGTCGGCTCGCGCCGCGGGCTCGAGGAATTCCACGGAATAGCCGCCGGTCTGGCGGAGCCCCAGGAACACGGCCACGGCGAAACGCGTCGAGAAATCCACGGCCGGGGCCTCGCGGTTGAAGGCGTCCTTCCAGAGCTTCTCCCATTCCTCGGCGCTCTCCACCTTGAGGGACGCGGCTTTGCTCACGCCGCAGGAAGCCCCCTGCCAGGAGGCGGAAGCCCCGTCCTTGACCGTCATCTGCGAGACATCCATGGCTCGATCCTCCCGTTGCGCCGGCTCCTTTTCCGCCGGCGGCCTGCGCCCCATCCCGTGCGCGGCGGCGGCCGCGGCCAGGACCAATATCAATCCCCTCATGAGACCTCCCGGCCGCCCACGACCACTTTAGGGATCCGGAGCGTAGGCTGGCCGTCGGACACGGGCACGCTCTGACCCTCCTTCCCGCAGGTGCCGATGCCCCAGCCGATGTCCCAGCCCAGGCGGTCGATGGAGAGGAGCACCTCCGGGCCCAGGCCGAGGAGGTTCGCGTCCCGGACCAGATGCCGCACCTTCCCTCCCTCGATCCAATAGCCCTCGTCGACGCCGAAGAGGAACTCTCCCGTGGCCGTGTTTACCTGGCCGCCCCCCATGCGCGTCACGAAAAGCCCACCCTCCACGGAGCGGATGATGGCCGCGGGGTCGTCGGTTCCGGGGGCGATGTAGAGGTTCGACATGCGGGGGATGGGCCGATGGCGGAAGGATTCCCTGCGGCCATGGCCGTTGGAGGGTTTGCCGTCCCTCAGCGAGGTGACCCGGTCGTAGAGATAATCGACCAGCACCCCGTCCTTGACGATCGGGGTCGGCCGGGCGAGCACCCCCTCGTCGTCGAATTCATAGGACCCCCGGGCGAAGGGCAGCGTCGGGTCGTCGATGACGTTCATCCCGAGACCGGCCACGGCCTTCCCCAGCTTCCCGGCGTAGTGCGGGGAGGAGCCCTCCTGGACATGGTCGGCCTCCAGGGAGTGGCCGATGGCCTCGTGGATGAAAGTCCCTCCGGCCGAGGAGGAGAGCACCACCGGCATCTCGCCGGCCGGAGCCGTGGGCGCCGATAGCTTCGCCACGGCGAGACGGGCGGCGCAGCGCGCCAGGCGGAGGGGTTCGCGCCCTTCGAGGAGCTCATAGCCCAGGGGGCCGCCGAGCACCTCGTAGCCGGTCTGCAGGAGCCCATCCTTGGACGCCGTCACCCCGACGGAGAAGATCACCGAGACCCTCTCCGAGAAGAGGCGCCCCCCGGCCGAATCGAACACCGCGCAGCGCTTCCTCCTCTCCGCGTAGAGGAGGCTGACCTGGACGATGTGGGGGAATTCCGAGCGCACCGCGCGGTCCGCCTGGGCGAGCATCGCGACCTTCTCCTCCATGGGGACCGAAAAGGGGTCTCGGCGCGCGGTGGAGCGGCGGATGAGCAATTCTCCCGTGGGCGGCGGAGGGCGGCGGGCGACTCCGTGGAGAAGGCGCCCGGAGAGCGCGGCCGCGTCCTCGGGCCGCAGGCTGTTGAGGGAGCCGTGCAGGGTGCGGAATCCTCCGTCTTCCGCCACGAGGTAGCGCAAGCCGACGCCCTGGTCGGACCCGGAGGCCATCTCTTGGAGGCGTCCATCCTCGAAATGGATGGAGCCGCCGATCGATTCTTCCAGAAAAGCCTCGGCGTGGTCGCTGCCGGAGAGGACGGGGACCCAGTCGGAGGGGCGCAGGACCATGGGATCGAGCCCCATCAGGTCCCCGCTCCCGGCGCGCGCGGAAGGGCGAGGATGAAGGTGGAACCGCTCTCGGGAGCGGAGTCCAGCCGCACCGTTCCGCCGTGCTTCTGGGCGATCGCCTTGACGAGCGCCAGTCCGAGACCCCATCCCTCCACCTGTCCGGTGAAAGAGGAGTCGATCTGATAGAACTTCTGGAAGATCTTGTCCCGTTCCTCGGGCGGGATGCCGGGGCCCGTGTCGCGGACCCGGAGTTCGACCGCTCCCTCCGGGGCCTGGGCAGCGGCCAGGAAGACCGGCCGGGACTCCCCCGGGTTGAACTTGACCGCGTTCTCGATGAGAGAACGGACGGCCTCCTTGAGCAGGCCCGGGTCCCCGTGCGCCTGGAGGCCGGAGCACCCCTCGACTCGCGCCTCGCCGGAGTGCGACTTGAGCCAGGGCTCCATCCCCGAGACGAGCTCGGACAAGAAACCCTCCACGGCGAAAAGACGGGGGGAGTATTCGGTGGAATCCAGGCCCTCGAGCACCGTGAAATCGAGGAGGCGGTCTACGAGTTCGGAAAGCTTGGCTCCCTGCTCCGAGATGGTGTGGGCGGCCATCGCGTGGATCTCGGCTCCGGCCTTGCCTCGGAACTCCTCCTCCAAGAGCTGGCCGTAGCCGTTGATGGAGACCAGCGGGGTCTTGAGCTTGTGGGAGATGAGGGAGAGGAAGGACCGCTTGAGGCCCTCCTCCCTGCGGGCCTCGGTCTCGTCCCGGAAGACGAGGACGCAGGCCGAACCCACGGGGCCGGTCCCGGAGATTCCGGCATGCTCCAGACGCGAAGCCGTCCCGGAGAGCACCAGCAGCTGCGGGGCCTTGCGCACGGCCTCGAAGGCGGCCGTCCCGCCCGGCGCATGGAGCACCGAGCCCAGGGGGGGGGACAACTCGAGCCCCGCGAAGGCCTCCTCCAGGGAGAGCCCCTCGTCTCCGCCGCCGGGGAAGAACTTCCGGGCCGCGCCGTTGGCGAGCAGGACTTTCCCCTCCCCGTCGCAGAGCACCGCGGCGTCGGTCATTTCGTCGAAGAGCGTGCTGAGCTTGGCCTTCTCGTCGGTCAGCGAGGCGAAGAGGCGGGCGTTGTCGATGGCGACCGCGGACTGCGCCGCGAAAGCCTCGAATATCCGCACGTCCCTCGGCGTGAAGACGCCCGAGACCTTGTTGATGGCCTCCACCACGCCGATGAGCCGGCCTTTGAGCAGGACGGGGACCGCCAGGATGGAGCGGGTCACGAAACCGGAATCCTTGTCCACCTTCTTCGACCAGCGCGGGTCCCTGGACACGTCGTTGACGATCTGGGGCTTGCCCTCCTGGGCCGTGACCCCGACGATTCCCTGGCCCATCTTCAGCCGTATCTTGGCGACCTCCGGGGGGAGCCCCAGGGCCACGTGGAAGTAAAGCTCCTGCGTCCGCTCGTCGACGAGGAAGAGGCTGCCGGTCTCCGCGCCCACGATCCGGGCGGCAAGCTTCATGATCGTCGTCAGCAGTTCGCTCAGATCCAGCTTGGAGGCCAGGAGATTGCCGGCCTCCAGCAGGATCTCGATGTCTTCCTTCGGGGATACCGCCATGGTGATAAAATACCAAATTCGGACAAGAATCCCGGGCCTTGCGTTTTGCTATCCTTCCCCTATCCTAACATGGTCCGCATCATTCTCTTGGGAACGGGGCTGCTCCTGGCTCCGGTCCCGGCCCGAGCGCGCATGGGAACCTCCGATCTGATCAAGGAACTCGAAAGATCCTCCGCGGCCGAGAAGCCGCTGCTGGTCCGGGCCTTGGGCCGCAGCGCCGGCAAGCGGGCCGCGGCCCCCCTCCTGAAGCTCTTCGACATACGCGGCGGCAGTCCCGAGCTTTCCTCGGCCGTGGTGGACGCCCTGGGGCGCAGCGGCAGCCGGGAGGCCGCGCCGGCCCTCCTGGACGCCTGGGAATACCTCATGGAGATGCGCTTTCGCATGGCCTCGCTTCCGGCGCATCTGCAGACCCTGCGCGCCCGCATCGCCGAAGCCTTGGGCCAGGTCGGCGACCCCAAAGCCCTGCCCGCGCTCCGCCGGGGACTCATCGACGAGGACCCGCTCGTGGCCGAGCGCTCCATGGAAGCCCTCTCCCGGATGCGGGATGTCCAGTCGATGGACATGATCTTGCGCCACCTGGGCGGTCCGGACCCCGGGCTGAGACAGGCGGCCTACGAGGCTCTGGCGGAATTCAAGGGACTGGAGAAGGCGCGCTCGGCCCTGCGCGAAGGCCTTGCAAGCGCCTCTCCCGCGGCCCAGGCGGCGGCCGCCTACGGGCTCGCCCGCCATGGGGAAGAGGTCGGGCTCTTCAAGCTGGAGGGATTCCTGGAGGAGGTAGCCGAACCCTACCCGGAGGGCATGCTGGCCGCCTATTACCTCGTCCGCCTCGGCAAGAAGCAGGGGCTCGAGTACCTCCTGCGCATCGTGGAGGACGAGAAGTCCGCTCTGCGTTTCGGGGCTCTACAGGCCCTGGGCAAAGCCGGGGAGGCGAAGGCCTCGGCCTCGCTCGCCAAGCGCCTGGAGGAGGGGAAGGACCCGGCGTCCATCCGCCTGCCCCTGGTCATGGCCTTGGGACGCCTCGGCGGGACGCGGGCGGTCTATGCGCTCAAGAAGGCCGCGCTCGACGCGGATGCCGCGGTCCGCGGCGCCGCGCGCATCGCTTTGGCCGAGCTGGGAGAATATGAGAGACCTTAGCGGGGTGATCCTCGCGTGCGCGCTGGCCGCCTGGGGAGCCCAGGCCCCGGCGCCCGACGCCCAGCAGTCCTCGCCGGAAGCTCCGGCCCAGGCGCCCCAGTTCGACCCCTCCCAGTACCCCCTGAGCACCCTGGCCAAGGCCGACGCGGAGGGTTCGTGCCGGGGGAGCAAGGCGAAGTATCTGGTCAAGGACCGGCTCTTCTCGGCCGAGCTCGTCTACCAGGGGACTCTGCGGCCCACTCCGCCGGGTCATTATGAGCTCATGAGGCGCTGGACGAAGTCCGTCGGGGACCCGGAGGCTCTTGTAAAATACAAACAGGAAATCTCCCTGGCGGAGGGGAAGAAAGTCCATTGGATGCCGGTCCCCGAAGGCCTTATCGGGGACCTGCAGGGCTACCTGCAAGCGGGAGACCGGACCCTGGTCTACACCATCCTCATCGGCTGCGCGCAAGGCCGCGCGCTCTTCGCCGTCGATGAGTTCGAGAACTATTCTCCGGAGGACGAGGAAGCCGACGACTACATCACCCTCAGAGGGCCTTCCCGGGACGGGAAGGCCCTCTGAGCCGTATGTTATCATGACCTTGTTTGGAGAGGTGGCCGAGTGGTTTAAGGCGGCGGTCTTGAAAACCGCTAGACGGCGAAAGTCGTCTCGGGGGTTCGAATCCCTCCCTCTCCGTTCGTTTTCTTTTGGAAACTAAAGCAGTGACAGCACGGCCCTTCGACGTCGTCATCCTCTCGAGCGTGGATTGGGACGCGGCTTGGCAGAGGCATCACGCCTTCGCCGCGCTCTGGGCCGCGGCCGGGCATCGCGTCTTTTTCGTGGAGAACACCGGCTCCCGAGAGCCGGGACTGCGCGACCTCGGCCGCGTGGCCAGGCGCCTGGGCAAGATCGCCGGCGGAGGACGCCGCCGGGGGGGGACTCCGCTCCCCGCGGGGGTGCGCATCTACAACCCCCTGGTGCTTCCGCCCACGCGGGCGCTATTTCGCAAGGCGAACTCCGCCCTCTTCGCGCCCCGCGTGGCGGCGATGCTCCGCGAGGATGGACTGAGCCCCAAGCCCGTGGTCTTCGCCTATCTCCCGACGCAGACCACGCTCTCCCTGCTCGAGGGCCTTCAACCTTCCCTCGCGGTCTATGACTGCGTAGACAATTTCTACGGCCTGCCCTCCGCACCCAAGGACCTTGCCGGGACCGAGGCCGCCTTGCTCTCGCGCTGCGGCCTGGTCCTGACCACCTCCAGGACGCTCTTCGAGGAGAAGCGGCGGCTCCACCCCAACGTACTCGAACTCCATCATGGGACGAGCAAGGCATTCTTCCTGCCCCCGCGGCCCGTCGGGCCGCACCGGCGCCTCGTCTATTTCGGCACGCTCTGGCGCGCCCTCGACTATGCTCCCGTGGCCGCGCTCGCGCGGGCGGGCTTCGAGGTGGAGCTCATCGGCCCGGCCAAGGAGGCTCCTCCGCCCCTTCCCCCTTCGGTGCGCTTGACCGGCATGCTCCCGCATTCCGAGCTCCCGGCCCGCTTGGCCGGAGCGGACGCGCTGCTCCTCCCTTATGTCGACGATGAGTACAACCGCGGCGTCATCCCCGCCAAGACCTACGAATGCCTGGCCACCGGACGGCCCGTCCTGGCCAGCCCCCTGCCCGCGCTCTTGGCCCTCCCCGAACTGGCCGACGCCCTGATCTTCGCCAAGACGCCCGGCGAGTGGACGGCGAAGGCGCGGGCGCTCGATTCCACGGAGGATACCGCCTCGCTGGGCAAGCGCCTGGCCCTGGCCCGGACCCACTCGGAGGAGAAGTCCTTCGAGCGGCTGCGCGGGGCCGTGGATTCGGCTCGCCTCTCCCTAAGGGTCGGCCCAAAAAAACTATAATCGCAAGATGTTCGCCGAGATCAAGGAGAAGCTCCTCCCCGTCATCCTCATCCTGGCCAGCGTGCTGCTCGTGGGCACGGTGGGGTATGTGGTCATCGAGGGCTGGTCCGTTTTCGACGGGCTTTACATGACCATCATCACCGTGGCCACCGTGGGCTACGGCGAGACGCACCCCCTTTCCATCGCCGGACGGGTCTTCACCATCTTCCTCATCTTCGGAGGCCTCGGCGCGGTGGGCTACGCCTTCTCCACCTTGACGGCCTTCATCATCGAGGGGGAGCTTCGAGACGTGCTCAGGAGGAGAAAGATGCTTTCCAAGATCGCGGCCCTGCGCAAGCACTACATCATCTGCGGGGGGGGCAATACCGGACGGATCATCATGGAGGAGCTCTCCAAGACCGAGCGGCCCTTCGTCGTCATCGAGAAGGACGAGGAGCGGGCCAAGCACCTGCAGGACCGGGGCTGGCTCGCCATCTGCGGCGACGCGATGGGCGACGAGGAGCTCGAATCCGCCGGCGTGCATCGCGCCCACGGCGTGTTCTGCGTCCTGGCCGACGACCGCGACAATGTCTTCGCCGTCATCTCCGCCCGGGGGCTCAACCCGATGCTGCGCATCGTCAGCGAGCTCCACGACGACTCCGTGCGCGATAAGCTTCAGCGCAGCGGCGCCGACGCCGTGGTCAGCTCGGGCTTCATCGGAGGACTGCGCATGGCCTCGGAGATGATCCGCCCGGCGGCCGTGGGCTTCATGGACCACATGATCCGCGACAAGCAGAGGGCCATCCGATTCGAGGAAGTCCCCATCCCCGACGACTCCCCCATCGTGGGCAAGCCCCTGGGAGAGCTCAAGGGCTCCCAGGGAGGGGCCGCCCTGGTCCTGGCCTTGAGGGAGGGCGAAACCGGACGCTACGAGTTCAACCCTTCCCCGGAGCGCAACCTGGAGGCGGCCCAAGTCTTGGTGGTCATCGGAGACCCCCAGCAGGTCAAGGACCTCAAGACGCGCGTGGGCGCTTGAAGAGCAAAGAGGCTATTTAAGCCGGATGGGACGGGACGGGGGCTTGGAGGGCGCTTCGATCGGGGTCTTCCCCCGGATGATGACCCCGAGTTGAAAGGAGCGGTTGACGGTGCCGTGGCGGTCCTCGTAGTCGTGCCAACGCTTGGGGAGCTCGTCTAAGGGCATGTAGGCGTAGGCGCCTTCCGCCACCGGGTCCATGAAATAGGCGTTCTTCGCGTCCATCGCGGCCAGCACGGAATAGTGCCCGTCCTCCCACACCTCTTCCCATGGGAGCCGCGGAACTCCCTCTTCGCGCCAAGCCTGGAAATCGACGATCACCGTATCACCCCGCTTGAGGGCGGCGCTCAAGTCCGACACGCTCATGCCCTCCCTCATCTCGGCGGAAAGGCCGTAGCGCGCGGCCACCTCGACGAGCTTCTGCGGCTCGGTGCCGTCCTTGGGGGTGGTATCCAGCGGGCCGTAGAGGTCGCGCTCGGCCCCCTCGAACACCTGCCAGTAGCGCAGCACCGACAAGAGCGAAGCGGGTCCGCAACTGTAGTCGGTCTCCTGCTCGACGAGAGGAAGGGGCAGGAACCCCTTGGGGACGGCCGGAGCGCGCGGGCGCGCCGCGGAGACGGCCGACGCCTTCTCCACGGCCCGAACGGCGGGCGCGCCGCTCTCCAGAGCCCGAGCGGGGACCAGGAGTGCCGCGAGGAGGGGGAGGAAATGGATCATAGCCGAAGGGCCTCTAGATATTCTTAGCAGGTGGCGCCGGCTTTGTCAATGCGGGAGGCGTACCGGACGGCGGCCCTCCGCCGCTCAGGCTCGGCCAAGGCGCCTGAGGTTGCCCTCCCAGTCCATGAAATACAGGAATCTCCCGTCATGATGGAATATCCCGTTCTCGACGACATGGAAGCCGGAACGGTCGTCCATCCGATCCAAAACGCGCCGGGAAAGCTCGACCCGCTTGAGCAAGGCGCCCGTTTCATCCAAGCGAAGCAGCGCCGGACCGGCGAAGAGCCAGACGCTCCCCGGCCCGCGATGGAGGACCAATGGCCGGCGGATGATTCGAGCGTCCTCTTGGCGCAGGACGGCGAGGGCCTTTTCGAACTCCCGGGAGCCGCTGGAGCCCATGGTTCCGCCGGCCGCGGGTATCGGCCCTCGCCTGCCCGCGAGCCTGCGCAGCTCGCCGTTGAGTCCGGCGAGGAGCGGAGCGGACACCCGCTCCCGGGAGGAAGGCACGGGCTTCCATCGCGGTTCCATCCCGGGAGCGGGGACCGGCGCATAGCGATAGCTCCAGCCTCCGCCGGGCCGGTCGTAGAGGGTTCCCAGGAGCACCACGCGTCCCTCCCGCCAGCCCAGGCTCAGGTCCATGCGCTCGCCGGCGATGGCGAACCTTTGCAGCGGCCCTCCCTCCGGCTCGGCGCGCAGGAGCTCCCATCGCTCCTTCGCTCCCAGGCCGATCCTTCGAAGCGCCCATAACGCGCCCTCCGGCGTCCAGGCCGTCGAGCGGTTGGGATACCAATACGGCCAGTCGAGCAGATGCCTCAGCGGCCGCTCTTCACCCGGGACGAGGATGCTCCGCGCGCCCTCCGGACTTACGGCGCTGATCGTCCCTTCCCTGTCCTCCAAGAACACCCGTTGAGCCCAAGAGCCTTCGGAGCGGGCCGCGCCCCAGTCCCCCAGGAATTCCGGCCGGAGCAGCTCCCGGGCATGCGCGGCGGTCTCCCGCATATGGATGAACGCGCAGGCGCACACGGCCGCGGCCGTCGTCGAAAGAATCACCGCGGCGGCCGATGCGGTCCAGGCCCGGGCCGGCTTCAACTCGACCGCGGGCGCGGCTGAACCCAGCGCCGCCAAGACCAAGGCGATTCCCGCGGCCATGCTCGCTTCCGGAAGCCGGTCCCAGCCCACCGACTCCGGGAAGAACTGCCGCAGGATGAAGGCCGCGCCGACCGACGCCGCGGCCGCCGCGCCCAGACCGGCGCCGAGGAGTCCTCCCAATATCCCGTGCCCGAAGAGGTAGGAGAAGAGCAGTCCGGCGGCCAGGGTGAAGATGAGCGCGAAGCCGAGCAGGCTGAGATAGAGGCCGACGGATTCGAATAGGTCCCGGGAAAGACGGCCCCACTCCTTGTCCGTCGAGAGCCCGGGGCCGAGCAGGAACGCGGCGAGCAGGACCACTCCCGAGAGCAGGGCCGCGTGCACAAGAGAAGAGGCCAGGGCGGAGAACACCCTTCGGCGCGGGGAGACAGGCAATAGCGCCTCGGCCTCCGCCATGGGCTCCGAGCGCAGGCCGGCCCCGGCCGAGGCCCCGAGCAGTACGGCCAGGCCCGGCAGGCCCAGCGTGCACCAGAAAGCCAGCGCCGCGTGCACTCCGGCCATGGCCGAGGGAAGGCTCTTGATCCCCATCCACGCGCCCAAGGGGATGGAGAGGACGAACGCCGCCGCGAGGCCGACGAAGAGCAGGCGGTTCTTGCGCAGTTCCAAGGCGGTCATGCTCATCATGGCTTCCCCCTGAGCAGGAGCTTGAAGGCCCCGTCCACCCCCAGGGGGGTGGCGTCAAAACCCTCAAAGGCTCCGCTCTCCGCGAGTCTCGTCACGGAGTCCTCCTCGAAAACGGCGCATTCCATGAGCCGCCCATTCATCGTCAGGTCCAGGACTTGGACGCCTTCCGGCATGCGGGAGCCTTCCTTGAGCCTGCCCACGACGCGGCGCGCGCGGCGGAGCCTCTCCATGGGGTAGATCCCTTTTAAAGTCCCTTCGGAGAGCACCCAGACCTCGTCGAGCAGGCCGGCGAGTTCCTCCATGCGGTGGTTGGTGATGAGGAAGGTCTTGCCGGAGGAATGCAGCTCTCCTACTAGGTTGTCGAGCAGGTCCTCGCGCACCAGGGCGTCGAGACCCGAGGTGGGCTCATCGAGGAAGAACAGGGAGGGGGCATGCGCGGCGGCGCAGACCCAGGCAAGTTTGCCCAGCGTCCCCTTGCTCGCGCCGCGCACTGGCGACGCCGGGTCCAGCCCCAGGCGTCCGCACAGGGGCTCGGCGCGCCCGGCATCCCAAGACGGGAAGAGCGCGGCTCTCAAGGAGAGGACCTCCCCGATGCTCATGAACGGATGGAACGCGGGCCGTTCCGGGACATAGCCCACATGGGCCCGGATGTCTCCGGACCCGTCGGGCCTCATCCCCAGCACGCGGCACTCCCCCGAATCGGCGGCGAGCATGTCCAGGAGTATGCGAAGGAGCGTGGTCTTCCCTTCGCCGTTGCGCCCCAAGAGCCCCACCACGCGCCCCCGCCCGATGCTCGCGCTGACCCCGTCGAGCACCTGCTTTCCGCCGAAGGAACGCCGCAGGCCCGTCATTTCCACCGCGGGTCCATCCGGTTTCGCAACGGGGGGATTCATGGTTCCTCCTTACGGATCTCGCCCACGACTTCCTCGATTTCCTTCCAGCCCAATCCCGCGCGCCGCGCGAGCCTCAGGGAATCCGCCAGCGCGGAGCTTGATTCGCCGAGGCCGGACCGGACGCGCCGCAAGGCGCCCTCGGAGATGAAGCTCCCTTCTCCCCGGCGCGAATCGAAGAAGCCCTCCACGGAGAGTTCCCGGAAAGCCCGCGCCACGGTGTTGGGGTTGACCTTGAGCTTGGCGGAGAGCTCGCGGATGGAGGGCGCGGCGTCGCCCGGCTTGAGTATCCCCTTGGCCACGAGGCCCTTGAGACCGGACTTGATCTGGTCGTAGATGGGGACCGGGGAGGACGCGTCGATTCGGATCATCATGTGTACTAGTTTGCTAGTACACTAGTATTATACCCGAATCCCCGATTTTGTCAAGACCTACTTTCCCACAGGCCGTGGATGCCGGCGGGGGGTGACTCGAATCTCGGCAAGGCGGGGCGTAACATGGGGGAGGGGTCCGGTGGACCCCTCCGCCCACGGGCCGTGCGTCGTTGGGGTGGGGGCCGGGGCCACAGCGAGCGGCGGCCGACACCTCGGCCGACCGCGCACCCGCATGCTGAGGTTCGAGTCAGGCCCACCCGCCGACTAATCACGGCTTAGTGGCGGATTTGGGCCCTGAAGACGCGCAGCGCATGTGCGCTGCGTGCTTGGGACAGGGGGCCTAGATGGGGTTAGGCCGTTATATAGGCCGTTTCCGCCCCTTAGGCCCATCCGAGGGAGTCCCCCAAGCCTTACACTCTTATTAAGGAAATGAGAAAGACCACATCCCTGATCCTGGCGACGGCACTGGCCCTCCTTGCCCCGGGTCCGCAGGCCGCGATAGTATTCGCCCAGACCCTCCACTCCCAAGCGGGCAATCCCAGCCCGGTTTCCCTTATACCCGGCGCGGGAGGATTCACCAGCCTCGCCCCCGCCGGCTACGCCGGCCTTCCCGGTCAGGTCTTCGGCGCGGCCTCCGCGTCGGCCGGCCTTCCTTCCGCCATCTCCTCCCCCCGCTTCATCGCGCCATCGTCCCCGGCGAACGGCCGGCCCGCGCCCCCCGATGCGTAAACCCATGCCCCCCCCCCCCTGACCGATCCACCGGCCGCCGCCGTACGGAATTAAACACGACCCCC
>CAYHRV010000007.1:0-17492 GCA_964359165.1 uncultured Elusimicrobia bacterium
TTCCGGTAGCCTTCGCGACGCTTCAAGATGGTGGCCCAACTCAGCCCCGCCTGCGCCCCCTCCAGGATGAGGAATTCGAAGTGCTTGCGGTCGTCATGGACAGGGACCCCCCATTCGCGGTCATGGTAGTCCCGGTAGAAGTCCCCCACCTCTTCCGCCCATGCGCAGCGGACGGCCGCCGACGCGGATCGCCGGATCATCCCCCCACCAGGACCCTGCCCCGACCTTCGGAGCCCGGCCGAAGATGTTTCATACGGGAAAGTATCCCTTCACCCATTCAAAATATCGGCCCACATCCTTGACGACGGCCGCCGCCTCCGCCTCGCGGAACTCCCGGCTATCGTATTCGACCCGATTTTTTTCACCGAGGATCCTGCCTAGGCGCTGAGACTGGGTCCCGACATCGGGGTCGTCGATGTTTTCTTTGAGCAACCGCACCGCTTCCATATGGCTCTCACCGGAAGAACGGACTCGCGCCTTCTTCCCAAGCAGGGCATCCGTCGCCGAGATGGCGCAATGAACTCCCGCCAAGCCCGCGGCGTTCCAGCGCCCCTTCTGGAAGGCTTCCGCCATCGTCAAATAGAATTCCTCGGCCTTCTTAAGATATGAAAGCGCCTCTTGTTCGCCGACCGATCTAGCGCTTCTTTTCTTCGGGCTCATTGAGCAAGGCCTCGGACAACGGCTTCCCCGACACCACGCGCGCCTCGCGCACCATCGATCTGATCAGCTCGTCCCCGGTCTCCAGCCGGTCCGCGAATTCAGCCGCTCCGATCACATACGGCGCGAGATGGACGCCGAATAAGTCATAAAAATCCGCTGCGCTCGCCTGCAGGGACTCCTTCACCTTGGGCGCGCCGCGCGGATCGTCGAGCAGGACCAGGACATCGAGATCGCTTCGAGGGCTTGCCTCGCCCCGCGCGTAGCTTCCGAAGATAGCCACGGAAACGCATTTTTCGCGCCCTATGGAACTCATGATGCGATGGCCCATCGCGCTTGCCAGAAGCTCTTCTTTCCGGAACAGCTTTCCCAGCGCGGCGGAAACGATGTATCGCTTGCGGCTGATCGCGAATTGATGGGTGCTTCCAACGGAGCGCTTGCGAAGGATCCCCGCGTTGACAAGCTGGGTCAGCGCCAACGAAGCCGCCCTGGGGCTGAGCCCCGCGCGGCGGGCGACCTCCCGTCCGCTCAGCTCATCCTGAGCGAATAGGACCCTAAGGACGGAAACCTTCGAATGCGGCCCAAGGATCTCATCGAGCGCACGGGATAGCCTCATAGAGTGGACTGTATACTATTATATACAATCGTATAATATAGTATACAGCAACTATCCGCGCCGCGCAAGCCCTGTTTTTCTATTCATGGCCCGAGAACCGCATGCCCCAGCCCTCGGCGTTGAGATAGACCCAGTTAAGGCGTATCTTATCGCCCTCGAACTCGATGCGGTCCATGCCCAAGCCGCGGACCTCCCGCTTCCCGTTGCCGAAGCGGAAGCGGTAGCAGACCGAAAAAGCCCCCGGCAGGTCGTGCGCAAGCACCTCGCCGGGAGTCCATTCCTTCACCGGCCACTTGCGGAAAAGCACCCTCAAGTATCTTTGGAAATCCGCGTTCGTCTTGATCCCCTCCGGCACATTGGGGTCGCGGTAGTCGAGCCGCTCGCTGTAATACGAAGCGACCTCCCCGGCATCCGCCCGGTTCCACGCGCGAAGGCAATCCTCCAGCAGTCGTCGATGATCCATGGCTTCCCCACCCGCCCCCTCCCGGCTCCGTGTTCCCACCTACCGTTCCCAACAAAGGCTCACTTCTCCTTGCCCTTGCCGTTATAATGCTTGCTGTTATAATGCCGGGCTAGGAAACCGATGATCGTAAAGGTCATCAGCGTGATGATCGTCGTAACTTTTATCTCCATGTCTCTTCCCCCCATTCAAATGCCCGCACGAACATCGCCGAAGGCACCGGTTTCCGCCATTCACGCATCGTCACGCCGGCTTAAGGACCAGTTTAAACCCCAGGGCTTCGATGAGCTGCCGCAAGCTATGGAGCCGCGGGTTTCCGGTCTTGGACAGCATTCTAAACAGGTGTTCCCTGTTGAGGCCGGCCTTTTTGGCGAGTTGGCGAAGCCCGCCGTGGACCTGGGCCACATCGCGGACGGCGAGCATAAAGGCCCCCTCGTCCGGGTCTTCGAGGCAGGCATTCAGGTAGCCGACGGCGTATTCGGGATCCTTGAGCCGCCGCAGAAGGTCGTCATGATAGCTGATGGCCGCTTTCATTCGCGCGTCCTCCTCAAGTAATCCGCCCAGCACTCGCGGACGGAATCGATGTCGCTTTGCTGTCTTTTCTTGTGCCCGGCGCGAAGCAGGATGACGATCGATCCGCCCACTCTGCCGCAATAAACCCTAAAGCCGGGACCGACATCGAATTTCAATTCCCAAACCCCGCCGCCCAGATTCTCGGCATGGCCCAATAGCCCGCGGCGAACCCGCGTCAGCCGGGCGTCCACCATTTGCTGGACCGTCTTGTCCAAGGAGTCGAACCAGTCCCTGAACGGACATCGACCGGAGCTTGTCTGGTAGTAGTAAACGGTTACGGGCTCAATATCCACGGAGTCTCTACCATATAGTAGTTTATAAGCTACTTATTGTCAAGGGCTTATCCCCGCCCGGGTTTTCTGTCGGCCGCTCGTCTCACCAGATCATCCGCCCTTGAGTAATAGGCATGCGCCGGATGAGGCCCGGACTAATCACCGCTGATCCCGTTCAAAATTAGGTCCCACCGATTCAAATATGGGCTCAAATCCCATCCATTGTAATTCGTTTTTGGGGGAAGCGCGATTGATCTGATTTTCGTTGATGAATCATGCTTTTGACCTTTCATTCCTGGTTTGGCCACCCAGACCTTATGTTGTGCCCGAACATTGCATGCCATATCTTGGCTGGGGATAATGTAGTACTCAAAGGGCCGCGCTTGATTGGGTTCCGGAATGCCAGCTAGGACCCAAAAAAATGATTTGCCAAAGTCTTTTTCAGCCTTGACTCCGACGGCACAGGTCCGGTTCCCGGGAACGAATGTCTTAACTTGGATATGAGCGAACCGGGCCGCCGATTTGTCGGTGCAAAGCACATCGATGTTCGGACAGTTTCCGAGGGTCACATTGGCAACCAGCCCTCTGCGACACAACTCGGCAGCGACAAAAAATTGGCTCGCACTTCCGCGATGACTCTTATCATTCAAATCGGTCATGCCTTATAAATCCAGCCTTTCTTCGTGCCATCATAGAATAGGCGCATCCCATACTCTTCAGAGGATAGCTTATGATTATCGCTCACGCGCTGGACACGACCACTTCGCTCCGCCACGGCATATGCGGCGACCACAGAATCCTCATTCCCACCATGCCGTGCGAATAACTCGCGCATAAGCTCCCGCTGTTTCATTGTCTGTGGCAACGTTTCTCGGCCGCGCGCACTATGGGAACCCTTCGGGTGCGCGTCACCTGAAATGGATGCCAGATCGCTTTGTAGCGCACGCTTAAGTTGTTCCTCAAATCTAGGCACCTTATCAGAACCACGACGCGTGTACGAATAATGCCAGATAGTGCGAATCGGGGTTCTTTTTTCAGCAAGGCAAAATCGAAGAAGGTCGTGAACCTTCTGGCCAAACGCGATAATCATTCGGGGTTTTAGGATATCGAGTTCTCTATCAAAAACCTCCCGATGCCCATACATGTCCGGGTATGGCTCTCCAACCTTGCCTCGCGTCTTTATCACGTCGGTCAAGTGAGCGTCTGCCACACCGTGTTTCTCAAGGAGCGAATACAGCAATGAATCAGAAGGCCCTCCAAAGTTCCCCGTTGATGGCCGTTCGCCTACAAACATCACACTGCCTGTACCCAAGAATCCCTGGACAGCCCCCCTGGTTGGAAATAACCAGGGTTTCTCAATCGAGGAATGAATCTGATCGCAAAGCGCTTCCAACTGCTTAAGTTTACTCATTAATTCTCTCCTAGCAATCTACAGCGTCTACTGACCTTTGTAGTGCATCCCGCAGGGAATATCATACCACGGAAAATATCATGTCCTTCGGGTATCCCTCACCAAATCATTGTCGGGGAGGTCGGATACGGACGGGGGAGCGAATATGGCGGCTTCGGGCTACCCGAAAGCCGGAGGGGCCTTCCCCCATTATCCCCGAAGCGCGAGAAACGCGGAGCGTTTGTCGCGCTTCGGGTCCACGCGCTCAAAATGATAATATCGGACGCGTGGCCCAAGTCCTGGTCAAGCTCTACACGACCCTGAAAGACCGCTTGAAGAAACCGCAGATGTGGATCGAGGCGCGCACGGCCGGGGACGTCGTGCGGAGCATCGCCCAGGAAGGCGGCCCCGAGGTGGCGGCCCTGCTCGTAGATGAGCAAGGCTTTCCCAAGAACCATTTCATCCTCACCCTGGACTCGGAGATACTCGACCGCGCGACGCTGGATAAAACGGAATTAAAAGAGAACAGCGTGCTCCACATATTCCCCCCCATTTCCGGAGGCTGACATGACGACCGCCATAAAAGAATTTCAATATCCGGATACCGTGAGCCAAGCTGCGGGCCTGCTGGCCAAGGGCCGGGGCAAAGCGATCGCGCTGGCCGGAGGGACGCGCCTGCCGCGCGCCTTTCCGCCCTCCGCCGAGGTCGTCGTGGATGTATCCTCCTTGCCCCTGCGCCACATCCGGGCGGACTCGAATTGGCTGCGCATCGGCGCGCTCTGCACCTTCGAGGACCTCATCGCCTCCCCCGTGCTCGGCCGCTGGGCCGGCGGCGTGATCGTGGAGACCGCCCGGCTGGGGACCAGCGCCCCGGCGCGCGCCATGGGCACGGTGGGCGGGAACATCGTCCGGCCCTTCGCCATCAACAACCTGCCCCCGCTCTTCCTGGCTTTCGGCGCCCAAGTGGCCTACCATGACGGGCTCCGGGAGAGAGCGATCCCCTTCTCGGACCTCATCAAGCCGGAGTTCATGCGGCTCATGGGCACCCGCGCTCTGGTCACCGAGGTGCGCATCCCCTCGGAATCCAGGCGCTGGAGCGGAGCGGCCTCCCGCTTGGCCCGCGTGCCCTCCGACTGGGACGCGGTGGTCAACTGCGTGGTCGTGCTGGAGAAGAAGGGCGGGCTCTGCCGCAAGGCCGCCATCGCCCTGGGCGCCGTGACGCCCAAGGCCCTGCGTTTCCCGCAGGCCGAGAAGCTCTTGGAGGGCAAGGCGATCGACGAGGCCTTGGCCCGGGAAGCGGGGCGCGTCGTCTCCGACGCGCTCCACCCGGCCGCGCGTGGAGTGTCCAAGGACTACGCCAAGGAGGCCTCCGGCGTGCTCGTGCGCCGGGCGCTTCTGGAAGCTTTCGAGAGGGCATCATGACCAAGACGAAAAGAGAGGCCGTCAAGGCCGCGGGCGGCAGGATAACGGTCCGCTCCCGGATCAACGGCAGGGAGCGGACATTCTCGGCCAAGCCCGGGGACTACCTCCTCGACGCTTTGCGTCGGGAGGGATTCAAGGGCGTCAAGCGCGGCTGCGACAACGGCGACTGCGGGGCCTGCACCGTGCTCCTCGACGGCAAGCCCGCGCTCTCCTGCCTGCTCTTCGCGGCCCAGGCCCACGGCCGCGAGGTCACGACCATCGAGGGGCTGGGCACGCCGCGCGAGCCGCACCCTCTCCAGAAGGCCTTCGCCGAGACCGGGGCGACGCAGTGCGGCTTCTGCGTCCCGGGGATGATCATGAGCGCCAAAGCCCTGCTCGACAAGGAGCCGGAGCCTTCCGACGATGCGATACGCCGAGCCGTGGACGGCAACCTCTGCCGGTGCACGGGCTACATAAAACAGATCGAAGCAGTCAGGCTGGCGGCAGGACGGATGAGAACGGCGAAAAGGAGAGAAAGCTGATGGAAAAGGCATCCATCCCCCCGCACGAAGCGTCCCCCCGCGGGGTGGACGCTTTGCGGACAGTCAACCACCGCGTCCAGAAAGTGGACGCGTTGGGGCTGGCCTGCGGCACCGGGCAGTACACAGACGACATCGAAGTCCCGGGCCTGCTCATCGGCAAGGTCCTCTACAGCCCCCACGCCCACGCGCGCATCAAGAGCATCGACACCAAGGCCGCGGCCAAGGTGCCCGGCGTGTTCGCCGTGCTCACCCACAAGGACCTGCCGCGCGTGCGCTACACCACCGCGGGACAGGGCTATCCGGAGCCCTCGCCCTACGACACGCTCGTCCTAGACGACAAGATGCGCTTCGTGGGCGACCGCGTCGCGGCGGTCGCGGCCGAGACCGAGGAGGCGGCCGAGGAGGCCCTCTCCAAGATCAAGGTCACCTACGAGGTCTTGCCCGCGGTCTTCGACACGCTCCAGGCCATGGAGGAAGGCGCGCCCATCCTCCACGACGAGACGGACTCCAAGAACATCCCGGACGCCAAGCGCAACATCTGCGCGAAATTCGACCTGGAGGTCAAGGAGAGCGAGTGGTTCTCCGAGGCGGAGGTGGTCCTCGAGCGCGTCTATAAGACGCAGTGGGCCCAGCATTGCGCCATCGAGCCTCATGTCACGATCTGTTATTTCGACGGGGACGGCCGGCTCGTCATCCGCACCTCCACCCAGGTGCCCTTCCACGCGCGCCGCATCACGGCCATGGCCCTCAAGCTCCCGGTCAAGAGCATCCGCGTCATCAAGCCCCGCATCGGCGGAGGCTTCGGCTCCAAGCAGGAGATCGTCCTCGAGCCGCTCTGCGCCGCGCTCGCCCTGGCGGCCAAGCGGCCGGTCAAGCTCGAGATGACGCGCAAGGAGGTCTTCATCTCCTCGCGCACCCGGCATCCGGCCGTGGTCAAGCTCAAGCTCGGGGCCAAGAAAGACGGCACGCTCACCGACGCCTGGATGGAGGTCTACTGCGACAACGGAGCCTACGGAGCGCACGCGCTGACCGTGATGATGTGCGCGGGCTCGCACACCCTCCCCATGTACCGGGCCAAGAACATCAAGTTCATCGGCAGGACCGCCTACACCAATCACCCCATCGCCGGCGCGTACCGCGGCTACGGGGCCACCCAGGGCTTCTTCGCCTGGGAGAGCCACATGGACGACCTGGCCGAGAAGCTCGGCATGGACCCCATCGAGCTGCGCAGGAAGAACTACATCCGCCTGGGGGAGGGCTCGCCGGTGTTCAAGGCCATGGGCGAGGGCCGCGAAGGGGTGGAGCAGGTCATCACCTCCTCGGGCCTCTTCGAGGGCATCGAGAAAGGTCTTGCCGCCATCGGCTGGTACGAGAAGAAGAAGCTCTACAAGGACCAGAAAGGCCCCAAGCGCCGGGGTCTGGGCTGCGCCTGCCTCATGCAGGGCTCGGGCATCGCGGAAGTGGACATGGGCGCCGCCTCCATCA
Source organism: uncultured Elusimicrobia bacterium (assembly GCA_964359165.1). GTDB lineage: Bacteria > Elusimicrobiota > Elusimicrobia > UBA1565 > UBA1565 > CAYHRV01. The sequence continues at coordinate 7,397 of CAYHRV010000007.1, forward strand.
AGATGAACGAGGACGGGTCCTTCAACCTGCTCGTGGGCGCCGCGGACCTGGGCACGGGCTCGGACACGGTGCTCGCCCAGATCGCGGCCGAGGTGCTGGGAGTCACGGAGGCCGACATCATCGTCACCTCATCGGACACCGACCTTACGCCCTTCGACGTGGGCGCCTACGCCTCCTCAACGACCTACATCTCGGGCAACGCGGCCAAGAAGGCGGCGCTCGACGCCCGGGAAAAGATCACCCGCGTCGCGGCGAAGATATTGGACGAAAAGCCCGAAGACATACGCCTGGAGGGCGGCAAGGCCGTGGGGAAGTCCGGCCGGGCCTGCGCGCTCTCGGAGGTCGCCAACACCTCGCTCTACTATCACGACCAGCACCAGATCATCGGCACGGCCTCGCATTACTCCAAGTCCTCCCCGCCGCCCTTCGCCGCGCATTTCGCGGAGGTGGAGGTGGACACGGAGACCGGCCTGGTGCGCGTGGTCGACTACGTGGCCGCCGTGGACTGCGGCACGGCCATCAACCCCTCCTTGGCCGAGGGGCAGAACGACGGGGCCGTGCTCAACGGGATATCCTACGCGCTCACCGAGGAGATGGAGTTCGGCCCGGGCGGGGCGATGCAGAACGCGGACTTCCGGCATTACCGCATCTTCGCGGCCTCCGATTGCCCGAGCATCCGCACCCTTCTCATCCCGAGCTACGAGGAGTCCGGGCCCTTCGGCGCGAAGTCGGTCTCGGAGATCGGCATCAACGGGCCGCAACCCGCCATCGCCAACGCCATCTGCGACGCGGTGGGGGTGCGGCTCACCGAACCGCCCTTCACGCCGGAGAAGGTGCTCCGGGCGATCCAAGCCAAGCGCGCTTAAACCTTAGCGGAGGCCTTGCGCTCCCGCGGGCTGAAGGTCAGGACCAGCTCCAAGCCGTCCCCGGCCTCCACCGCCTTGAGCTGGGCTTGGTGCAGAGCCAGTATCTGCGCGTGCACGGCCAAGGTGTCGCCGGCCTCCGCGCTCACGCGGGCCGAGAGGCTCAGCGTGAGGTCCACGCCCTTCCTCGAATGCCCAGCCTTGACCCTCACGCGCCCCCCGGAGGCGGTATGCTCCAAGACCCAGAGCATCAGATCGAGCAGAGCCACCTGGAGGTGGGCGCGGCTCTGGTGCACCGGGGGCAGGTCCTTGGGGAGGTCCATCGAGAGCGTCAGGTCGCGGTGCTTGAGCTTGAAATCGAGCAGGGCGGCGACCTGGGCGAGCGCCTTCTCCAAGGAAACGTCGGTCTTATGGCTTTCCGCCGAGCGGGTCAAGTCGAGGAAGTCCGAGGTCAGCCGATGGAGGGAATGGACCGAGGAGCCGATGCGCTCGATGTCGGGCCGAAGCTCCGACCCCGAAGGAACCTGCTCGAGGAGCACCTCGGCCGAACCCATCACCGCCAAGAGCCTGCTGTGCAGGTCATAGAGCACCCCGTCGAGGAATTTTCCGCGCGAGGCTGCGCGCCCCCCGGACGGGTCGCTCGCCTCGATGGCTTGGGCGAGGCGGTCGAGGTCCTCGCGCGTGGCCTCCAGCGCCCGGCGGGTCTTCCTCTCCCGGCCGGCGATCTGCATCGTGACCCCGCCGGAGAGGACCAGGACCCCCAGCTTGACGCCCAGCTCGACCAAGGACCAGACAGGACCCGAGAAGAACTGGTCGATGTAGAAATAGGAGAGGAACGCGCACGAGGCGGCGACCGCGAATACCGCGTGGCGCGCCTCCAGGTGGAGGCAGGCGGTGAAGATGGGCAGGAGGTACATCGGCCAGAAATAGGAGTCGGAGCCTCCGGAATAGGCAAGCGCGGCGCTGATGAGCACGGTGTTCACGGCGATGGAGACGAGGGGGACGACCCAGGAGGCGTCGCGGCGCAGAAAAAGGTGATAACCCAGGTTAAAGGCGAGCAGTGCCGCGAACACCCAGAGTATCCCGGGGAGAGCGAAGGACGGGTTCTCCCGCCCGAGCACGGCCACCGTGCCCATGGAGATGGAGAAGACGATCTCCTGGGCGGAGATCGCCTCCCGTCCCCATTGCGTGATCTTCATGGGCCTATTCTAGGATATCCGCTCATCTCTCGATATGGAGTTCGGCGCGGAACGCGGCCTGCTCGGCGACCTGGATCTGACATACGACCCGTTGGGGACTCAGGCGGCGGCTCAGAAGGGCGCTGCGGACCTCCTCGGCGCGCCGCTTGGCCAGGGAATCCGGGTCGGACTCCTCCCGGTCGGCGAAAGCCACCACGCGAAGACGGGTGAGCGGATAGAGCTCCAGCAATTTGGCCGTCGCGTCCAGAACCGACGCCGCGCGCGCGTCCACCACGGCCTTCCCCTTCTCGAAGAATACCACAAGGCGGCGGAGCTCGCGCGCGTCCTTCTTGTTGAGAACAACCTCGGAAGCCCCCGGCCGCCGCCCAGGCGCCGGAGGCGGGGGCGCAACTCCGTTGGCATCGAGCCGCCGACTGCCGGCCCGGCAGTCGGAATGGTCGCCCTTGAGCTCCAGGCAGAGCGTCCACTCCTTGCGCGCCTGCGCGAAATCGCCCTTCTGATAGGCCACGATGCCCTTGTCCCAATGCCTCTGGGCCGCGCGCGACTGGTCCTCGAACCGCTCCAACGCCGAATCGCCCAGCGGGACCGGCTGAGGAGGGACTTGCGGTGCTTCCCGCGGCGGCGCAGCCGGGCCCTCGGTCCTGGAGATGTTCAACGCCGCGCGAGAGGGCGCGGGGAGCGACGGCCGCGCCCTTGAAGGGGCTTCCTCGGCCTGCCCTTCCGGCTGGCCGGGAGGCTTGGGCTTGGCTTCGGGCAGGAAATAGACGAAGGCGAAGAACGCCGTGGTTCCCAGCACGATGGTGGAGGCGGTCGCCAGGTCCAGGATGTCCGTGAACCGGGATATGCCCGGTCTTTTCGGGGGGGGTTCCATCCCCTGAAGTTTAGACCGGGAAGCCCCCCCCGTCAAGGGGTAGATCGGTCAGTGGAACGCGGAGAGGACCCGCATGGCTTGGGCGGAAAGATAGCGCCAAACCGAGGCTGTCACAGGACCAGGCTCCGCGGCTCCGCCGTCCGGAACCGGGACGGTCTTGGCCGGCTCTTCTTGAACGGCGGGAGCGGGCAGGAGAGCGACCGGGACCGGCGGCGGCAGGAGGCCGGCGACCGCTTCGTTGACCGCCCTCTTGTATCCGGAGAACCCGGTGCGGAAGTCCTCCCCGGTGAGCTTATACTCCCGCTCCGGGGTCACTCCCAGATTCTCGATGGGGCGCCCGTCGGGCCTCTCGGCCAATGTCCAGGTGTAGGAGAGGTCGGCTATGCCGAGCTGGTTGGGGAACTGGACGCTCTTGACCCCGCCTCCCGCGCCCGCCGTGCGCACGCCCAGCAGGGTCGCGCGTTTATTGTCCTGGAGTATGGCCGGGAAGAAGTCGCCGGCCGAAAAATCCAGTTCGTTGATGAGCACGACTACCGGCTTGCTGTAATGGACCGCCTCGTTGGGTTCGATGGAGTCCACGCCGAAGAGGTGGACGGGCTGGGTCAGGCGCCGCCCGGCCCTGAGCTCCGAGAGAATGAAGCGCGCGTACTCGACGACCCCCTCCATGGGGGAGCGGGCGGGCTTGAAGCCCGCGAGTTTTTCCGAGAGCTCCCGGGACATCTCCGCTCTCAACCCCTGGGAGGCGGCCTGCTCTATGGCGCCCGCGGCCCAATAGGCGTCGCTCTCGTCGATGAGCGCGCGGTGCTTGGGCACGGAGAAGGGCTTGTCGGCCAGCATAGAGAGCAAGGCGTACATGTAGAAGACGCTTCCGCCCGGGTTGTTGACCTGGTCGATGACCAAGGCCTCGGTCTCCTTCTCGAATTTCTGGATGATCTTGGCGAATATCTGGGCGTGCTGTTCCTCTCCCATGTAATCAGGGATGCGGATGTAGCCGACCTTTCGCCCCCGCTCATCCTTATAGATGTAGGCCCGGATGGGGGAGGCCTTGGATATCTCCCAGAGGATCTCCCCCAGGTCGGGGACGAAGCTTTCCCGCGCCCCGATCATGAAGCCGTTGGCCTCCTGTTTGGCGCGCTTGGAGAAGAGCCCGGCCAGCGGGTGGGCCATGCTCGGAAGCAGGCGGCTGATGAACCCCTTGATCCCCTTGGCGGGAGTCGGGGAAGACACCTCCCCGGGAAGGCCGTCCAGGGACTCCGGGGAAAGACCGCCCTCGCGCACCGGAGCGTCGGAGGGGACGCTCTCCGGGGTATAGTCCCACCGGAGAGCGGCTTCGCGCAGAGACCCGGCCTTGTCCCGGATCTTGAGCGTCACCGGGCCCTGGGGCACGGATTCCCCGGCCTGGCGGATGCGGTTGGTGAGATGGAGCTGGGCGATGCGCCGGTCGGTCGTAGGGACGTTTCCAGGACGCCTATCCGCCAGCTCGGAGACCACGGCCCCGGTCGGCTTCCCGCCGAACTCCACGACCTCGTCGCCGACCTCGAAGGGGAACTCGGAGGCGGAGAGCTTGGAGCGGTCGATGCTCGCGATGTAGTAGCGCCCCTCGGCCTCCAGGATGAGCAGGGGCAGGCGCGCCTTCTCGGTGGAATAGAATTGGATGGAGACATGATAGTCCCGCGTCGCGTACACGAAAGCGGCCAGGATGTCCTGGAACTCGCGGGCGTTGATGCCCGGCTTGGCCAGGATGCTCGCGCGCGCCTTCTGATACTCTTTCTTAAAATCCACGCCCAACTGCTTCTGTTTCCATTCGATGGGCGCGTAATGCTCCGTATAGAGGGAGGCGACATGCTCGAGCGCCTGGAGCATCTTCCTCTGGGCCGGGGAAACCGAGGCCGCCAGCGTGGCGGCCGAGCCCTTGGCCGTTGCCGCCGCTTTGCGTGAGCGGACCTTGGTCTTGCGCGGCGCGTTCGCCTGGGACCGGACCGAGGCTTCCACGGAACCCGAGCCGGCGGTTTCCCTCGCGCCGGTGAGCAGCCTCATCAGGAAACGACCCAAGCCGTGCGCCGATTCCGGCGCGGCCTTCTGCGCCGGACCCGCCTCCTCCACGGCCTCGGACACGCCCCGGGAGGTTTCTTCGACCTCGGCGGAGGCCGCCGCCGCGGGGGAGCTCTCCCGCGCGGGAGCGGCGCCCCGAAGCCCCGGGACCCCCACGGGCGCGACGGGGCCCGAGAAAGAGGCATTAACACGCGCCGGGACGGCGGGTGCGGTGAAAGGCGCGGCGGCGCTCGCGCCGGCGCGGGTTTGGTATCTCGGGGCCGCGATAAGGGCCGAGGGCAAGGAAGGACCGGCGAGAGTGCTCAGCCCCGGCGCGACCGTCCCGGGCCCACTCCCGAATCCGATGGACCCCGGCACGGGCGCGACCCCCCGCCCGGCGCCGACGGACACGCTCTGGGAGACCGTCTGGGCCAGGAGCGGACCGGAGGATGCGGGGAACAGGATGAAAATGGAAACGGCGGCGGCGAGGATGCGTCGCGGCATACGTGAACCTCCAAGGATGCTGTCCTGAATCCTGGATATTCTAACGCGCGCGGAAGGGAAACCGTTGGGCCCAACGGGACCGGACGCGGAGGGAAACGGCCTAGGGAAAGGCGGTGCGGGGGTCCCAGGTTGCTGCGCTCACTCTTTCCCTTCCGGCGCCGGGTTGGAAGGAGCCGGAGCGGCTTCCTCACCCTCCGGCTGCTTGGAGACTTCCTCCACTTTGGCCTGGACGAGGGTGGAGAAGACCTTGTCGGTCAGGTCCCAAGCCGGGTCCACGTAGAGGAGTCCGGAGCCCGCGGGGTCTGAGATGACCTGCACATGGCTCTCCACCGCGACCTTCTTGATGGCCAGGTGGATGTCGTTGTGGACTTGCGCGATCATCTGCTCCTCTTTGGAGAGCTCGCGCTTGAGGTTGCTCTCGCCCTGGCTGATGGCTCCGCGCACCGTCTGGTAAGCCGCCGGGACCAGGGAGAGGCCGGGGTAGAGGGACACGAGTTGTCCGACGCGGTCGGCCCCGCGCTTGGCGGACTGCCAGAGTTGGTCGAAGTTGCGGCCTTGGCGCCGGTAATAGCCGCCGTAGGCGTTCTCCAGGCCCTTCTCCTTCAACAGCGCGTCCAGATAGCGGCTGAGCACTTCCTGGAAGCGCACGTAGAACACCGCGGGATACTGCGCCTCCGGGGCCTGGGGATGCACCGTGAACGGCGGAGGGATCACGCCGGAATGGGAGGATACCCGGACGGCGAAGGGCACCGGGACCTCGGCGGGTTTGGCTTCGCCTTTCATGCGCTTGCGCGCGCCGGAGCAGGCCGCGGCAAAGAAGGCCAGAAGGAAAACGAGCTTGAGACGGCGGAACTGGAAGGGAATCATGGGTCGGGGATGATTATACAACTGAAACCACGGCACACGAGGAAGAGATGCCTATATAACGGGACGCGCAGGGCTCCTCGAATAGGAGCCCTGCGGTCAAGGCGGAGCAATAAACCCGATGCCGTCCTGGGGGCGGAAGGGATGGGCGAGGAGGCGCTCGGCCGTCTCATGCAGGCCGAATAGGTCCGCATGCTCCAGAACGGCTCGGTAGAGCTTTTTGGCCTCCTCGCGGCGTCCGAGAGCGTCCTCGGCTTCGCCCTGGCGGATCATGCCCCAGAGCGCCCAGCGGTTGGGCTTCTCTTTGGAGCCGGCCTGGGCGGCGGCCAGGGCGAAAGAGTCCCGGGCCGCGGCCGCGCGCCCGCGCGAGAGGTCGATGGTCCCGAATATCACGTTCATGCGGGGCCTCTCCTCCTCGCTGTACTGCGGGACACGGGATTCAATGCGCCGCAGGTAGTCCTCGGTGAGCGCCCAGGCCCCGTCGAGGTCGCCGTTCTCGTAGCGCGCGATCTGCTCGATCTGGTGGAAGATGGGACTGCGGGGGAAACGCCCGCGCAGGGATTGGATCATCGCCAGCGCCTTGGCCGGGTCGCGCATGCCGAAGCGGTCCTCGATGCGGATCTCGATGAGGATGAGCTGGGCCGCGATGCCCACCATGCGCCCCTTCTGCGCGGCCAATTGGAGATGCTCGATACCCTTATGCCTGTCCCCGCCGAGCAGGAGCTTGCCCAGGACCTTCACGAAACGGGGGAAGACGTCGGAATAATACTCCCACATGCCGATGCCCAGATACGCGTCATAGAGCTCCGGGTCCCTCTTGTTGGCCAGGCGGGTGTATTTGATGGCTTTGCGGCCGTCGGCCAGGGCCCTGAGCCAGCGGCCCTTCATGACCGCATGCCGGCTCCTCAGGCCGTAGGAGCCGCCTAGGCTGAGCAGGCCGTAGGCGTCCTGGGGATGCGCCTTGACCCAGGCCCGCGACTTGCGGACCGCGAGCTCGGCCTGCTCCTCGAATCCCCGCTCCAAGCTCGCGTCGTTGCGCTGGGTCCCGTAGGTGTAGCGCACCCAGGTCGCGGCCGCGGCGCCGTAATAGCTGAAGGGATGCTCCGGGTCCAGGCGGCGGATGCCCTCGAAGGCGGCCCGAGCCGCGTCGAAGTCCATCTCGTAGATGTGCTCGATGCCCGACACCGCGGCGTCCAGGAGCGCCGACCCGGAAGCCCCGCCCGCGGCCGGGCGCGGCAGGAGCAGGGGAAATAGGATGATAGCGGCCTGCAGGGTCTTCATCGGCAAGGCCGCGATTCTATCAATACCGCTAAGCAGCCGTCGAGCCCTCGATCACCGGAGGGACGGGTCGGCCTGCAGGGAGGTGACCGCTCCCATGGTGACTATGTCCGACACGCTGCAGCCCCGAGACAAGTCGTTGACCGGCTTGTTGAAACCCTGGAGTATCGGGCCCACGGCCTCCGCCTTGGCCAGCCTCTGGACGAGCTTGTAGCCGATGTTCGCGCTCTGCAGGTCGGGGAAGATGAGGACGTTGGCCCGCCCCGCCACCGGACTGCCGGGAGCCTTGAGTTTGCCCACCTCCGGGACCAGGGCCGCGTCCGCCTGCATCTCCCCGTCGATGGCCAGCTCCGGGGCCTTCTCCCTGGCCACCCGCACGGCCTCGCGCACCTTGTCGATGACCTCATGCTCGGCGCTTCCCTTGGTGGAGAAGGAGAGCATGGCGACCCGGGGCTCGAAGCCGCAGAGCGCCTTGGCCATCTTGGCCGTGGAGATGGCGATGGAGGCGAGCTTGACGGCCGGGGGGTCCGGGACGATGGCGCAGTCGGCCATGAGCATGACCCCACCCTCGCCCAGCGAGCAATCAGGGACGATCATGATGAAGAAGCTCGAGATGGAGCGCACCCCGGGGGCCGGCTTGATGATCTGCAAGGCGGGCCGGATGGTGTCCCCGGTGGCGTGGACGGCGCCGGAGAGGAAGCCGTCGACCTCGCCCGCGTCGAGCATCATCGTGCCGAAATAGAGGGGGTCGCAGAGGAGCTTGGCGACATCGTCCTTGGAGATGCCTTTGTGCTTGCGCAGCTCGAAATAACGCTCGATGAACTTATCTCGGGAGGGGTCCTTCTCCGGGTCCACGATGCGCACGCCGGCGATGTCGGCGCCTTCCTTTTGCGCCGCGGCACGCACCCGCTCCTCGGCGCCCAGGAGCACCGGCTCCGCCATGCCTTCGCGCAGGAGGATGCCGGCGGCTTTCATCGTCCTGGGCTCGTCCCCTTCCGGAAGGACGAGTCTTCGTCTGGTCTTCTTGGCCGCTTCCCTTATCTTCGAGATGATATCCATTGCTCCTCCAGGCACGCGGCGCACTGCGCGTGCCGCGCGTTTTCAAGGCCGTCTTTAAACCCTAAGATATATCCCCCGTTGATGGAGGAAGCGAGACGCCAGGAAGATCAGCCCGAGCGAGACCGCCGAAACGAGCGCTCCCCCCCATGGGTCTTGCAACAATCCCGCGCACAGTCGCTCGGCTATGCCGTGGAATCCAAGCAGATCGCTCCCGAGATAGACGGCCAGCGGGTTGAGCCCCACCCACACGAAAGGCTCGGCCCAGACCTTCCAGCCCCGGATTTCCACGAGCCAGTAGAAAAGCCCCAGCAGGATGAAGCTCAGCCCCCCCGCGAGCAGGACATAGGAGGAGGTCCAGAGCCGCTTGATCACCGGGAACTCGAGACCCCAGAGCAAGCCCGCCGCGGTCAAGAGCGCGCCCGTCCCCGCCATCCACAAGACCTTCCCTTCGCCTCCCACCTGACCCTGGAGCGCCTTGCCCGCGAACACCCCCAGAAGACAACTCGCGATCGCGGGGAGCGTGCTCAGCCAGCCCTCCGCGTCTCCCTGGTAATAGGGCGGGACCATTTCGTCGATGAACTTGCACCAGTTCATGTCCTCGGTGAGCACCCGGCCCACGCCGGGGATGGGGATCAAATCCACCCAGACCCAGTAGCCGACGAGGATGGCGGCCAGGGCCCCCAGAAGCGCCCTGGGGCGCAGGAAGCGGTAGAGCAGGCCGGAGAAGAAGTAGCAGAGCGCGAGCCTCTGGAGCACCCCGCAGAGGATGTTCTCGCCCCGCTCCGCGGCCAAGCCGCCGTCGGCGAACATGCCGAGCAGGAAGAGCAGAGCCGCGCGGCGCGCGATGCGTCCCACCACGGCGGCGTTCCCTTCCGACGGAGGGACTCTGTCTAGGGAGTAGACCATGGAGACTCCCATCATGAAGAGGAAGAGCGGGAAGATGAGGTCGAAGAAGGTGAAGCCCTCGAACGCCGAGTGGTCGAACTGTCCGGAGAGGCCGGCGGCGAGCGCGCTCCCGCTGAACTCCCGCAGGGAACGCGCCAGGGTGTCTGCCCCCACGATCCAGAACATGGCGAAGCCCCGCAGAGCGTCGAGCGAGGCCAGGCGGGCGGTCGGGGTCTGCCGGCTCATGGATGGTTTCGGCGGCCGAGCTCCAGGGCGGCGACGGCGCAAAAGGCAACCATGGGTCCGAGGGCCGCGCAGATGCCGACGAGCGCGAAAAACGCCGTGCCCACCCTCGGGCCGACGGCGAGGAAGATGGGCCTCAGGACAGGCGAAAACAAGACGAACGCCAGAGAACAGCCCAGGGCGGCCAGGCTGAAGGCGGACCAGCGCCACCTGCCGAGGGTGCCGATGCGGTCGCCGTCGCCGCGCACGCGCAGGCGCCAGTAGGCGATGGGAAGGAGCGGGTAGGCGAAAAGCAGGAT